>NZ_JAWLCN010000012.1 GCF_041687135.1 Vulgatibacter sp. | reverse complement strand
CGTAGCACCTCAACCAACCGAACCGCCGGATGCGGACCCGCACGTCCGGTGGTGTGGGAGGGGACCGGCAGCAGAAAACTGCCGGCCCCTATCCCGATTGCGGCTCGCTGCTTCAGATGCTGACGACGATGCCCGCGGTGAGGAGGAGGTCGTTCTCCTCGAGCTCCTCGCTGGCGGGCTGCGCGTCGTAGCGGTGGGTGAAAGCGACCTTGAGGGCCAACCCCTCGACGATCCCCGCGGCGATGTAGGCGGTGTCGTTGAAGACGAAGTTCTCGGTGTCGACGAAGTCCTGGATCACTTCGATCTGCACGCCGACGTTGGTGCCGCGGCGGAAGGAGTGCTCGTAGGCGAGGGCGGCGCGGCCTGCGACGATGTCCCGGCTCTCCTCTTCGAGGACCGTTCCCGGCTCGGCGTTGGGCGGCAGGACGAAGTCCTCGCGGGCGGCGTAGGCGCCGAGCTCGAAGGTCAGCTTGTCCAGCAGGAGATCGTCCTTCGCGGGGTCGCGGTTCTCGACGAGCAGGTAGCTGGCGCCGAGCTGTCCGGAGTAGCGGTAGTCGAGGGCGGCGAAGACGTCGCGCTCGATCCCCGCTGCGGCGAAGGCGGAGAGCCTGTCGCTGAGGAAGCGATCGACGCGCTCGAAGAGGCCCCATTTGTTGGCGATCGCCCCCTCGTCGTCCTCCTGGTAGAGCGCGGTGCCGCGGGTCTCGGAGACCCAGCGGTCGGCGAAGACCCAGACCAGCCGCAGGCTGCCGCTGGCGAGGAAGCTCTCGGTGTTGCCGCGGCTCAACGCCGTCGCGAGCTCCGCGGAGAGGGCCACCGGCTCGTCGGTACCCGGGGCGGTCTTTCCGGTGCTGGCGCGCTGCGACCTGGCCCGCTCCTCGATCTCCTCGGGGGTGCCTGCCTGTGCGAGCTGGAAGCTGGAGCCCTGGAAGGCGGCCGCCTGGCCGGGCAGCGCGAGGGCGGCTGCGACGCAGAGAGCGGGCGACAAGATCCTCATGGGTCTGGTAAGTCCTTCCTTTCCCCGGATGGCCGGATCCCACGCGTGAGGCGGGGGCGCCGATCCCCTAGCAGAAAGCGCCCGGTGGCGCAGAGGGAAAGGTCCTTGAGCGATCAGGTGAAGGCTCTCGAGAAGCGGCTCGGGATGCGCCTTGCCGACAGGCAGGCGGCGCAGGCGGCGCTCACGCACAAGAGCTACGTCAACGAGCACCGCGCCGAGGGGATCGCCGACAACGAGCGGCTCGAGTTCCTCGGCGACGCCGTGATCGATCTCGCGGTGAGCCACCGGCTGATGGAGCGCTTCCCGGAGGCAAGGGAAGGCACGCTCTCCAAGCTGCGGGCCTCGATCGTCAACGAGCAGGGGCTGGCCGCCGTCGCTGGGCGGATCGGCCTCGGCGAGCTCCTGCTCCTGGGCCGGGGCGAGGAGATGACCGGCGGCAGGGAGAAGCCGAGCGTCCTCGCCGACGCCCTCGAGGCGGTGGTGGCGGCGATCTACCTCGGCGGCGGCCTGCAGGAGTCCCTCGCCTTCGTCGACCGCTTCCTCGGCGAGGCCCTCGCCCAGCTCGCGGACAGCGGCGTCGACCGGGACTACAAGACCCAGGTGCAGGAGCTGGCGCAGGGCAGGCTGAAGGCCACGCCGCGCTACCGGGTGCTCGAGGAGCATGGTCCCGACCACGCGAAGACCTTCGTGGTCGAGGTCGCGGTGGCGGGAAAGGTCTACGGCCGGGGCGAGGGGCGCTCGAAGAAGGACGCCGAGCAGCTGGCAGCCCGCTCGGCCCTGGAGGCCCTCGGAGAGGAGTTGGCCGGGGGCGAGGCGGGCGAGGGTACGGACGAAGGCTGACAGCCCGCGGCTGCGGCCCCACCTTTCCCTTGCGATTCGCAGGGATGCCCCGCTAGATTGCCGCGCCCGCGCCTCCGCCGCCGGGCTGGAGGGTAAGCGAATGAACGGCGACGAGCTCTTTGCCACCCTCGAGACCAGCATGGGCCCGATCAAGGTCCGGCTGTTTCCGAAGGAGGCGCCGAAGACCGTGGCCAACTTCGTCGGCCTCGCTACCGGCACGAAGGAGTGGACCGATCCGAAGACCGGTGAGAAGGCGAGGCGGCCGCTCTACGACGGCAGCGTCTTCCACCGGGTGATCCCGGAGTTCATGATCCAGGGCGGCGATCCGCTGGGCCGCGGAACGGGCGGACCCGGTTATCGGTTCGAGGACGAGTTCAGCGGCAGGAAGTTCGACAAGCCGGGGCTGCTGGCGATGGCGAACGCGGGACCGGATACCAACGGCTCGCAGTTCTTCATCACCGAGGTTGCGACGCCCTGGCTCAACAACCGCCACACCATCTTCGGCGAGGTCATCGACGGGATGGAGGTGGTGCGTACCATCGCCCGCGTCAGCCGCGGGGCACAGGACCGTCCCGAGCACCCGGTGGTGCTCGAGAGGGTGATCATCTCCGAGAGCCGTCCGTAAGCGGACGCCTGCTCGTGCAAGGGGCGGCCGGCCAATCGGGCGCCTTGGTGAAAGTTTTGGCGAAGAAGCGCAACGCAGCGCCCCATCGGTCGGGCTTCTGCGCGATCATCGGGCGACCGAACGTGGGCAAGAGCACGCTGCTCAACCGCGTGCTGGGAGAGAAGCTCTCCATCGTCAGCCCCAAGCCCCAGACCACACGCAACCGCGTGCTCGGCGTGCTCACGCGCCCCGACCTGCAGGTTGCCTTCCTCGACACCCCCGGCATCCACCGGGCCCGTGGCGGCCTGAACCGCTTCATGGTCGATCAGGCCCTGGGCGCGCTGCCCGAGGTCGATTGCGTCCTCTACCTGATCGAGCCGGGCCTCGTCCGCGACGCCGCGGCGCCCTCCGGCGTGCGGGTGGAGATCGGCGAGGTCAACCAGTTCATCGTCGAGAAGCTCCGCGACGCGGGCAAGCCGGTGATCCTGGGGATCAACAAGATCGACACGCTTCCCAGGCACGAGCTCCTGCCCGTGATCGAGGCCTGGAAGGACGCGCTCCCCTTCGCGGCGATCTTCCCCCTCTCCGCCCTGAAGGGCGAGGGGGTCGAGGCGCTGGTGGACCTCATCGGCGAGCAGCTGCCCGAAGGGCCGGCGCTCTTCCCCGAGGACGTCTTCACCGACGTGGCCGAGCGCTTCCTCGTCTCCGAGTTCGTGCGCGAGCAGATCCTCCGCTCCACCAGGCAGGAGGTGCCCTACAGCACCGCGGTGGTGGTGGAGAGCTTCGACGAGGCGGAGCGCGAACGGGAGGGCAGGGGGCTGGTGCGCATCTTCTCCCGCATCTATGTCGAGCGGGATTCGCAGAAGGCGATCATCATCGGCAAGCGCGGGGAGATGCTGAAGAAGATCGGGACCGCCTCGCGCCTGGAGATCGAAAGACTCCTCGGCTGCAAGGTGTTCCTCTCCCTCGAAGTGACGGTGGAACCGCGCTGGAGCGAGCGCGAGGACGCGCTGCGGCGCCTGGGGTATTCGAGTTGAACGTCGAGAAGAGCAAGCCCGTGGTGGCGATCGTGGGCAGGCCCAACGTGGGCAAGTCCACCCTGTTCAACCGCATCGTCGGCAGGCGCATCGCCATCGTCGAGGATCTTCCCGGCGTGACCCGCGACCGGAACTACTTCGACGCCGAGCACGACGGCCGCGAGTTCATCCTCGTGGATACCGGCGGCTTCGAGCCCGACGCGGAGGATCGGCTGATCCAGCAGGTCCGCGATCAGGCCCGGCTCGCGGTGGACGAGGCGCAGGTGGTGGTCCTCGTGGTGGACGGCGTCGCCGGCCCCACCGGCGTCGACGAGGAGATCGCGGCGATGCTGCGCAAGAGCGGCAAGCCGCTCTTCCTCGCCGTGAACAAGATCGACTCCTGGAAGCGCGAGGAGGAGGGCTTCCTGGCGGAGTTCTATTCGCTCGGCCTCGAGCGGGTCTATCCCGTCTCCGGCGAGCACGGCCGCGGCGTGAGCGACATGCTCGACGCGGTGATCGGCGCGCTGCCCGAGCCGCTGCCTCCCGAGCCGGAGGAAGGCGAGGAGGGCGAGGAGCCCGAGAACCGGCCGATTCGCCTCGCGATCATCGGTCGCCCCAACGTGGGCAAGAGCACCCTCGTCAACTCGCTCATCGGCGAGGAGCGTTTCGTCACCTCGCCGGTGGCGGGCACCACCCGCGATCCGGTCGACGCCACGCTCTCGCACAAGGGGCGCGACTTCGTGATCACCGACACCGCCGGCATCCGGCGCAAGCGGTCGATCGCGGCGAAGGTCGAGGCCTACTCGGTGCTCCGTTCGCTCAAGGCGGCGGAGGCCTCGGACGTGGTGGTGATGCTCCTCGACGCCACCGAGTTCGCGGTGGAGCAGGACGCGAAGATCGCCGGTCTCGCCGAGGAGCAGGGCAAGCCGCTCCTCGTGGTGGTCAACAAGTGGGACCAGATCGAGCAGAGCCCGCAGAAGCTGGAGGAGTTCAAGGAGAACCTCGTCTGGCGGATGCCCTTCCTCGCCTACTGCCCGGTGATCTTCACCTCCGCGCTGACCGGCGAGCGGGTGAAGGCGGTGCTCACCGAGGCGGGCAAGCTCTTCGAGCAGGCCTCGAGCCGCGTGCCGACGCCGATGCTCAACAAGCTCCTCGAGGAGATCTCCAACCACCACGGCCTGCCGGTTGTCCGCGGCGCCCGTGCCCGGGTCTACTACATCACCCAGGTCGGCATCCGCCCGCCGACCTTCGTGATCCAGACCAACCGGCCGGACCTGATCCCGCCCGAGTACAAGCGCTACGTCTCCAACCGGCTGCGCTCGGTCTTCGGGCTGCAGGTGCCGATGCGGCTCGTCTTCAAGAAGAAGGCATCGCTCCGCGCCGCGCCGAAGAAGCAGATCCGCCCCTCGCTGGCGAAGTCCTCGCCCCGGCTGAAGAGCGCGCGCCGCAAGCCGCAGCGGCGCAGGTAGCTTTCGGGCCACCTCCTGGCTCCCGACGCGAAGCCGCGGTCCCTTCCCGGGCCGCGGCTTCTTGCGCTTCAGAGCACCGAGGCGGTGAGGCCGAAGGTGAGGCTGCTGAAGTAGGGGAAGACGGTGGCCTGCTGGTGGCCGGTGTAGGTCGCCTGCCCCGAGAAGGCCCAGCGCTCGGAGAAGGCCCACTCGACGCCCACCTCGAAGACCGTGCCCCAATCCCAGCCCGCGCCGTCCACGTGGATCAGCGCCGCGCCGCCGCCGAGGTAGGGGGCGAGCGGCGCCCGGTCGAGGCGGACGTCGAGGGTGAGGGGGATCATCGTCGAGACCTGCTCGCGGCCCTCGAAGGGCTGACGCAGGTGGGAGAGGGCGACGTTGGCGAGGAAGCGGTCGCCGAGCTGGGTGCGGAGGCGGACGAGGCCTGCGGGGCCGAGCAGCTCGTCGGGGAAGGCGTTGTACCAGGCGATGCCACCTTCGACCCCGAGGCGCAGGGGGCTCTCGGGGGCTGCGGCCGCGGGCAGGGCAGCGAGCAGGATCGGGGTGGCGGCGAGGAGGCGCATCGGGGGCGGATGGGAACAGAGGGGTGCGCCCCGCGTCAAGCGCCTCCAGGCCCGGCGAAAGCCGCGATTTCCACCGCCGGCGCGGCCCGAACTGCGTTGACCTTCCATCAGGCTTTCTCTACGGTTGCGCGGATTTCTCCCCCTCGCGCGGCTCCCCTGGGCCGCGCGCCCCGGAGGCAACTTGGCCGACAAGCTCAGCAAGCGCGATCTGCAGGGTCCCGACAAATTCCAGAAGGAGGCCACCGGCTTCTTCGACTGGATGCACGACCACCCGAAGGAGGTCGCCATCGGCGGCGGCGCGCTGCTGGTGGTGATCCTGATCATCGGCCTGGCCTTCGGCGGCGGCGAGCGCCGGCCGGCGGGCAACGAGGCGGGTTCGGATCTCTCCGCGGCGCTGGAGCTCGTCGACCGGCCGGTCGGCGGCGAGGCTGCCGGCGGGGAGCAGCCCTTCGCCTCCGAGCAGGAGAAGCAGCAGGCGATCGTGACGGCGCTCACCGAGGTGCGCACCGAGCACGCGGGGAGCACCACCGCCATCGCTGCAGCGCTGCCCCTCGGCGACGCGAAGTTCAAGCTCGGCCAGTACGACGAGGCGCTCGCGCTCTACGACGAGTATCTCGAGAAGGCCGATCGCCAGGCGCAGCTCCGCTTCCTCGCCCTCGAGGGCCGGGCGCTCACCCTCGAGGCGCAGGGCAAGCTCGACGAGGCCACCCAGGCATGGCAGCGCTTCGGAGAGGAGGCGCCGTCGTACAAGGACCGCGCCCTCTACGGGAAGGGCCGGCTCCTCGAGAAGCAGCAGAAGTGGGACGAGGCCCGGGCTTCCTACCAGGAGATCCAGAAGGACTTCGGCGCAGGCGCCGTGGCCCGCCTCGCCACCGAGCGGCTCACCCAGCTCAACCGCCTGCACCCGCCGGCCAACCCGCCTGCAGCGGCTGCCGCCAACGAAGGGCAGTGATCCATGGGCGTCGGTCTGCGCACGTTCGCAGCGGGGTTGTCGCTCGCCGCCGCGCTGGTGGCGACCGGCGCCAGCGCGCAGCGCGTCCCCTTCGCCTACGGGCGCAGGGCCGATCCGCTGCTCGAGTCGCGCTTCAAGGTCTTCGAGATCGATTGGCGGCAGCAGCTGGTGGAGCGCGGGCTCCTCGAGTACGAGCCCCGGGAGATCGCAGGCCCCGCCGTCGACGACCTCACCGGTGAGATCGTCGTCGCCACCCGCGACGGCGTGGTCCGCCTCCTCACCCCGACCGGCAGGGAGATCTGGCGGACGTCGATCGGGGCCGCTGCCACCGGGACGCCGCTCCTGACCGACGAGGCGATCTACCTGGGCGGCGCCGATGGCTCGCTCCACGCGGTGGCGCGCTTCGACGGCGCGGTGCTCTGGTCGACCTTCGTCGCCGCCGAGGTGCTGGAGAAGCCGGTGGTCGACGGTGGCCTCGTCTTCGTCGGCACCGACCACGACGCGGTCCACGCCCTGGACGAGCGGACCGGCGAGTCCCGCTGGGTCTACCGGCGCGACACCGGCAGCACCTTGAGCGTTCGCGGCGGTACCGGCGTCTCCATCGGCGCCGGTCGCCTCTACGCCGGGTTCTCGGATGGCGCGGTGGTGGCGCTCTCCCCGGAGGACGGGCGCCTGCTCTGGCAGTCGCAGCTCGCCCGCAGCGACATCGACAAATTCCCCGACTCGGATGCGGTCCCCGTCTACCGGGAAGGCACGCTCTACGTCACCGTCTACAACGAGGGCACCTGGGCCCTCGACGCGGAGAACGGCAAACCCCGCTGGCAGGCCGATACCCGCGGCGCCACCTCGCTCACCCTCGACGACGACCTGCTCTTCGTCGGGGGCGCCGACGCCTGGGCGCTCCACGCCGGCACCGGCGCGGTGGTCTGGACCATCGATCTCGGCAAGGGCTGGACCACACAGCCGCTGGTGGTGAAGAAGCTGGTGGTGCTCTCGGGCGATCCGGGGATGATGTTCGTCGAGCGCAGCACCGGCAGGCCACTTCGGGTCTTCGACCCGGGTTCCGAATTCGCTTCGGCGCCGGCGGCCCGGGGCAGCGAGATCTACGCGCTCTCCAACCTCGGCTACTTCTACGCGCTGCGCACGGCCCTCAAGCCATGAAGAAGCGCGTCCGGGTGGTGGCTGCGCTCTTCACGCGCGGCGACACGGTCCTCGTGCAGCAGCGGCCGCCCGACAAGAGCCGGGCCCTGCTCTGGGAGTTTCCCGGCGGCAAGGTGGAGGCCGGCGAGGCGGACGAGGCGGCGCTGGCCCGGGAATGTGCCGAGGAACTCGGCGTTTCCGTCTCCGTGGGCGAGCGGCTGTGGAGCGTGGTGCACGAATATGCCGACCTCGCGGTGGAGCTGGTGCTCTACCGCGCGGCGATGGCGGCTGACGCGGTGCCCCAGCCACACGAGGCCCACCAGCTCGCCTGGGTGGAGCGCGCGCGGCTGCCGGGGATGGAGTTCTGTGAAGCGGACGTGCCGCTGCTCCCGAGGCTGGCTGCGGGAGAGTTCGCCTAGGTGATCACGGCGACGTTCCGCGGCATGCCGGGCATCGGTCCCTCCCGGGAGCGGGAGCTCTGGGAGAAGGGCTTCCGGAGCTGGGACGATCTGCCTGCGGACGGGCCGATCCTCTCGCCGAAGCTCGACGCCAGGCTCCGCGGCGCGGTGAACGAGGCGAAGGAGCTGCTCGCCCGCCGGGACCTCGCCGGGCTCGCGCGGGTGCTGCCGGTGAACGAGCGCTGGCGTCTCTGGCCCCGGTTCACCAGCGAGACCTGCTTCCTCGACATCGAGACCGACGGCGACTCGGAGACGGTAACCGCGATCGCGCTCTACTGCGAGAAGGGGCCGCAGGCCTTCGTTCGCGGGGTGAACCTCGAGGCCTTTCCGCGAGCCTTCGCCGGCTACGGGATCGTGGTCACCTTCAACGGCGCCTCCTTCGATCTGCCGGTGCTCGGGCGCGCCTTCCCGCAGCTGGTGCGGCCGCCGATCCACGTCGATCTGCGCTTCGTCTACCAGCGTCTCGGGGAGCGCGGCGGCCTCAAGGCGCTGGAGAAGCGGATGGGGCTGACCCGGCCCGGCGAGGTCGAGGGGGTCGACGGCTGGGAGGCGGTGCGGCTCTGGCGGCGGTGGACCGCTACCCGGGACGCGAACGCGCTCTGCAGGCTGGTGGAGTACAACCTCTACGACGCGATCCAGCTCCGGCCGCTGCTCGAGCTGGCCTACAACCGCATGGTCGACGAGAGCGGGCTGGAGCTGCCGCGCTGCGAGGTGTGGCAGCGGGGCGAGGTGCTCTACGACGTGAGCCGCATCCTGCTCGATCTGCGGGGCCGGTACCGGTAGTCGCGCCGGGTGGTTTTCACCCGATCCTGCCCGTGCGTGGAGCAACCCCCTTGCCGCAGACCGGAAGATCGCGGATAGTCCTGCTCGCTTGAAGTTGAGAATGCATTGCAGATACAGAGTGCATGACGGGCACGTCGCGTGAGAACGGGCGTCCACGCCCGAGCGAGAGACAGATGGAAATCGTCTTCTTCCTCAAGAACCTCCTCGTCGCCTCCGGCACCGCCTGGGTGCTCTGGCTCCTCGTCGCGCTCTCGGTGGGCAGCGTCGGCGTCATCGTGGAGCGCGCCCTCGTCTTCCGTGCGCGCAGCGCCGATCTGCGGGCCCTCACCGGCGCCCTCGACGCGGCGCTCGCCCGCGGCGCCACGACGGAGGCCCAAGGGCTCCTCGAGCGGGAGCCCTCGCTCGCGGCGCGGGTGGCCATCGCCGGCCTGCGCCTCGCCGACCACGGCGCGGAGGCGGCGCATCGCGGGATGGAGAGCGCGATGGCGGTGGAGCGCGCGGTCCTCGACAAGCGCCTCGCCTACCTCGGCACCCTCGGGAACAACGCCCCCTTCGTCGGCCTCTTCGGCACGGTGATCGGCGTGATCCTCGCCTTCGACGCCCTCGGGACCGAGGGCGCCGCCGGCGCCGCTGCAGGGCAGGCCGCCTCCGCCGCGGTGATGGCGGCGATCGCCGAGGCGCTGGTCGCCACCGCGGTGGGCATCGCGGTGGCCCTGCCGGCGGTGGCTGCCTACAACTACTTCCAGCGCCGGATCGCCTGCATGGTCGGGGACGCGGAGGCGCTCACCAAGCTGGTGCTCGCCTACCTGAGCTCGGAGCGGGTCACCCTCGCCGAGGTGCGGCAGCAGCGGCGGGAGGTCGCCTGACATGGCCGGCGGCGGACCACAGCGCGACGGGATCATCGAGGGGATCAATGTCACGCCCCTCGTCGACATCACCCTGGTGCTGCTGATCATCTTCATCGTCACGGCGAAGATGGTGGTGCAGCCCGCGGTGCCGCTCGATCTCCCGCAGGCGAAGCAAGGCGAGGAACTGCAGACGATCTTCGCGGTGACCCTGGCGAAGGACGGAACGCTCCTCGTCGACGGCGAGCCCGCCCGGGACGAGACGCTGCTCGATCGGGCGAAGGCGGCGCTCGCTGCGACCCCCGAGTTGCGGGCGGTGATCCAGGCAGACGGCGACGTACCGCACCGGCGGGTGATCGGCGTTCTCGACCGCCTCAAGGAGGCGGGGATCGTCCGGGTGGCATTCGGCACCTCGTGGCCGGAGGAGGGGGGCGCCGGTGGCGGAATCTGAGCCGAGCATCGGCGCGGTGGCCCTGCCGCCCTCCCGTGCAGGGGCGGGGCGGCGTCGCGGCGTCGCCGTGGCGGCGACCGTCGGCATCCACGGGCTCCTCGCCTGCGGGCTGGTGCTGGCGCCTGCACGCGGGGAGAGCGTGGTCGAGCGCAAGTCGCAGCCGCTCCACGTGGTGGAGATCGCCGCCGCGCCTCCCCCGCCTCCTCCGCCACCTGCGCCGGAGGTGGCGCCAGAGCCGGAGCCCGTGCGGCCGGCGCCGAAGGCTGCGGTGCGCGCGCCTGCGCCTGCGTCTGCGCCAGCGCCGACACCAGCGGCAGCGCCTGCGCCGGGCCCGGTCGCCCCGGCACAGGCCGGCAAGGTGGTGGCTGCAGCTGACGAACCCGAGATCCTCGACTTCACCGGCTTCGACATCGCATCGGGCGAGGGCCAGGCCTACGTCGGCGGCGTGACCGCGTCCGCCGGGACCAACACGGTCGCGGCGCGGGGAGATGTGGTGGCGCCCGGCGGCGCGGTCGGGGTGGGGACCGGCGGCGCCCGCAGCCGCGCGCGCTCGGTGCAGCTGCCGGGGCGCAACTGGGATTGCCCGTGGCCCGACGACGCCCGTGCGGTCCGTGCGGTGGCGCAGGAGGTGCTGCTTCGGGCGGTGGTGCGGCCCGACGGAACCGCCGTCTCGGTGGAGATCCTCTCGGAGCCGGGGAACGGCTTCGGTGAAGCGGCCCGGCGCTGCGCGCAGGCCGCCCGCTTCGAGCCGGCCCTCGATGCAGCGGGAGAGCCGGTGCTGGCGAGCTCGCCGCCGATCCGCGTCCGATTCACTCGCTGACGTTGCCGGGGGCGATCAGCCTTCGACGTCGGAGAGGGTGCAGTGGACCGCGTCGTCGATGCACTCGCAGCGGCAGGCGCCGCTCTCGACGGGGCCGGTGAAGCCTTCGCAGCCGCGGCAGGCGATGCCTGCCTCGCAGGCGGCGGGCATCGTCTCCGGGGTGAGGTTGCACGTGCGGTTGCCGGCCTCGTCGCAGGCCTCGCCCGGGAGCATCCAGAAGGGATCGCAGGCGCAGTTCGCGTCGATGCAGCTGGGATCGTCGATCGCCAGGGTGCCGGGTTCGCAGACCCACGCGCCGTCGATGCAGACGTCGGGCAGGACCACGTCGGCGCAGCAGGTGGCGAAGCAGCGCTGGCGCGGTCCGGCAGGATCACACGACTCGCCGATGGCGCCTCCACTTCCGCCTCCGCCTCCGGCCTCGCCGCCGCCGACGTCTCCACCGGCGCCGCCGCTACCGCCAGCAGCGGTAGCGATCGGACCGGCATACACCGGGACCTCGACAAAAACCTTCCGTTCGACGACCCGCTCGCCGCAGCCAGCAAGAAGCAGGGCGGCGGCGAGGAGGCCTGCAGGGCGGAGCGCGAGGCGGCCCATCGTTTCCCCCGATGCGTAGGTGAAGGGGGACGATACGACAGGTGCGCTGCGGTTGTCAGGGGGCGGGGGCGCCGGCAGCGCCGTCGCTCGGCGCGGCGACGCTGAAGCGGAAGTCGCGGGGGGCCCAGGCCTGATCCTCGATGTCGCGGGGGAAGTTCTCCCGGGCGTCGTCGACGAGGATCCGGTAGCTCGCCCCCGGCTCGAGGGGCTCGTTCGGCGCAAGGCGGATGGTGGTCCCCTGGCCGATGGCGATCTCGTCGGCGGAGGGGACGAGGCGATCGCGCTCGTCGAAGAGGCGCACCCGCAGCGTGCGGAAGGCCCGCGGGGAGGTGAGCTCCAGCCGTGCGTCCGGCGGCACGTTCTCGGTGGTGCCCTCGGCGGCGATGGAGGCGCGGTTGCCCGCGGGGTCGACCGCTGCTGCCTCGAAGGGCGCCTCCACCGGCTCCGGCGGCGGCGTGGGGGCGGCAACCCCCGCTCCCCCCTGTCCCATGGCGCCGCCGCCCCCCTGCTGCGCTTCCGGCGCGACAGGCTCCGTCTTGCAACCGGCGCTGCAGGCGAGGGCGATGAGGAGGGGCAGGAGGTGGCGCTTCGGCATGGGGCGGATCCGCTCGGGCAATGGTGGAGAAGCGCTTGGTCTACCACGCATCGGCGGGAGCGGCAGCTCCCGCCGGATCGAGGCGCGGGTCAGATGATGATCCCGCCGCCCGAGGTGCCGCCGCCACCGCCGAGCCCACCGCCACCGGCGCCGCCGCCCAGAGGACCACCGGCGCCACCGGGGCCCGCACCGCCGCCAGGGGGCTGCTGGGTCATGCGCTGCACCAGCTGCTTGAGGATGTCGAGATCCTGCTGCGCCTCCAGGTTGCGGCCGAGGGCCTTGAGCGTCGCCGCCCGGCGCTGGAGGCTGACCAGCAGCCCCTGGATCAGCTGCGGCGGCGCGCCGCGCTGGAGTAGCTGCTGGGTCATGTTGATGATCGCCGTCTGATCGGCGAGCGCCTCCTCGTGCTTGCCCAGGGCGCCGGCGATCCGCTCCCGCAGATCGAGGGCCATCATCACCCGCTGGAGCACGTCGAGGCGGCCGGGCTGCGCCTGCGCGAGCCGATCCCAGGTCTCGACGATCTGGTTGGCGTCCTCGAAGGCGAGGTCGTTGCGGCCTAGGAGGTGGAGCACGAGCGCCCGCTCGGTCGCGGCCTCGAGGAGCTCCTCGACGCTGGTGAGATCGCCGCCCTGGTCTGCCAGGGTCTGGGCCAGCGCTGCCCACCGCTCCGCCGCGACGAAGGCCTCGTCGAGCTTGCTGCCGCTGCGCGCCGCCTGGGTGAGGTGGCGGAGCGTGCTCCGCAGGAGCGCCGCGCCTTCCTGGTCGCCTTCCTTCGCGTGCAGCTCGACGAAGGCCACCGTCTCCTGGAGCGTGGCGATCCCCTCGTCGACCTTGTTCTGCTGGAGGAGCACCTGGCCCCGGCGCGAGCGGGCCTCCGCCGCAGCGGCGAGATGGGTGCCGTCGCCACCGACGACGAGCTGGTCGTAGCTCGCCACCACCTCGTCGAGCTCGGCGAGGGCCTCGTCGGTGTTGCCCAGCGCTGCCCGGGTAAGCGCGCGGTTGGAGCGCACGGAAGCGAGGCGGTCCGGCTGCTCGGGCTGGAAGGCGCGAACCGCGTCCACCGCCCGATCCTCGACGGCGAGGGCCTCCTCCGCCTTCTCCGCGGCGAAGAGGGTGCCGCTCAGCACGGAGAGTGCCTTGAGCAGGCGGTCGAGGTTCTCGACGCTCGCCTCCTGGCGGAGCGCCGCCTCCTGCTCGCCGACGACCCGGCGAATCTGCGCGATCGCCCGGGCCGCCTGCCCGGTGGCGGCGACGACCTGGGTCTCGGAGAGGGCCTGGTCGAGGGCCTCGTCCTTGCGGCCGAGGGAGGCGAGCTGCTCCCGGAGCTTCTCGCCCACGTCGACGAAATGCTCGACGAGATCGTCGCGCCCGGCGCCGAGCACCAGCTGGGCGAGGAGGGTGGCGGCCGCCTGGCGATCCTCGAGGGCTTCGTCGTGCTGGCCGAGGCCGGCGAAGGTCTCTGCCCGGTCGCGGTAGATCGAGGCCAGCGCCTGCAGGCTCGCCACGGTGGGTTCGCTCTCCGCCTGCTGCCGCAGCTCCTCCACCTTGCTCGTCTGTCGCTCGAGAATCGCCTGCAGATCCGCCATTTCCTACCTCCACGTTGAAGCGGGAGATAGAGCACGGCGACGGCCCGCGGTCGACCGTGAATTGGCCCCGAGGGGCCCTCGCGCCAGTCCGGAGCGACAGGCGGCGAACGTCATGGACGTGGCGTGCGCGCCGCCGCTGCGCTAGGACGATCGGAGCACGGAGGCTCGAAAACCATGGCTGCAGCGAACGAGTGGGTCGGCGGGATCATCGCCTCGACGGGAGATGTGGTGGAGGAGGGTGCCGCCTTCCGCCCGTCGGTCGCGGTCTGGCTCGACGTGAAGAACGATCAGCTCCTCGCCACCGAGCTCTGCAGGCCGGAGCATGCAGCCGCGGCGCTTGCCGGCGCCCTGCAGAAGGCGCTGGAGCGGAGCGAGGGGCGCCCCGCCGCGCTGCGCGTCGCCGAGGAGGCCTGGGTCGACGCGGTGCGGGCCGCAGCCGGCGGGCCGGTCTCGATCGCGGTGGGGCCCACGCCGGAGCTCGGGCCCCTCGAGGAGAACCTCGCCGCCTTCCTCGCCGAGGGGCCGCAGATGCCGGGCTACACCGCGGAGGGGACGATCCCGCCGGAGCGGGTGGAGCGGCTCTTCCGTGCGGCGCGGCGCTTCTTCCAGGCGCAGCCCTGGAAGGTCGCCGCCGAGGAGGAGGTCTTCGCGGTCGACGTGCCCGAGCTGGGGATCGAGGGCGGCTGCCTCATCGTCATCGGCGCGCAGGAGGAGGCCCGCGGCTTCACCCTCTTCCCCGACGTCGACACCTACCTCGCCTTCGTGGAGGCGGTCTCCGAGGAGGAGGGCCTGCCGGTCGGCCCCTTCCTCCACCTCGGCTTCGAGCAGGAGCAGGATCTCGGCCCGACGATGCGCGCGGAGCTGCAGCGGTACGGCTGGAAGGCGGCGGCGCCGGGTGCGGTGCCGGCGCTCCTCGCCCTCGACGAAGACGGCCTCACCCGCGAGCTCGAGGAACTCGACCACGTCCTCGCCACGGCGCTCGCCGAGGCGGTGGTCGATCTGGTCGAGAAGCACCCCGAGTTGCCGGAGGAGGCGGACGAGACCAGCAGCCACGACGGTCTCCCCGAGGTGCGCCTGCAGCTTCCGCATCCGGAGATCGACTCCCTGGACGAGGTGATCGTCTACGGTTTCCTCGAGGAGGAGGAGGCGCAGGGGCGCGATCTCGAGCTGGCGGAGTCGGTGGCGGTCCACGCCCTCGACTTCAAGGAGGCGAGCGAGGCGGATCCGGTGGCCTGGAGCCCAGCCGAGGTGGAGGAGTTCCTCCTCGTCTACGTGCCGAAGAAGGTGAGCTACAGCGAGGAGGAGCTGCTCCTGCTCCCCCGCGTCTTCGGCCGCTTCCTCCGCTTCCTCGGCGAGAGCTTCGAGGTGATGGACGAGAAGCGGATCCGCCGCCTCCTCGATCACGTCGACGAGCTGCTCGGCCGCTTCCGCCTCGCCATCGGCGATCCCTCCCGGTGGGCGCCTGCCAAGCGGCTGGCGATGCTCGCCCACCAGCGCGGCGTCGATCTCACCGATCGCGAGGCGATGGCCGGGCTTGTGAACGAGATGAACGCGCAGCAGCTGCCCAGCGTGCGGCTGGCGCCGAAGGTGGGCCGCAACGACCCCTGTCCGTGCGGCAGCGGCAAGAAGCACAAGAAGTGCTGCGGGGCCTGAAAGACCTGCGGGTCCCGCCTGGGCGGGACCCGGTAGAAGCGGGCGGTCAGTGCACCACGCCGCCGCCGAGGCGCTGCGCCTCTTGCAGATCGGCCTGGGCCTTATCGAGGTTGCCCAGGGCGCGGTGGGTGGCGGCCCGGTGCTGGAGCGTCATCGCGAGGCCCTGCTGGAGCTGCGGCGCGGCGCCCATCCGCAGCATGCGGCGGAAGGTGTCGACGATGCGGCTCTGATCGACGAGGGCCTCGTCGTGGCGGCCCAGCGCGGAGAGGGCGCGCTCGCGGACGTCGAGCCCCATGAGGACCCGCTGCTCCAACTCGGGGCGCTCGGACTGCTGGCCCGCCAGCTGCTCCCAGGCCGAGACGAGGTTGCCGGCATCGAGCAGCGCGAGGTCGTGGCGTCCGGTCTCGTGGAGGAGGACGGCGCGGTCGTAGGCCGCCTCGAGCATCTCCTCGACGTTCTCCATGGTGCTGTTTGCCTCGGCCTGCGTCTGCGCCAGGGCGCACCAGGTGTTGGTGTGCTGCAGGGCCTCGTCGAGCTGGCCGGCGGCCCTTGCGGCGGACGCGCGCTTGCGGGCGATGGAGCGGAGCTGGGCAGAGACCTCCGCGTCGTCGGCAAAGGGCTCGGCCAGGGTCGCCACCCGCTGCAGCGCCGCCACCGCCTCGTCGGCCCGTCCCTGCTCGAAGAGCAGATCGGCCAGGGCGTTGTGGGCCCGCACCGTGCCGCCGACGGTGTCGGCGTCGGGCAGGGAGGCGAGCATCTCGTCGTACGCGCCGATCACCTCGAGGAGCTCGGCCTGCGCCTCGTCGGTGCGGCCGAGGGCGCCGAGGGTGAGGGCGCGGTTGGTGCGGAGCGCGCAGAGGAAGGGCTCCTGCCCCGCGCCGAAGGAGGCCACCGCCACCACCGATTCGTTCTCGGTGGCGAGGGCCTCGTCGAGCCGCTGCAGCGCGTAGAGGATCCCCGCGCGGATCGTCGCCGCCTGCACGTAGAACTCGAGCGCCTCCTCGGTGCGCGTCGCCTCGAGGGCGGCCTTCGCCTCGGCGACGATCGGATCGACCTGCCGCAGGGCCTGCTCGCCCTCGCCGAGCTGGGAGAGGAGCTGCGCCTCGCCGAGGGCCTGGACCGACGCCTCCTGCCCGCGCCCCTGGCGCTGCAGGAAGGTGCGCAGCCGCTCGCCGGCGCTGCGCATCCGCGGGACGAGATCGACCCTGCCGGCGCCGGCGACGATCTGGGTGAGGAGCGAGGTGGCGAGCTGCTGATCGCCGATCGCCTCGTCGGTGCGACCGAGGGCAGCCAGGGTCTCGCCGCGCTCGAAGGCGATCGAGGCCAGCGCGTCGAGGGAGGCGACGGTGGGCTCGCTCTCCGCCTGGCGCTGCAATTCGTTCATCCGGCTGGTCTGGCGCGCGAGGGTTGCGTCGAGTTCCTGCATCGTTTCCTGCCTGTGGAAGATGGGACGGCCGGATCTGCCCGGCTGCCGATGCGGGCAACGTAGCCGCTGGGGCCGGCGAGGGCGAGGGAAGAGGCGGGCCGGGCTCGTGCTGCGATGGGGCGCAGGGCCGCTCGAGGCGCCGCGGGCAGAGAAGCGCCCGTGTTCCGTCGGCGCACGGGACCGTTCCGCAGGGGAGCGATCGACCGCGAAAAAGGGTGGGCAAGCGCCTTGCATCTCCGCGATCCATGCGCGACCGCAACGAAGTCGATCTCCACGCGAGGCCCGGCTGGATGCTGCTGCTGGTGGCCGGCCTCCTCGCCTGCAGCGCGGCCGACGAGCCAGCCGCGCCCGGCCTGCACGGGCCCCTGGTCTTCGCGGCGGTGGAGGGCGACGGCGTGGTGGCGGTGGTGGACGGCGCTGGCGAGCTGCTCGCTCGCATCGATCTCGCGAGCGACGTGGATGGCATGCCGATCGCCTACTTCCCCCACAACGTGCAGGGCGCGCCAGACGGGCAGATGGTCTGGGCCACCGCCCATCCCGGCGGGCATGCGGGAATGGGAAGCATGCCGATGCAGCCGGATCAGCTGATCGGGATCGACGTGGCGAGGCTCTCGGTCGTGCGCCGGATCCCGCTCGGGGTCGGCGCCCACGCAGCGCACGTGGTGATCGATGGCGGCACCGCCTGGGTGACGGCCTGGGGCCTCGACGCGCTGCTGGAGATCGATCTCGCGGCGGCGCGGGTCGTGCGCACCGTCGCGCTGCCGGTCGGGGCCGGGCCGCATGGCACGCGGCTGGCGCCGGACGGCAGCCGTCTCTTCGTCGCCGGGATGGGGATCGAAGGTGCGCTGCTCGTGGTCGACGCAGCCAGCGGATCGGTGGAGCGCCATCCGTTACCGGCGCCGGCGGTGCAGGTGGCGGTGCTGCCCGACGGGAGCGCCGCCTTCGCCACCCTGGCAGCCACGGCGCAGGTGGCGCGGCTCGATCGGGGGACGTCGGCGCTCACGCTCCTCGACCTGCCTCCAGGCGCAGCGGGCCCTGCCCAGATCTATCCGTCGCCAGCGGGGGATTCGGTCTGGGTGGCCGAGCAGGGGGTGCTCCTCCCCGGCGCAGCGGGCCACCGGGCCTGGGAGATCGACGCCGGGAGCGGCGCGCTCCTGCGCACCGTCGAATTGGCGGAGGGGCCGCACGGCATCGTGGTGGAGCACGGCGGCGCACGGGCCTGGACCACGAGCGCCGCGGCGGGGCTGGTGCAGTCCTTCGATACGGCCACCGGCACGGTGGGGAGCAGCACCTTCGTGGGCAGCGGGCCGAACGGGATCACCTGCGTCCACCCCGGCGGCGCCATGCCTTGAGGTCCGGCGGAGCGGTCGCCCGATTTCCGGGCGGCCTGGCTCTTTGGTCGTTAGTTGAGAATGAGAATGCAGAGCGATTGCTCGCAGGAGGCATCGTGTTGATCGCCGCTCTGGCAGGTATCGGCGCCGGCGCAGCCCACGCGCTCGCAGGTCCGGATCACGTCTTGAGCCTCGCGCCGCTCGCCGTCGGCCGCCGGGATGCGTGGCGGGTGGGGCTGCGGTGGGGGCTCGGGCATGGCGCCGGCACCCTCTGCTGGGCCGTCGCGCTCCTGGCGTCGATCTCGGCGACAAGGCTGCAGGGGATGGACCGGTGGGCCGAAGCAGCAGCCGGCCTGGCGCTGGTGGCGATGGGGATCGTCGGCCTGCGGCGGCGCCGGGCGCACGAGCCCGGCCCTGCACCGCGGGGGATCTTCGTCGTGGGCCTCGTGCACGGGGCGAGCGGCGGCTCCGCGCTGCTCCTGCTGTTGCCGGCGGTGGTGGCGGGCTCGGGGATCCACACCGCCAACTACCTGGCCGGCTTCGTGGCGGGCAGCACCGTGGCGATGACGGCGCTCACCGCCTCGCTGGCGCGGCTCTCGATGGCAGGCGGGCGGAGCGCGCGGGTGATGGCGCGCGCCGGGCGGATGGCCTCGCTCGCATCGCTCGCCCTGGGCGCCTTCTGGATCGGTCGCGGCGTCGTGGGCTGACGGCATGGGCGTGCCGCCAGCCCGGGAGGCGATCAGGCGGCGCGGTAGTGGTCGACCATCTTGTAGCGCTTGGCGTAGAGGCCGAAGGCGACGGCGGCGAGGAAGGCGAAGCCCGCGAAGAAGAACATCTGGAAGGCGGTGAGGCCGATGCCGGTGGAGGCGATGGCGCTCTCGACCGCCTCGTTGCGCACGGCGCCGTTCACCAGCAACACCCAGAGGTTGCCGACGGTGACCGAGAGGGTCCAGAAGCTCATCAGCACGCCCTTCATCTTCGCCGGCGCCTGGCTGTAGGCGAACTCGAGGCCGGTGGCGGAGACGAGCACCTCGGCAAAGGTGAGGAGAACATAGGGGATCGTCTGCCAGAGGATCGAGAGGTTCGCGCCGCCGTCGATGGCGAGCTGCACGCCGCCGATCACCACCCACGACACGCCGGAGAAGGCGATGCCCGCGGTCATCCGGCGCAGCGGCGTGACCTGCAGGCCGAAGCGGGTCAGGGCAGGGTAGAGCACAAGGTTGTTGAAGGGGATGAGCGCCATCACCAGCAGCGGGTTGAGCGCCTGGATCTGGGAGGCGTTCTTGAACCACGACCAGCCCGGCAGCTCCATCTCGCGGGCCTGGAGGATCCAGGTGGAGGCCTTCTGATCGAAGAGCGACCAGAAGGGCGTCACCAGGGCAAAGAGCACCAGCAGGCGCAGGACCGCGCGCACGCCCTCGATGTCCTCGTCGGGGTGGATGCCCTTCGCGCGGTCGAGCTGCATGAGGGTGCCGCCGCCGACCGCGGCGAGGATGAGCACCAGCGCGAGGCAGATCGCGGTGACGATCCCGCCCAGGAGCTCGTAGGCACCGAGCGATCCGACGCCGAGGACGAGGCCGAAGGCAGAGAGCACGAGACCGGGGCGTCCTGCGCCGCTGCGGGTGGCGAAGAGCGCGGTCCGGATCACGTTGGTGACCGAGTGCGGATCGGCAGCGACCGGCGGCACGTTCACGTAGCGGTGGCGACCCATCCAGAAGATCACCGTGGCGATGAACATCAGCAGGCCGGGGATGCCGAAGGCGATCGACGGGCCCCAGATCTCGAGGGTGAGCGGGATGAGGAGCGACGCGAAGAACGAGCCGAAGTTGATGATCCAGTAGAAGGCGTCGAAGACCACGCGGGCGAGGTGCTTGTTCGACTGGTCGAATTGATCGCCGACGAACGCCGAGACGCAGGGCTTGATGCCGCCGGAGCCCAGCGCGATGAGGAAGAGGCCGGTGTAGAAGCCGGTCTTGCTGCCCTCGAAGATCGCCAGGCACGCATGGCCCACGCAGTAGACGAGGCTGAGCCAGAGGATGGTGCGGTACTTCCCGAACCAGCGATCGGCGAGCCAGCCGCCGAGCAAGGGGAAGAAGTAGACGCCCATCACGAAGATGTGGAAGACGTCCTTCGCCTCCGCCTGGCGGGCCTGCTCGTCGGCGGTGCCCATGAGCAGCCAGCCCACGAGGAACGCGGTGAGGATGTTCCGCATCCCGTAGAAGCTGAAGCGCTCGCACGCCTCGTTGCCGATGATGAACGGGATCTGCCGCGGCAGGCTGCCGGCGGACGCCTGCGCCTCGGGACGGGCGATGGGTGTGCTCATGCGACTTGCATAGCCGGTATTGCCAGCGCGGCCAAGCGTCGTGCGCCTGCTCGGGAGCTGGGATCACAGTGGATGCTGCCGCGAGCGGTGGCACCCCTTGTGGCCCCTTGCCCGGTGCCGGCCAGGGGGGCTTCGTGCCCGCGGCGGAGCGGATCGCCGTCTTCGACAACGACGGGACGCTCTGGGTGGAGGAGCCCCATCCCACCCAGCTCGCCATCGTCGTCGATCGCGTCTGGGTGCTGGCGCCGCAGCATCCGGCGTGGCAGCAGCGCCAGCCGTACAAGGGCGTCCTCGAGGGCGACCTCGAGGCGGCGATGTCGGCGGGCGAGAAGCGGCTGCTCGAGCTCCTGGGCTACCTGCGCGCGAACGGCTTTGCGACCTTCATCGTCTCCGGCGGCGGCCTGGGCTTCATGCGGCCCTGGACCGAGGCGGTCTACGGCATTCCGCCGGAGCAGGTGATCGGGCGGCGGCCGATCTTCGCCGCCGGCAACTCGGACGGCGACTACGAGATGCTCGAGTGGACGACGTCGCAGCCCGGGGCGCGGCTGGGGATCCTGGTGCACCAGACGGATGCCGCCCGCGAATATGCCTACGACCGGGAGAGCGGGCTCAACACGCTCGAGCGCGGGCTCGAAGCGGCGCCGGAGAAGGGCTGGGTCGTGGTCGACATGAAGGAGGACTGGAAGACGATCTTCGGATGGGAACGGGCAGGGCGCTGAAGGGTGGTGGCGCGCGTCAAGCGAGCGCGAGGCGGACCTTCGCGGGAAGCGCCGGCGGATCGGAGAGGGACCGCAGCCGGTCCACCGTGGTCGTCCGGCCCTCGGTGCGATCGAGCACCATCGACGAGAGCGCGGGAACCACGCCTCGCCGCACGCACGACAGAGCGTCGCCGGCACACGGGCCGAGAATCTCGTCGAACCGACGGAACGCTCGAGCTCCGTTTCGCCCGGTTCCACGGGGCCGCCGCCGCAGGTCGCGCAACGTTCCATTCGAAGACTCCTCAGAAGACCGTGACGATCAACAGCTCGTGTTCCAGCACGACGATGACAACCAGGTCGTCCCCATCCCGGTCGGGGCCACGGATCCGAAACCTACCGGCACCTTCAGCGCGTCAAACCGGTCCCGAGAGATTCGCTGGCGGGTCTGACATTGGGCACGTCGCCCGGCAGCTTGCTTGGTCGGCGCTGTCGGCTCCCGCATGATCGCAAAGCACCTGCAGCGACATCGTTGCGGCATCTCGATTGCGGAGGGGACCATGCACCGGGTTGGGCTGGCGTGGCTGCTGGGAACGCTGGGTTTGATCGGCTGCGGGGATTCGGAGCCGAGAGCGAGTGGCTGCCCCGACAGGAGCCACGAGGGCTGCGCGGCGAGCGTCTGCTTCAGTGAGCTGGTGGTCGCGCTTGAACGTGCCGAGCCGTGGGCCAGCGGGATCCATTCCGTCACGCTGCAGGCCGACGGGCAGCCGATCCACTGTGACATCGATCTGGCTGGAGGGCCCCGGCAGGAAGCCGGCCCTCCGTACCTGGGTGTTTGTGATGCGCGGTACTGGAGGTTCGAGGCGGGCGCGTCCTGTCCGCAGCCGACGTGCGAACCGGAAGGGCCGCTCTATGTGCGCGCCACAATCGCCGAACCAATGGGCGGACCACTGCTTGCGGGCATGCCGCAGCGAATCGAGTTGGTCCTGGATGGTCCCGAGGGGCTCCGTTCGACGCACGCAATCGAGCCCACGTACAGCTGCAGCGAAAATTGCCCGCCGTGCCGCAACGCCCGTGTGCGGCTTGCCGCTGGCGGTGGCTGATCCGGCGCGACCCGAGGAGCGAGGTGGTCGCGAGGATTCGTGGTCCCGAAGCGCGGGTGGCCGAGCGGTCGTTCGCGCTGTCGTATCCGCTCTGCGACGACACCGGATGCTTTGCCTGCGACGTGGAGACGGTGGTGCCGTGAACCCAAGGCCCGGGGGGCCGCCGCAGGCCCCCTCGTCCCCATATACGAAGGTTCTGCTAAGGGACGTTATGTAAACTCACTGCGAACGGAAATCGGCCCTCGTTCCAGCTGCTTGCGCCCCGCTGCTACGAGCGCTGGTTCCGCGGCAGCGCGGGCCGCTACAACGGCACCGGCCGGGGCCTCGCGATCTCGCGGGGGATCGTCGAGGCCCACGGCGGCAGGATCCGGGTGGAGAGCGAGCCAGGCAGGGGGAGCACCTTCGGGTTCACCCTGCCCGCCGCCTGATCACGCGTGGGCCACGCCCTCGCGCACGCCGCACGCCATGTTGGCGGGAACCGCCTCGTGGATCTTCTTCGGGAGGGCGAGCTTGAGGTTCCGCATCAGGTCCACGAACTCGGCCTGCGTCCTGTGGGCGAGGCGCGGGTTGTGCTCGCGCTCCTCGAGCACGCTCGAGACCGTGTGGCCCTTGTAGTCGTGGGCCGGGTAGACCAGCGTCTCCGGCGGCAGCTGGAAGAGCTTGCCGGTGACCGAATCGTAGAGCGCCTCGGCGCTGCCGCTCTGGAAGTCGGTGCGGCCGCAGCCGCGGACGAGGAGCGTGTCACCGGTGAAGACGCGGCCCTCGCCGACGTAGCTCACACAGGCGTCGGTGTGGCCGGGGGTCTCGAGGACCCGCAGCGTGTACTTGCCGAAGCGGATCTCGTCGCCCTCCTTCACCTCGACGTCGGCGCAGGGGACCTTCGCGATGGCGGGTACCACCGTGCGCGATCCGAGGCGCTCGCGGAGCGCGCCGCCGCCGGTGACGTGGTCGGCGTGGACGTGGGTCTCCACGGTGTAGAGCAGCCGCAGGCCCAACTCTCCGATCACCTTCACGTCACGTTCGACCTGCTCGATCACCGGATCGATCAGGATCGCCTCGCGGGTCTCCTCGTCGGCGAGCAGGTAGGTGTAGCTGGAAGTCTCGTTGTCGAAGAGCTGCCGGAAAAGCATCGTGTCTTCCTCCTTGGCGGGTGAGAGCCCACCGGCCGGAGAAAGGATTCGCACCACGCCGGAACGCCTTAGCCCTGGCGTTCCGCCAGGAAGCGATCGAGCGAATCGGCGAACGCATGGGGCGCGTCGAGGTGGAGGTAGTGGCTCACGCCCTCGAGCAACTGGTGGCGGATGCCGAGGACGCGCTGCAGCGCGTCCGGGCTCGAGCCCAGCGGGCCTGCCAGCACGAAGACAGGGCCGCCGAAGGCGCGCAGGGCCTCGATCGCCCGGAAGCTGCCGAGGTCGCGGAACGAGCGCACGATCGCCTCCCGCGGCGTGGCCCAGAGCGCCTCGAGGACCTCGCGCCGGGTCTCGTGGCTGGCGCCGACGAGGAGCTGTTCCCAGTAGGGGCCGACCATCGCCTCGTAATTGGTCTCCAGCTCGGTGAGGAAATGGTCGACCTGGGCCTGGGGATAGAGGCTCGGATCGCTGCCGGGATCCTCGAGGAAGAGGCCGGCGCAGCGCGCCGGCGCCCGCCCCGCCGCGGCGATCGCCACCATCGCGCCGAGGCTGTGCCCGACGAAGACGGCGCGCTCGATCCCCCGGCCATCGAGGATGGCGAGCAGATCGCCCGCCTGCGCCTCGACCGAATGGTCGCCGTCCGCCGGCAGCTCGGAGCCGCCGTGGCCGCGCAGATCCCAGGCCAGCGCCCTGCGGCTCCGCTGCAGGTGGGCGAGGGCCCGGGCCCACTGGCCGAGGTGGCCGCCGAGCGAGTGGGCGAAGATCACGGGGAGGCCGCCCTCCCCTCCGTCGTCGAGCCGAAGGGTCCCTGCGGGGCCCTGCATGGTGGTGAGCATGGGCAGGAGCAAAGCAGCCTGCGCTTCGAGCGGCAATCGGAACGCGAGGGCCCCGAAGGGCCGGGACTCAACCCGCCGCGACGAGGGCCTGGTGCAGCCCGACGCCGGCCAACACGCCGTCGGCAGCGGCGAGCATCACGTTGCTCGGGAAGTGGGCCGCATCGCCCGCTGCGTAGACACCGGGGACGGAGGTCTGCTTCTGCGCGTCCGTGTGCAGGAGCGGCCCGATCGGCGTCTCGTCGAAGGCGCAGCCCAAAGCATCGGCCAGCGGGCTCGCCATCCGCGCCCGGGTGGCGACGAAGAGCGCACGTGCCTTCACGCTGCTGCCATCCTCGAGAAGCACGGCCTCGAGTTCCCGCCCCGGGCCCTCGACCCCGGCGACCAGCCGCTCCTCGATCCGCACGTTGCGACGCGCGAGGAGCGCGCGCGCCTCCTCGTCGAGGTCGACGATGCCGTTGGGGAAGAAGGTGATCGTCCCCCAATCGGCAAGGAGCGCGGCGTGGTGCACGGAGGCGGGCATCGTGCCCAGGACGCCGATCGCTCCGCCGCCGACCTCGTAGCCGTGGCAATAGGGGCAGTGGAGCACGGAGCTGCCCCATCGCTCGGCGAGGCCGGGGAGCTCGGGCAGCTCGTCCACGATCCCGGTGGCGAGGAGCACCTTGCGCCCCCGGGCTGCGGCGCCGTCCTCCGTCTCCACCACGAACGCACCGTCCGCCCCCGAGATGGCCACCACCCGCCCCTGCGCCAGCGTCGCCGTCGGATAGGCGGCGAGCTGCCGGCGCGCGTCGGCGAGGATCGCCCCGCCCGGTCGACCGTCCTGGGCGAGGACGCCGTGGGAGCGCTCGGCGAAGCGGTTGCGGGGCGCGCCCGCGTCGATGACGAGCACCGCGCGGCGGGCCCTGGCGAGCATCATCGCCGCCGAAAGGCCGGCGAAGCTTCCTCCGATCACGATCGCGTCCTGCAGCATGGCTCCTCCTCCTTGCCGGGCGATGCCCCGGCATCCATTCATGACGCTCCTTAAGTTACGAGAGACCCTACCGCCGTCAAGGCGATCTCGTAACTCCTTTTGTGTCGTGCTACAGCCGCTCTTTCCGGAGAATCCCGACCATGCGACGCGACAGCCGCCTCTCCCGCATGCTCCACGTGCTGCTGCACATGAACCGCCACGAGGGTCCCGCCACCTCGGAGGAGATCGCCGACATGCTGGGCACCAACCCCGTCGTGGTCCGGCGCACCATGGCGGGCCTGCGGGAGCGCGGCTACGTGCGCTCGGAGAAGGGCCACGGCGGCGGCTGGACGCTCGCCCAGCCCCTCGACGCGATCACCCTGCTCGATGTCTACCGGGCGGTGGGCGAACCGCCCCTCTTCGCCCTCGGCACCTCCGAGGACAACCCGGATTGCCTGGTCGAGAAGGCGGTGAACGCGGCGCTCGGCGACGCCATGGAGCAGGCGGAGGCGCTGCTGCTCGCGCGCTTCGGCGACGTGACGCTGGCGGATCTCGCCCGGACCTTCGCCCGGCGGCGAGGGGCCGGGGCCTGCCCGCCGAGCCGATAGGCGCCAGACCCACCGCTCGAAACGACGAAGGCCCGGCCTCCCTTCGGGGAGCCGGGCCTTCGTCGTGGGGAGACTTCAAACGAGCGGGAGGACTACTCCCACTCGATCGTCCCCGGCGGCTTCGAGGTGATGTCGTAGACCACGCGGTTGATGCCCCGCACCTCGTTGACGATGCGCGACGACATCCGGGCGAGCAGATCGTAGGGGATGCGCGACCAGTCGGCGGTCATGCCGTCCACCGAGTCGACCGCGCGGATCGCGCAGGTCTCCTCGTAGGTGCGCTCGTCGCCCATGACGCCCACCGACTTGACCGGCAGCAGCACGGCGAAGGACTGCCAGATCGAGTCGTTCAGGCCCGCCGCCTCGATCTCCTCGCGCACGATGACGTCGGCCTCGCGAAGCACGTCGAGGCGCTCCTTGGTGAGATCGCCGAGGCAGCGGATGGCGAGGCCCGGGCCCGGGAAGGGCTGCCGGTTGACGATGAACTCGGGCAGGCCGAGCTCGCGGCCGAGCTGGCGCACCTCGTCCTTGAAGAGCTCGCGGAGGGGCTCGACCAGGCTGAGCTTCATCTTCTCGGGGAGGCCGCCCACGTTGTGGTGGCTCTTGATCGTGGCCGAGGGCCCCTTGAACGACACCGACTCGATCACGTCGGGGTAGAGCGTGCCCTGGGCGAGGAAGCGGGCGTCCTCGATCTGCGAGGCGGCCTCGTCGAAGACCTCGATGAACTCGTAGCCGATGGCCTTGCGCTTCTTCTCGGGATCGCTGATCCCGGCGAGCTTCGCCAGGAAGCGCTCCTCGGCGTCGACCACCTGCAAGGGCACGTGGAAGCGGTTCTGGAAGACCTCGCGGACCTGATCCTTCTCGCCGGTGCGCAGGAGCCCGTTGTCGACGAAGATGCAGCGGAGCTGGTCGCCTACCGCCTTGTGGATGAGCAGCGCCGCCACGGCGGAGTCGACGCCGCCGGAGAGGCCGCAGATCACCGTGCCGTTGCCGACCTGGTCGCGGATCTGCTGCATCATCGTCTCGGCGAAGGCCGCCATGCTCCAGGTGCCGGAGCAGCCGCAGACGTCGTAGACGAAGTTGCCGAGGAGCTCCCTGCCCCGCGGCGAGTGGTGCACCTCGGGGTGGAACTGCACGCCGAAGAAGTTCTTCTCGGGCCAGGCCACCGCGGCGAAGGGCGCCGACGGCGTGCGGGCGATGGGACGGAAGCCCTCGGGCAGCGCCTCGACGCGGTCGCCGTGGCTCATCCACACGTCGGCCTTGTCGCCGGGGTTGAAGCCCTTGAAGAGGCCCGAGTCGACCAGGACCTCGATGGCGGCGCGACCGTACTCGCGGTGGGTGGCCTTCGCCACCTTGCCGCCGAGCATCTTGGACATCAGCTGCAGGCCGTAGCAGATGCCGAGGACCGGCACGCCGAGCTCGAAGACCAGCGGCGACGGCCGGGGGCTCCCCTCGGCCTCCACCGAGGCGGGACCGCCGGAGAGCACGATGCCCTTCGGGGCGAAGGCGCGGATCGCCTCCTCGCTCATGGTGCAGGGGTGGATCTCGCAGTAGACCTTGAGCTCGCGGATCCGCCGGGCGATCAGCTGGGTGTACTGGCTGCCGAAGTCGAGAATGAGGATCCGCTCGCTGTGGGGATCGCGCATCGGTGCTCCGAGCGGGCGCTCATGCAACAGCCCGCGGTAGAAAGAACGAGGGGCCGCATGCGGCCCCGGAAGATTCAGTCGCGCCGGTAGTTCGGCGCCTCGTGGGTGATGATCACGTCGTGGACGTGGCTCTCCCGCAGGCCGGACGAGCTCATCTTCACGAAGCGGGGCTTGGTGCGGAGCTCCTGGATGTTGGCGGCGCCCACGTAGCCCATGCCGGCGCGGAGGCCGCCCACGAGCTGGTGGATGATCATCGAGAGCGAGCCCTTGTAGGGCACGCGGCCCTCGATGCCCTCGGGCACCAGCTTGAGCTCCTCGTCGACGTCGCCCTGGAAGTAGCGGTCCTTGGACCCCTGCTTCATCGCGCCCACCGACCCCATGCCGCGGTACTGCTTGTAGGAGCGGCCCTGGAAGAGGATCACCTCGCCCGGCGCCTCCTCGCAGCCCGCGAGCAGCGAGCCGACCATCACCGAGTGGGCACCGGCGGCCAGCGCCTTGACCACGTCGCCCGAGTATTTGATCCCGCCGTCGGCGATCACCGGCACGTCGGTCTCGGCCAGCGCCTTGGCGGCCTCGTAGATCGCGGTGAGCTGGGGCACGCCCACGCCGGCGACGACGCGGGTGGTGCAGATCGAGCCGGGGCCGACGCCGACCTTCACCGCGTCGACGCCTGCGTCCACGAGGGCGCGGGCAGCGGCGCCGGTGGCGATGTTGCCGGCTACCATCTGCACCTCGGGGAAGCGGCGCTTCAGGCTGCGCACGGCCTCGACCACGTCGACGTGGTGGCCGTGGGCGGTGTCGACCACGACCACGTCGACGCCGGCCTTCACCAGGGCGCCGACCCGATCCTCCCGGTCGACGCCGGGGCCCACCGCGGCGCCGACGAGGAGGCGGCCGAAGCCGTCCTTGCTCGAGTTCGGGTGCCGCTGGGTCTTCTCGATGTCCTTGATGGTGATGAGGCCCTTGAGCCGCTTCTCGTCGTCGACGATGAGGAGCTTCTCGATCCGGTGCTCGTGGAGGAGCGCCTTGGCCTCGTCCTGGGAGATCCCCTCGTGGGCGGTGACCAGCTCCTTGGTCATCACCTTCTCGACCGGCTGGTCGAGGTTGCGCTCGAAGCGCAGGTCGCGGTTGGTGAGGATGCCCACCGCGTAGCCGTTCCGGGTCACCGGGATGCCCGAGATGTTGTGGCGCTTCATCAGCTCCACGGCGCGGCGCAAGGGCGCCTCGGGCTCGATGGTGACCGGGTCGACCACCATCCCCGACTCGAACTTCTTCACCTTGGTGACTTCGAGGGCCTGCGCCTCGATGGTGAGGTTCTTGTGGACGATCCCGATGCCGCCCTCCTGCGCGATCGCGATGGCGGTGCGCGACTCGGTGACGGTGTCCATCGCCGAGGAGAGGAGCGGGATGTTCAAGGTGATGCCGCGGGTCAGCCGGGTGGAGGTCTCCACCTCGCGGGGCAACACGTGGCTCTCGCCGGGGACGAGGAGAACGTCGTCGAACGTGAGAGCTTCCTGGATCTTGTCGGGGTCGAGCACCGGCGCCTCCGAAGGCCTCACCGCGCGCGGGGAGGCCGAATGGTCCCCTCCGAACACGGCGGCCGCCGTCTGCTCTTCCACGCTGTCCAGAATGCGCCCCGGCCGCGTCGGGGAGGCGGGTATGTACACAGGCGAACGGTGTACGTCAAACGAGAGTTCGGAGGCTGCCGTGCGCCTGCCTGCTCGGCGTGGTTGCTCTCCGTCGCTTGGCTCTGCGAATATTCGAAAAATGACCCGGCGGGGTCCCTCTTCCCTTCGAGGATTGCTTGCCCGACCAGCCATCCGATCGCCGCGTACACCGCCGCGTCCCCATCGTCCTGCGTGTCCGGGTCGGCGCCCGCACCGAAGCGGAGTTCGGCGAGCGCTACGCCACCAACCTGAGCCGCGGGGGCATCTTCCTCCGCACGCGGAGCCCGCAGCCGGTGGGCACCCTCCTCCGGCTCGAGGTCCAGCTCGCCGACGGGACCGCGGTGATCCGCGCCAGGGGCGAGGTGAAGTACGCGGCCCAGGATCGGCCCGACGCGTCGCCCCCCGTCGTCGGCGGGATGGGGATCCAGTTCATCGACCTCGACGCGGAGTCCCAGGCCCTCGTCGACAGGCTCTGCGGCGTGCCGGGCCAGCCCGCCCGCGGGCGCCATGCCCCCGTGCTCACGCCTGCCCCGGAGCCCACCCCGGTGATCGACCGGACGGCGCTCGATCTGCCCGGCCTGCGGGCGGGGTTCGAGCCCAACGCCGGCGGCCCGGTGATCGGCATCGATCTGGGCACCACCTTCTCCTGCGCCGCCTACATCCGCCACGGCAAGCCCTTCGTCCTCCCCTCGCGCGAGGGCTACAACACCATCCCCTCGCTGGTGGCGCTCAACGGCAGGGGCAAGCTGGTGGTGGGCCACCCTGCCCGCGGCCAGATGCTCCTCAACCCGCGCCACACCGTCTACGGCAGCAAGCGCCTCGTCGGCCGCCCCTTCGGATCTCCGGTGGTCCAGCAGAGCCTGGAGCGCTTCCTCTACGAGATCGTCGAGGGGCCCGACGGCGAGGCGGCCGTCCGTCTCGGCGGCACCACGCTCACCCTGCAGGAGGTGGCGGCGCTCGTTCTCAACGAGGTGCGCGAGCTCGCCCAGAACAGCCTCGGGCAGCCGGTGAGCCGGGCGGTGATCACGGTGCCGGCCTACTACAACGAGCACCAGCGCGAGGCGGTCCGCAGGGCCGGCCGCCTAGCCGGCCTCGTGGTCGAGCGGATCCTGAGCGAGCCCACCGCCGCAGCCCTCGCCTACGGCTACGGCAAGGGCTTGAACCGCCGCATCCTCGTCTACGATCTCGGCGGCGGCACCTTCGACGCCTCCGTGCTCGAGCTCCACGACAGCGTCTTCGAGGTGATCTCCACGGGTGGCGACACCTTCCTCGGCGGCGTCGACTTCGACGGCGCCGTGGTGGACCACCTGCTCGCCTGCTTCGAAGCGCAGCTGGGCAGGCCCTTCGACGGCGATCAGGTCGCGCTGCAGCGGGTCTTCGACGCTGCGGAGCGTGCCAAATGCGCCCTCTCCGAACAGGAGAGCTTCCGGGTCCACGTGCCCTTCGTCACCAGCGTCGAGGGCAGGCCCTGCGATCTCGACGTGACCCTGGACCGGGCGACGCTGGAGACGCTCTGCGGCCCGCTGGTGGAGCGCACCCTCGCGGTGGCGGAAGACGTGCTCCGGCAGAAGAAGCTCTCCTTCGCCCAGATCGACGACGTGCTCCTCGTCGGTGGCCAGAGCCGGATGCCGCTCGTCCGCCAGCGGATCCGCGAGCGCTTCGGCAAGGAGCCGCACAAGGGCGTCCATCCCGACGAGGCGGTGGCCCTCGGCGCCGCCCTCCTCGGCCAGGCGCTGGAGAAGAGCGAAGGGGTCGTGCTCATCGACGTGCTGCCGATGTCGATCCAGATCGGCAGGCCCGGCGGGAGCTGCACCTCGGTGATCGAGCGCAACGTGGCGCTGCCCGTCACCCGGACCTTCAAGCTCTCCACCAGCCGCGACTTCCAGACCTCGTTCGAGATCCACGTCTTCCAGGGCGAGAGCCCGCAGGCGCAGGTGAACGAGTACCTCGGCACCTTGAGCGTCAACGGCCTGCCCCTCGGCCAGAAGGGCTCGGTCCAGGCGGCGGTCACCTTCCACCTCACCGCGGAGTGCCTGCTCCAGGTGACGGCGAAGGAACTCTCCACCGGGCGCACCTTCGAGACGACGATGAGCACCCGGGGCACGCCGGAGGAGGTCCGCGCCAAGCTCGGCATGCGGCCCCAGCGGCCCGGCGTGCCGCAGCCGGTGGCGGGGATGTTCGCCTCGGACGGCAGCACCGCGGCGATGCCGCCGCCGGAGAGCACCATCGCCCGGGTGCTCCGGCGCTGGTTCCGCGGCTGATTGCGCCGCACCGCCAGGCGGCGCGGCCCGCTCAGGAGGCGATCTGCTCCTCGCGGACGGTGGGCTCCACCGGCGGCGCGTGGAAGGCCACGGGCTCGACCACCTGCACCGGCGCCTGCTGCGCCGCCAGGCGGATCCTGCGGCGCCGGGCCATGGAGCGGGCGAAGAGCGCCAGCGCAACCACCACCATGCCGCCGATGAGCCAGCTGTGGAATTGCTCGGCCCAGCCGACGACCTTGCCGATCTCCTTGCCGAAGTGCCAGCCCGCCACCACGAAGAGCGGCGCGGAGAGGAGCGCCGCCAGGCCGTCGAAGAAGATGAAGCGGCGGTAGCTCATTCCGGCGCCGCCCGCCACGAAGTAGGTGGCGGCGCGGATGCCGGGGAGGAAGCGCGCGATCACCACCAGCAGGTTGCCGCGGCGCTCGAACTGGGCCTCGACCTTCGCGATCCGGTCCGGCGTGAGGTGGCGGCCGAGGAGCCCGCCCGGATGCCGGCGCTGGGCGCTGCGGCTGGTCCTGCCGAGGAAGAAGACCGCCGAGTCACCGGCGAGGATGCCGGCGAATCCCACTGCCAGCATCACGCCGAGGTTTGCGTGACCGAGATAGGCGAGGTAGCCGCCGGTGATCAGGGCGACGTCTTCGGGGAGCGGCAGACCGAGGCCACAGGCCAGGAGCACGCCGAAGACGAGCCCGTAGGCCCCCAGCCCCGACGCGGAGCCGAGAAATTCGAGGACGAACTGTTCCAACTTGCGAGTCCTCCGCAGGCCGCCGCGCTGGCGGTTCCGGCCTGCATCGTCCCCCCGGGCGCGCGTTTCCCGCTGCGCCCATAGCCCCGGCCGCGCCCTGTGCAGGCGCCGCTTCCGAAAAGGGACGGGGCGCCTGCGAGCGCCCCGTCACCTGCCCTGCGATCAGTTGCCGCGGAGGGCGGCGACCGCCTTGCCGGCGTCGACCTCGCGGAGGAAGTCGGCGAGGAAGGTGTTCATCGGCTTGGGGCTCTTGGCGTAGATCGCCAGGCCGCGGTTCATGTCGGAGACGAGGACGAAGCCCCGGCGCTTCTCCGCCTCGAAGGCGCGGCTCGTCTCGCCGTCGGCGACGACGGCCTTGATCGCCACCGCGCGCGCGAGGGTCTCGGCCACGTAGTCGGCGACGTTGCCGGCGCCCACCGCGTAGCCCGCCTCCTGGATCTCGCGGAGGAGCTGGCTGCCGCCCTTGAGCGACTTGTCGCCTGCCTCGGCGGCGCCCTGGATCTCGACGCGGGCGAAGGCCTTCACGATCGCCTGGGCGTCCGGGGTGCTGCCGGCGGGGCCGACCACCAGCCAGGTCTCGTCGGCGGTCCCGACGCCGTAGCTGGAGCCGCGGCCGTCGAGGAGGTTGAGCACGAGGACCACCCGCGGCGAATCGTCGGTCTCGGGGGCCTTGAGGATGTCGCGGGCCGAGGCGATCGGCTTGTCGACCACCGCGGTGTAACGCTTGAGCGCCTCGCGGTGGGCGGGCTGCACGGCGTCGAAGATCTTCTGGATGCTGGCCTTGCCGTAGAACTCGGCGAGGAGCGCCTCGAAGCCCTTCAAGGCGGCGAGCTCCTTCGGGAGCTTCTCCGGGGCGGCGAAGGTCGGGGCAGGACCGACTGCCAGCGCGTAGGCGGTGTAGGTCCGCAGCGGCGCCGGGTTCTTGTCGAAGAAGGCCTCGAACTTGCCGCGCAGCGCCGGATCGAGGGTCACCGCGTCGCGGACCTGCTGGCGGACCGGATCGTATTCGCGCTTCGGGATCGGATCCTTCCGCGAGATCGGGGCGTCGTCGAGGCCCATCTCGTTGAGCGCGGCGAAGAGCGTGAAGACCCGCTCGTCCGCGCGGAGCTCGATGCCCCCCTCGGTGTAGAGAGAGTTGGCCCAGTCTTCGGCGCGGGCGGCAACGGGGAAGGCGATGGCGAGGGCCGCGAGGGCGGCGCAGAGGCTCGAGATCAGGCGAGACATCGTTTCGTTGGCTCCTTGCCTCGTTCGGCTGGCGGGGGATCTGCGACATGCCCCGCGGAAAGCGCCCAAGGCTACTTGGCCTGCCACTTCCCGTGCAAGCGAACCCATGCCGGGGGCTGCTATTCCCGCCGGATTTCAGAGGCCTGCGAAGGCCTGGCCTGCCCGGAGGCTGAAGACGATCGGCGGGGTGTCCACGCCGCGGGTGTTGATCGGCACCGCCGCGTCCACCGCGAGGAAGAGGGGGCGGACGCCGAAGACGTCGTATTCGAAGCGCAGGCCGTAGCCCGCGTCGGCGAAGAGGCCGTCTGCGGGCGTCTCCTCCAGCAGGGGGAAGATCTCGCCGGCAAAGGCGCCGTCGAAGAAGACCGCCCCTGCCACCTGCCGGAGCCTGGCGAGCCCGAGGTCGACGTCGAGGTCGGGGAGCAGCGGGTGGCGCCACTCGGCGGAGGCGACGGCCCGCTGCTGCGCCAGCACCGACTCGAGGGGAAAGCCGCGGAGCCCCTCGTCCGATCCGCCGAGGGGGATCAGCTCCTGGATCGGCGGATCGCCGAGGAGCACGTTTCCCTTCAGCCGCACGGCGAGCGTGCTCCGCGGCCCCAGCGGAAAGAGGCGGAGCCAGGCGGCAGAGGCGCCGCCGTAGACGGTGGAGGCGCCGCCGCGGTTGGCACCGGCGGAGAAGGAGAAGCCGGTGGCGAAGGCCGTGCCCCGGAGCGGGTTGGAGGCAGCGGGCCTGTCGTCGTAGGAGATGCCCACCGAAGGTCCCACGGCGAAGCCCTCCTCGGTGTCCTCGCCGCCGAAGCCCGCGCGGAGGTAGTCGCCGGAGAGGCCGACGCCCCAATTCCACGCGTAGCGGGCAGCGTCCACCAGCGGGCCGAAACCGAAGGAGAGCGCGGTGCGGACCTCGAGGCGGGCCTTGCGGTAGGAGCCGCCGAAGCTCAGGCGCCGGCGCACCGCGTCCCGCGGCCGGAGCAGGAAGTCGATGTCGCCGAAGAAGCTGTTGTCGGCAGCGGAGTAGGAGACCGCAGCGCGGGTGAGCAGCAGCTGGATCCTGGCGGGCACCCGATCGCCGACGGCGGTGATCTCGCCGGGCTCGGCAGGTGTCTGGTGCACCCTGCCCCGCGGATCGACCCGCAGCCTGGTGATGCGGCGATCGGCGACGATGGTGAAGGTTTCGGCTGCCTCGCCCTTCTGCGCGGGCCAGGTGAGGAGGTGTTGTTCGCCGTTCTCCTCCCAGGCCAGCGTCTCGACGAGCTCGGGCGGCGCGTCGCCGACCCGGCGCACCTCCACCACGCTCTCCCATTTTCCGTCGGGGCGCTTCTCGGTGGAGAGGATGCGCACCCGCAGGTCCACGCTGGGGCGCCGCTCGGTCCAGGTGCGGAAGAAGGCGTCGAGATCCTGCTCGGCGAATCCTTCGGCGCCGCGCTGCAGCGGGCAGTGCGCGCCGGCGAGGTAGCCCTCGATCAGCTCGCGGAAGGCCTCGGGTCCGAGCCAGTCCTGCAGCTTGGCGAAGAGGACCTTGCCGCGGGGCGCGCCGTTGGCGAAGGTCCACGGCTCGTCGCGCACCGGGATCGGATCGGCGACCGGCGAGAAGTAGACGTGGGGGAAGGCGGCCTTCGGCGAGCGCAGGAAATCGTCGACGTTGGGCAGGAAGTCGAAGGTGGCGAGGATGCCCCGGGCGTCGCTCGTGCCGCCGAGCACCTCCTCGGCGAAGCGATCGGCGTAGAGGGCGCCGAGGCCGTCGGCGATCTGCAGCGCCACCGCCGGCGACTCGCACCGCTGGACGAGGGGCAAGAAGCGCCTGGCGAAATAGGCCCGCGCGATCCCGGCAGCGTGGAAGTCCTGCAGCAGCTCCACCGGCGTCACCCCGAACGCGCGGTCGGAGACGGCGACGATGCCCGGGGTGGCGAGCGCGATCTCCGAGCGCAGGGGCACGACCACCAGATGGATCGGCCCCGGATCGGGCAGGCCGGGCTGCGCGTCGCCCCAGCGGTCGAGCCTGCCGAGGAGGCGCGCGATGTCGTCCGCGGTGTAGTCGGAGGAGAACGCGCGGGGATCCGGCTGGCTGTTCTTGTCCCAGTCGACGTGGGGCGGCGCTTCCAGCGGCCAGACCGCCCCGCCTCTGGTGCGGAGGGGCCGGTGGCGCTTCGGACGGACCACCAGATCGAGCCACGGGCGATCCGTGAGCTCCACCGTCCCGTCGCCGCCGGGGTTCGCGCCGCCGATCAGGGCGACGTGGTCACCGGGGGTGTGGAGGCGGACCCGGAAATCCGCAGGCGCCGGCTGCCGCTGCACCGGCCGGGAGGCGGGAACGGTGATCCAGGGATGCCAGCCGCCGAGGGCGGTGAGCACGCCCTTCGCCCGGGACAAGGGTCCGAGCCGATGGGGCACGGTGGTGACGAAGTCGAGGGTGACGAGGGCGCTCTCTCCGGGCTGCAGCGGCACGGGAAGATCGATCGCCCGGGCCGTCTCCGGCGGCGCCTGCTCCAGTTGCAGCACCCGCGTCTCGACCGGCTGCCTGCCGACCTGCAAGCCGTCGATCCGGATCCCGCCCGAGCTCGGGCCGAAGGGCTCGTAGAAGGTCCGGTTCACGTCGGTGATCCCGGGGATCTCCTGCGAAAAAAGGTTCGGGTAGAGCCAGAGCACGAGGCGGTCGAGCGGCGCATCGCCGGTGTTCTCGACCCGGACCTCGAGCGCACCGCGGATCTCGTCCAGTTCCTTCGAGACGGTGGCCTCGATGGCGTAGCGCGCGGCGATCGCCTGCGCCGCCGCCGGAGCGGGCGCGAGGAGGATCAGCGCGATGGCGAGGAGGAGGAGGCGCACCGGCAGGGCAGATGCCTTACCGGCGGCTCGCAGGCAACAACATCGATCGCAGCAACGGCCGGTTGTCGGCCAGCTTGCGGCCGAACTCGCCGGCGATGTTGAGGATGAGCTTCAGGCAGGCCTGCGGCTTCTGCGTCTGGAGCCGGGCGAAGTCCTTCTGCTGGAACTCGAGGAGGACCACCTCGCTCTGCGCGTTGGCGGAGACCAGCCGCTCGGCGCTGGGGGTGAGGAGCGCCAGCTCGCCGAAGAACTCGTTCTCGCCGAGGACGGCGAGGGTCTGCTCGCGACCGTCGGCGCCGGTCATGGCGATCCGCACATCGCCGCTGGCAAGCACGTAGAGCGCATCGCCCGGCATGTCCTCCCGGAAGATCGGCGTCCCCTCGGGGAGGGTCCGCTCCCGGGCGATGCTGGCGAGGATCTGCAGGCCGGTGCCGGTGAAGCCCTTGAAGAGCGGGCAGCGGGCCAGGAGCGCGGCGTGATTCACGGCGCAAGAGCTAACACGCGCCCGGTGGGGCAGCAACTAACGAAGATGGATGACGATGCGCTCGTCCTCGGGGGTGATCGCGAGCCCCCGGGCGATCCGGCGGCGCTCGCCGTCCGGGAATTCGAGGGTCGCCTCGAGGCGGTAGTCACCGCGGGTGAGGCGGGCGTGGTGGGGCTGCCGATCGGTGGCGGGCCCCTGCCCCGTTCCCCAGGTGATCTGCGCGGGGATCTTCCCCTCGCGGTCGAGGAGCTTCACCTCGGCGCGGGTGGGCGCCGGATTGTCGGGCAGATCGTAGACGAGCGTGATCTCCCGCGGCCTGTCGCCGAGGAAGAGCCAGGCGAGGAGGAGCAGGATCACGAGGAGCGGCAGGCGCCGCAAGAGCTGGCGCGGCCCGTTCGTCACTCGCTCGTCTTCTTCTTCCGCCGGGGCGGGGTGGCCCGCTTGCGGGGCGCCCGCGGCGCCGCGGGCTGGCGGCGCTTCACCGCCACCTTGCCCTTCACCGTGGGCTCGAAGACGCTGCTCTCCTCGTCGCGGGTCTTGAAGCCCACCTCCGCCCGGACCTCGAGGCGGATCTGGGTGAGCATCCGTACCATCTCCTCGCGCATGCGCGTGCTCTCGAGGAAGGAGCGCACCTCGGTGCCGACCACCCGGGCGATGTCGCTCTTGGTGCGGTCGGCCTGGGCGATGACGGCGCCGATCACTTCCTTGGGGAGCTTCATCTCCTTGACCAGGGAGCGGATCCCCTCCTCGGTCATGAAGAGCGCCCCGACGCCGGAGACGAGCACGCGCCGGAGGAGATCGGTCGCCCGCGGGCGCATGCCCTCGCGATCGTCGAGCTCCGGCGCGGTGAAGTTGAGGTCGTCGTTCTCCATCGCCCCCCCGGTCAGCCGAGGTTGAAGACCGGCAGCTTGACCTGGTGCGCCTGCACCGAGATCCGCCCCGCGACCTTGCGCGCCATCTCGCGGAAGGCCTGTGCCTGCTTGGAGTCAGGATACTCCACCGTCACCGGCGTGCCCTTGTCGCCGCCCATGCGGATGGCGAGGTCGAGGGGGATTGCGCCGAGGAGGGGGATGCCCATCGCCTCGCCGGCCCGGTGGGTGCCGCCGGTGGAGAAGATCGGCGTCGACTTCTCGCAATGGGGGCAGACGAAGTCGCTCATGTTCTCGACGATGCCGAGGACGGGCACGTCGACGCGGTCGAACATCGCCTTCGCCTTGACCACGTCGGCGAGCGCCACGTCCTGCGGGGTGGAGACGAGCACGACGCCTGCGGCCTTGACGATCTGCGCCAGCGAGAGGGGCACGTCGCCGGTGCCGGGGGGCAGGTCGAGGACGAGGTAGTCGAGGTTGCCCCAGTTCACGTCGCGCAAAAGCTGGGTGATGGCGCTGTGGAGCATCGGCCCGCGCCAGACCATCGCCTGGTCGGGCTCCACCAGGAAGCCGATCGACATCACCTTGAGGCCGTGGGCCTCCATCGGCTCGAGGGTGCGCCCGTCCACCGAGGTGGGCTTGCCGGAGATGCCGGTCATGATCGGCACCGAGGGGCCGTAGAAGTCGGCGTCGAGGAGACCGACGGTGGCGCCCTCGAGGCGCAGGGCGGCGGCGAGGTTCAAGGCCACCGTGCTCTTGCCCACGCCGCCCTTGCCGGCGCCGACGAGCACGACGTTCTTCACGCCGGGGATGAAGTTGCCGCCCTTCTCCTGCTTCTGGCCGTGGCGCACCTGCGCGCCCCACTCGATCTCCACGGCGGTGACGCCGGGGACGGCGCGGAGCGCGTTCTCCACGTCGCCCTGGATCTTTCCCTTGAGCGGGCAGGCCGGTGTGGTCAGGTCGATGCGCAGCTTCACGCCGCCGCCTTCGATCCGGACGTTCTGCACCATGTTGAGGGAGACGAGATCCCGGTGGAGCTCGGGGTCGTTCACCTTGGAGAGGGCGGCGAGGATCTCGCGCTCGGTCAGCTGGCTCATCTTCGCTCCTTGGCGGCTCTTCGCCTCGTGGACGCAATCGCCTGCGGCGGGGCCGCCATATAACCCGCAAACCTCCAGCTGGCACCCGGAAATCCGAAGGCGACCCGGGGGCTTGCGCTGCAGGCGGCCGGGGCTATTCGAAACCGTCGACCCGCCAGCCGCCGGGCTCCTCGACGAGGACCAGCCCGCTGCCCCCGGCGGCCCCGAAGCGCACGCGGTCGCCCTCGCGGCGGGGCTGCTCCCGGAGCGCGAGGCGGGCCCGCTCGAGGCGATCGGCTGCCAGGGCGCCTCCCTGCTCCCAATCCGCAGCGAGGCGGGCCGGGGTGAGGCTGGCGCGCCACCGCTCCGAGAGCAGGAGGAAGGCATCGTCCCAGCGCGCCGCCTCCACGGCATCGAGGAAGCGGGTGGCGGCGGAGGCCGGGGCCGGCTCCGCCGTTTCGGGCCGGGGCCTTTCGGTGGTCGTCGCGCAGCCGGCAGCGCCGAGGAGCGCAGCTGCAACGAGCAGGGTACGCATGGGCGGCACCCTACTCCGGTCGCCGGTCAGAGCCAATCGGGGCTCTCGAGCTCCTCGGCCCAGAGCAGGAGCGGCATCCCGGACAGGGCCGACTGGGCGAGGCTGAAGAGCTGGCCGAGGTCGGGGCGGACGCCGGCGCGCTCGTGGGCCCGGACCTCGACCCTGGCGGGATCGAGCCCCGCCTCGCTGCACACCCAGGCGAGCGCATCGCGGAAATCCCCGACCCGGTCGACGAGGGCAGCCGGCGCGTCGGCGCCGAGGAAGACCCGGCCCTCCGCGTGGGCGCGGATCTCGTCGGCGCTGCGCCCCCGCCCTTCCGCCACCCGGTCGACGAACTCGACGTAGATGTTGTCGACCTCCGCGGCGAGGACCGCGCGATCGCCGTCGGTGAGGGAGTGGGCGGGCTCGAGGATCCCCGCCCTGGCGCCGCGGAGGATCACCTCCTGCCGCACGCCGATCCGGTCGAGGAGCGCCCTGGCGTCGAAGCGCCCGGAGAAGACGCCGATCGATCCCACCAGCGCCCCTGGCGCTGCGACGATGTGGCTGGCGCCGCAGGCGGCGAAGTAGCCGCCGCTGGCTGCCACCCCCTCCACCAGGGCCACGGTGGGCTTCGCCGCGGCGCAGCGCCGGACCGCGTGCCAGATCAACTCCGAGGCGTTGGCGGCCCCGCCCCGGGATTCGATGGTGAAGATCACCGCGCCGACGCTGCGATCCTTGCGGACGTCGTCGAGGGCCCTGCCCACCGACTCGTCGCCTGCCATCTCGCTGCCGCCGGGCCAGCGGAAGCTCTTTCCCGGCTTGATCAGGCCGGAGAGCGGCACCACCGCCACGCGCTTGCCCCGCCCGAACCTCGGCCAGCGCATCTGCCAGAGCTTGCGGGCGTGGAGGCGGCCCGGGCCCGCGAGCGTGGCGTCGGGGGGCTTTTCCGCCGAGGCGCCGCTGCGGGCGAGGAGCTGCGGCAGCTCGTCGGGGAAGGCGAGGTGGTCGACGAGACCTGCGGCGAGGGCGCGGCGGGAGGTGTAGGGGCCGCCGTCGATCACCGCCCTGGCCCAGCCCTCGTCGCCGCCGCGCCGGGTGGAGAGGTCGGTGACGAGGTTCTCGTACGCACGGGTGAGGACGCGCTCGACGAGATCGCGGTGCTCGGGCGTGACCTCCCGCTCGGTGAAGCGCTCCGGTGCGGTCTTGAACTGGCCCTTGCGCACGAACTCGGGGAGCACGCCGGCGTTGTCGAGGGCCTCGCGGAGGACGGTCACCGCCGCCGCGTAGCCGAGGAGGTGGACGGGACCGCCTGGGGCGAGGACGACGCGGCTCGCTGCGGGCACCAGGGCGAAGTGGCGGTTGTCGGCGTGCTTCCAGTAGAGCACCACCTCCTTGCCCGCGGCACGGAGGCGCTCGAGCCCCGCGCGCAGGGCGAGGAGCCTGGCGCGCGAAGCGTGGAGCTTCTCCACCCGGAGGACCACGCCGCGCACCGCCGGCTCGCGCTCCACCTCGGCGAAGGAGCGGAGGAGGCCATGGACCGTGGGGCCGCTGCGCCGCCTGCCGAAGGCCCAGCGGCGCCGGTGGAGATCGCGCCAGCGCAGGGTGCCGGCGAGCCGGTAGTCGACGAAGTCGGGCAGCTTCGGCCTCGCGACCAGGCGCGCGAGCAGGCGCAGGATCGCCACGAGGAGGCGCAGCGGGGTGAGGAGGAGATCGAGGAGCATTCGCATCGCGCAGCGGGGCCCGTCAGCCCTCCTCCCCCTGCCGCTCGGATCGGAGCAGCGGCAGTACCTCGCCGATCCCCTCCGGCGCCACGCGGATGTCGCCGGGCTCGCCCTCCCTGCCGAAGACGGCGATCTCCACCGGGAGGAAGCGACGGATCACCGCGGCGTTGGTGAGGAGGTGGCGGTTCACCTCGGTGACGGTGACGCGGTGGATCGGTGTGGGGCCACCCTGCTTGCCGGCGGAGGCGAGGGCCAGCGGCAGCAGGATCTGATCGGCGAGGTGCTCGTCGAGGGCCATGCCCGAGGCGTGGTGCCACTCGAAATCCTCCACCGCCTCCCCCGCCACCTGCTCCGCCGGTTTGCCCGGCTCGGCCAGTGCGCCGAAGGTGACGGCGATCTTCTCGTAGATCGCCTGGATCGCGATGGCCGCGCCGTGGGAGGGGCCCGCAGGAAGCGCCATGCTCTCGACGTGGGAGGGCACCCCCGCCTCGCGGAGCCGCGTGCGCGCCGTCTGTCCCATCCGCGGGGCGACGTCGCCATGGAGGCCGGCGACGATGGGAACGACCCGGACCTCGGTGAGGGTGCCGCGCCGGCGCCGATCGACGGGACGGGCCGGCTGCGCCCTGCCGATGGTGGCGACCACCTCGCCCCCGCCTTCCGGGTAGAAGCCGGCGCCCACGAGCCGCACGTCGATGGGCCAGCCGATCGAGCGCAGCAGCGGCGCCCAGCCCAGCGCCAGATCGTGGAAGGTCGGCGCCCGGCTCACGTGGGTGCCGCCGCGGATCCGCACCTCGGAGGGCTGGTCGGCGAGGCAGAGCGGCAGGGCCACGGTCTGGAGCAGCAGCGAGGTGGAGCCGGCGGTGCCGATCTCGAAGAGGTGCTCGCCGCCGCGGATGGAGCCCGCGGGACGGAAGAGGAGGTGCTGCGAGCCACGGCTGTCGCCCTCCACCAAGGCGCCGGAGATGTCGGCGGCGGCGCGGACGGCGGCGAGGTGCTGTGCCTGCAGGCCCGGCTCCTCGCGGCCCGCGCGGATGCGGAGGAGCTCGAAGGGCTTGCCGGTGATCACCGAGAGCGTGAGGGCGGTGCGGAGGATCTGGCCCCCGCCCTCCCCTGCGGAACCATCGAGCTGGATGTCGGCGCGATCGGACATAGGGAGCGAAGTTAGGGCAGCGGGCAGGCGAGGAGCACCTCGCTTCGGCGGCCGGCGTTGGCTCGTGGACGTTCGGCCCGCAGTCGTGGCAGAGCTGCGCCCATGTGGATCGCCCTGGGCATCTTCGCCCTCACCTACCTCGTCATCCTCGGCCAGAAGATCCCCGGGATTCCGCTCGAACGCCCCTCCGGCGCCGCTACCGGCGCGGTGGCGATGGTGGTCTTCGGCGTGGTGACGCCGGCGGAGGTCTATAGGGAGGCGGTGAACCACGAGACGATCGTGCTGCTCCTCGGGATGATGATCCTCGCCGCCTACCTCGCCGAGGCGGGCTTCTTCCGCTGGGCGAGCTGGCAGGCGATCCACGCGGCGAAGACGCCGCGGCGGCTGCTCGCGGGGGTGACGCTCGTCTGCGCCGGCCTCTCGGCGCTGCTGGTGAACGACACCGTCTGCCTGGTGGTGACGCCGCTGGTGCTCCAGGTGGTGGACGACGCCGAGCTGCCGCCGCTGCCCTTCCTGCTGGCGGTGGCCTTCGGCGCCAACGCCGGCTCGGCGGCGACGCCCACGGGCAATCCGCAGAACATGATCGTCGCCACGCTCTCCGGGATCTCCTACGCGGACTTCACCGGATCGCTGGCGCCGGCAGCAGCGGTGGCCACCGGCGTCGTTCTGCTGGTGCTCCTCTGGCTCTTCCGGCGGGAGCTCGCCACGCGGCACCTCGCGCCCACGCAGGTGGAGCCGCCGCAGGTGGATCGCCCCCTGCTCCTGCGGGCAGGCGTCGCGCTCTGCGGGGTGGTCGCCGCCTTCTTCGTCGGCGCGGACCTCGCCTGGACGGCGATGGCCGGCGCCGCCTTCCTCCTCCTCGTCGGCGGCCGCGCGCCGCGGCAGGTGCTGGACCGGGTCGACTGGGTGCTGCTGCTCTTCTTCGCCGGGCTCTTCGTCGTGGTCCACGGCGTGGCGCGGAGCGGCGCAGCGGACGCGATCTTCGCCTCGATCGCCCCCTTCGCCACCGGTGGTCCGTGGCGGGAGGCGGCGGTGCTCGGCACCACCTCGGTGATCTTGAGCAACCTCTTCTCGAATGTGCCCTTCGTGCTGCTCGCCGCGCAGTGGATCCCGGCGTTCTCCGACCCGCCGCTGGCCTGGAAGGTCCTCGCCCTCACCTCGACCCTCGCCGGCAACCTCACCATCGTCGGCTCGGTGGCCAACGTGATCGTGCTCGAGCTCGCCGGGAACCACGGCAGGATCTCGTTCGGTCGCTTCCTCCGCTACGGCGCGCCGGTGACGGTGCTGGGCACCGCCGCCGGCACGCTGGTGCTGCTCGCCTTCCGCTGAGGAACGCGAAAGGCCCGCCACGGGGAGCGGGCCTTCGCGTTTTCACCAGCAGTGATTCACTGCGGGTGTCTCACTTCGAGTTACCAGCCGTAGTTCGGCTTCTGGTCGAAGCGGTGGTGCGACTCGATGTAGCGCACGGTGCCGGTGGTGGAGCGCATCACCACCGAGTGGGTGACGGCGCCGTCGCCGGTGTAGCGAACGCCCTTGAGGAAGTCGCCCGAGGTGATGCCGGTGGCTGCGAACATCACGTTGCCGGCGGCGAGCTCCTCGAGCATGAAGATCTTCTCGATGTCCTTGACGCCCATCGTGAGCGCCCGCTCGATCTCGCCCTCGTTGCGCGGCTTGAGCCGGCCCTGGAAGTCACCGCCCACGCAGCGGATCGCCGCTGCGGCGAGCACGCCCTCGGGAGCACCGCCCACGCCCATGAGGACGTCGACGCCGGTCTCCTCGAAGCAGGTCGCCACCGCGCCGGCCACGTCGCCATCGCCGATCAGCTTGATCCGCGCGCCCGCCTCGCGAACCTCCCGGATCAGCTTCTCGTGCCGCGGCCGATCGAGGATGCAGACGGTGAGGTCCTCGACGTAGCGGCCCATCGCGTCGGCGATGCGGCGGAGATTCTCGGTGGGGCTCTTGCGGAGGTCGATGGCGCCGCGGGCCTTCGGGCCCACCGCGATCTTCTCCATGTACGTGTCGGGGGCGTGGAGGAACTTGCCGCGCTCCGCGATGGCGATGACGGAGATCGAGTTGCCGCGGCCGGTGGCGCAGATGGTGGTGCCCTCGAGCGGATCGAGCGCGATGTCGACCTCGGGGGATTCGCCGTCGCCGCAGCCGACCTGCTCGCCGATGAAGAGCATGGGCGCCTCGTCGCGCTCGCCCTCCCCGATCACCACGGTGCCGCGGACGCGGACGGCGTCGAATGCCTTGCGCATCGCATCGACAGCAGCCTGATCACAGGCCTTCTCGTCGCCGCGGCCCATCAGACGGGCGCTGGAGAGCGCCGCTGCCTCGGTGACGCGCACCACCTCGAGTGCCAGGTTCCGATCCATCTTTCATCCCTCCTCAAGCTCCACCCCCGCCCCACCGGGAAGGGATGTCCACCCCATAGCGGGCGGAAGGTGGCCACGGCAGCTCAGCCGGGCAAGTTCTCGCCAGCGCGCAGAAGCCCCACGATCCGTTCCGGGAGCTTCGTCGGCTTGTGATCGCGATCGATGCAGGCGTGGACCGTATGGCCCTCCACCAGCAGCCGCTCGTCCTCGACGCGGACCACCCGGTACTCGAAGCGCAGCGAGGCGCGCTTGAGCTCGGTGATCCGGGTCTCGACGCGGACGTGGTCGTCGTAGCGCGCCGGGTGCTTGTAGCGGACGTTGGCCTCCACCACCGGGAACATCACGCCGCACTCGGCCTCGACGTCGCGGTAGCGGGCACCGGCTGCACGCAGGTATTCGTTCCGACCCGCTTCGAAGTAGCGGAGGTAGTTGGCGTAGTAGACGACACCCATGCGATCGGTGTCGCCGTAGATGACCCGGATCTCGGTCGCAACCACGCCGCCTCCCTCCCCCTGCAAAGGGGGCGGAACCTACACCCGGGTGGGAAAGCGGGCAAGGAGGCAGGCGCCGTGCTGTCGCGCAGCGAACCGGATCAGCGGGCGAGGCGGAACTCGAGGAGCTCGATCGTCGCCTGCGGGATCCGGTCCCTGCCGCCGACGAGGGCGGCGGAGGCGAGGCGGATCAGCCCGACGCCGGGGGCGTAGGCCCACTCCATCTCCAACGAGGTGGCTGCGTCGACCGGGGTGATCCCGCGGACGAGGAGGACGCCCTCGAAGCGGCCGGCCGGCACCTCGACGGAGGCGTTGGTCTTCACGATCTCGTAGCGCTCGCGCTTGCCGTCCTCGAGCAGGCTCTCCCAGGTGGTGCCCGGCGCCACGGGCCCGAGGATCAGGTAGCGGCGCTCGTCGCGGAGCCCCTCGCCGTCGAAGGCGAGGGCCCCCCGCTGGTTGTCGCGGAAATAGCCACCCTGCTTCTCCTCGATCCGCACGGTGTTCCGCTCGACCTTCCCGCCGAAGCGGGTCTGGTAGGTCCAGCTGTTGCCCACGGCGAGGGGGAAGAAGTGGGCCACGTCGGGCTGCACGCGGGCTGCCGCAGGGGCGCTGGCGGTGGGAGCGGCGGTGGCGCAGGCGCCGAGGAGCGAGGCGGCGACGAGGAGGACGGGCAGACGCATGTCCTGCAGCGTACACCGAAGCCTCCGGCGCCGGCGATCGACCGGCGCTCGGCAGGCAGCCTGCTCCTGTGGGTGGACGCCCGCCGCTACCGCGCCGCCGGCGTGGCGCCGCCGCGCTGCACCGGCGGGTTGGCGCTGCTCGCGGTGGCGGCGCGCTCGGTCCGGAGGCTGTGCAGGGCCTCCTCCGCAGCACGCCGGACCATCTCCTCCGGATGGCCGGTGGAGGCGGTGAAGAGATAGGCCTCCGCCTCCTCCCCGCCGATCTCGGCGAGGGCGTAGATCACCTGGATCACGAAGGAGGGATCGCGGCCGAGCGTGGCGTCGATCAGCTTCGGCACGGCGCCGTGATCACCCACCGCGACGAGGCCTCCAACCGCCCGGAGCTGCGCGGTGCGGTCGCTGTCCTCGAGGCGCTCGAGCAGGTAGGGCAGCGCCACCGGGCTCTTGCGATCGGCGAGGACCCGCAAGGCGAACTCGCGGCGCTGCCCGTCGGCGGAGGCGAGCTCCGCCACGAGTTCCTGGTCGGTGCGGGTGGCGGTCTCGAGGTGGAGGGCGAGCTGCCCCGCCGCTTCCGCGAGGGCCTTGTCGATCGCCTTGCGGAAGGCGTCGTTCCGGCTCTCCGGACCACCGGCGAGGAACTCCTGCTGCGCCCTGCCCTCGCCGACGATGCGGCTGCCGGCGCCGCGGGTCAGGGCGAGCTCGACGGCCACCTCGGCGCGGAGCGGCAGATTGGGATCGTCGCCGCTGGGGGCCAGCACCGGCGGAAGGGTGCGCAGATAGACGAGCTCGACACGGGCGTGCCACGGCTCCACGCCGCCTGCCGGCTTCTCGCCGGGATCGAGCAGGCCGATCCGCCCCTTCTCCTCCAGGGCTTCGCGAGCGCTGGCTGCGAGATCCTCGGGGCCGAGGGAGAGCCGCGGGTGGCTCCCCAGATCCGCCTCCGAGACGAGGAGCCGATCGACGAAGCCGAGCCGGTCGTCGCGCTTGCAGGCGGTGCAGGTGAGCAGCAGGAGAAGCACCGGTAGCAGCGCCCCTCGCAGGGCGGCGATCCGGGAGCGAGCAGGCGCAGTCACGCACACCATCCCGTCGAGTCTGGGGGTGGCACCCGGGAGAGTCAAGGCACCACCGGTCCGGATGAGGCGCGGCCCGGCATCGGCCTGCCCACCTTCCGTTCGACGTGGCAGGGCGGGAGCGGTTGCGCGGCGAGCCACCCGAGGGGCCCGCCGCGCCGGGATCAACCTTCGGTCTCGGGCTCGCCGGGGGTCGGCTCGGTGGACGTCTCCTCGGCGCCCTCCGCAGATGCGGCCTCCACCTCGGGACCGGCGGCCCTGGTCCGGCGCCTGCGGCGGCGGGGACGATCGGGCGCCTCCTCCTCCTCGGCGGCTGCCTCCGGCTGCGGCGCGACCGTGGGTTCCGCTGCCTCGGTGGCAGCGACGGGGGCCTCGGCCTTGGCTGCTGCCACCGGCTTCTCTTCGGGAGCGATCGGCTGCGCCGGCGCCGCTTCGGCCGCGGGGGCCGGCGCCGCAGGTGCTTCGACCTGCTCACCAGGCGCCGGCGTCTCCCGGGCTGCGGGCACGACTGCCTCGGCGGGGGCCGCCTCCGGCACCTCGACTGCAGCCGCCTCCGCCGGTGCCACCTGCTCTGCCGGCGCACCCTCCGGTGCAGGCTGCGCGGCGCTGGTCACGCCGGCCTGCGTCTCCTCCACCGCGTGGGGCGCAGCCACCTGCTCCGCGGGATGGGACACCGCGCGTTCGGCGGCGATCGGCCCCTCCTCCGCAGCAGCGCCGGCCTCCGCCTGCGCCGCAGCTGCGGCAGCGGCTTCGCGGGCCTTGCGACGCTCCTCGCGCTCCTTCGCCCGCTTCTCGCGCCACTCGCGGCGCTCCTTCTCCCGGCGCTCCCGCCGATCGGCAGCGCTCTCGCGCCGCGTCTCGGCAGTGGCGCCTGCGGCAGGAGCAGGCGCTCCCGCTGCAGCGAGGCTCCGGAACGCCGCTGGATCGAATTCGGTGAAGGTCACGGTGCGCTGCCGCACGCCCATCCCGCGCTCCGCGAGCTGGTCCGCCAGCGCGTCCGCGCAGAGCAGCGCCACCAGCGCGCCGCCTGCCTGCGCCGCCTCGCTCTTGCCCTCCCGGGTGACGTCGGAGGGCGAGAGGAGCACGCCCATCTGCGCCGAATGGCTCTGCAGGTCACGCCGCAGCTCGAGCACGTCCTCGCGCCGCACCTCGCGGCCGCCGCGGATCACCCGCACCGCGTAGCGGACCTCGGTCAGGCCCATCCGCCTGCGGCACGTGTAGAGCGAGCCATCCTTGTGCCGCTTGGCTACGCGCACGTCGCGGTAGCCGAGGGTGTCGAGCATCGTCTGCGCCACCGCCTCGAGGGCCACCGCGTCGAGCTCGGCGAGCCGCTGCCGCAGCTGCGCGACCGCCCTGCCGCGGGCGTCGGCGACCATCTGATCGATCGGCGCCGCGGCACCGACGGCGACGACCGCCTCCACCGCAGCGGGCTTCCTCTCCTCGGCGAGCCTGCCGACGACCCTGGCCACCAGCGCCGGGAGATCGACCTCCTCCTCGGGAACGGCCTGGCCGGAGAGGCCCACGAGGCCACCCTCGGGGAAGTCGAAGACCGGCTTGCGGCCCTCGCCCTCGCGGCGCTCGTTCTCGGAGCGCAGCGCATTCTCGAGGGCCTCGCGGCCGATGTCCTCGGCGACGAGATCGTGCTCGCGGATCGCGGCGGCGACCTCGAAGACGGGCAGCGGACGGCCGGCGCGATCGACGATGTCGTAGACCAGCTCGGCCAGAGGCGGCAGGCGCTTCTTCTTCTTCTTCTTCTTCCGCTCGAGCTCTTCGTATTTGCGGCGGCGGTCGCCCCTGCCGGCGATCCGCACGTTCTCCTTGTCGATCCGCGGATGCCGCTCGCGGCCCCGCAGCGGCGGCTCGTTCTCGTCGGGCCGCTCCACCACGCCGCTCTTCTCGAGCGCCTCCTCGCAAGGTTCCACGCTCCAGTCGGTGAGGCCGAAGGTATCGGGCTCCACCGCGATCAGCCTGCGATCCGCGCTGCGACGCGCCATCGCCGCGAGCTGCGCGGCCATGGTGATCTCGGGCTGCTTGCCCACGTGGGAGAGGAGGCTCTCCTTGATGGCGAGCTCGGTGATTGCGTTGGCGTGGAGAGGCTTTCCCTCTCGCAACAGGATCTGCAGCGCCGCCTCGTAGAAGGTCATGCGGAATCGATCGTTTCTCTCGACCGCGGCGGCGGCGCTCCATCCGATCCACGGGGAGCCCACGGCCAACGGCGCCCGCGCATGGTCCCGCAGGCTGGTGGACAGTTCTTTCGCACGAGGGCCGATCCGGCCCTCCTGCCCCCGCCGGAAGAAGCAGCCGACCGGGTGGTCGGCAGCCTGCATGGGGACAATGGCGCGGGAGCCTAAAGTGCTTGAAGTTACAAGTCAAACCAGAATATGCTCGGCCCGGCTGTCCTGGATCCGGGGGTCCCGCTCGCCGACGTGTCGCCGGCGCGAGGGGGAAGGACCGGGAGCCGGAGCGTTTTGATCCGTTTCCACATCGGCACCCGCTGGAAGAGCGAACGCCGGGGACACAGCGCCCACGCGCTGGCAGACGAGATCCACGGCTCCCTCGGGATCGAGGTCGACGGCGTCGACATCTCCCGGGGCAGGCTCGAGGACCGGTTGGTGCCCACCACCACCGCCCTGGTGGAGTCGGTGGCCCGCCTGCTCGAAGGCGGCGCCCGCACAGCGGCGGTGCCCTTCGACGAGGGATCGATCGAACTCATCCTCGCCCGGCACGGCGAAGCGGTGACCCTCTCGCTGGTCTCCCTGCCCCGGCCGGCCCGGGTGCTGGTCCGGGATCTCGAGGTGGAGCTCGGGGCCCTGGCGCAGGCAGCGGGCCGCTGCGGCGAGGAGCTCCTCGGCCACCTCGCCGAGCTGCCGCCGGACGAGGCGAAGGGCGCCGCGGTCGGGCGCCTGCGCCAGGCGTGCACCCGGCTGGCCCGCGCCAGCGCCCTGCCCGGCGAGGCGCCACCGCCGAGCGGCAGGCCGCTCTCGCTGCGGAGCAGGCCCCCAGCAGGCGGCACCGAGGCGCCGTCGCTCGGCTTCGATCTCCGCGACGAGGACGGCAGGCTCGGCAGCTACGAAGGCGGCGAGGGGCTCCACCCGCTCCTCGCCCCGGGCCATCTCTACGTGCACGCGCCTGACGGCGAGGAGCTCTGCGCCGTCTCCGGCTCGCCCTTCCTCCTCCTCCGCGATCTCGCCGACGTCGGCCTGCGCCTGCTCGAGGCCGCCCGCGAGGGCGACGAGGGCGGCTTCTCCTTCCCGCTCGGCTGGGAGGCGCCTGCGGTGGAGGTCGATCTCCGGGGCGGCGCAGTCACCGTCGCTGGCCGCACCCTGCGCTGCCCCGCCGAGGCCCTGGCCCGGGCGCTCTTTGCCGGCGCCCTCGATCTCGGCGGCGCCCTCCTCGCCAGAAATCCCCGCCTCGGCCACAACCCCTACCTCACCTCGCTGGTGGAGGAGGCCCGCGAGCGGCTCTCGCTCTGCGATCAGCTCGCCGCCCCGGCGCGGGCGGAGGGCGCCGTCGCCGCCCGTGCCCCGGCGCCCCGGAGCAGCAGGGAGGCCCCGCCGCTGGCACCGGGCGCGCTGCGCCGGGTGAGCCTGAGAATCGCCTGGACCGCCGAGGTGGGCTGCAACATCCGCCGCCTCCACCCCGCCGGCCCGTCGGTGTGGGCGCTCGGGCGCCGCAACGCGCAGGCGCTCCGCCTCGCGGACGGCACCCCCGGCCCCGCGATCGAGGGCTCGGTTGCCGTCGGTGGCCCGAAGGCGCCGCTCCTCGCCGCCGACCGCGCCGGCGTCGTCTCGTGCAGCGAGGCGGACGGCACCGGGCGCTGGACCGCCGCCCTCGGCGCCGACGCCCTTAGCCCCGCGTACGCCGAGCTGCCCGGCGGCAGGGCAGCGGTGGTGGCGGACGGAACCTCCCTCCGCCTGCTCGGCCTCGAGCGCGGCGACTCGCTCCTTACCCTCGATCCGCCAGCGGCCCACGCGATCGCGCTGGCGGCAGCAGGCGACCTCGTCGCCGCCGGCGCGGACAACGGCCTGCTCTACGGCGTGGTCGGCAGCAGGGCGGAGGTGGCATGGCGGGTTCCGGTGGGGGCGCCGATCGCGCGGCTCACGGTCTACCGCGACCGGCTGCTGGTGATCACCGAGGGGAACGAGCTCCTTGGCTTCGCCGCCGCCACCGGCGAGCCCCTCTTCCGCGCCGAGCTGCCGGTGGATCCCGCCGGCGAGGTCCTGCCGGTGCCCGGCGGCTGGATCGTCGCAGGCGCGGGCCGCACCGGCGGCGAAGTGCTCGGCCTCGCGGCGGACGGAACGGTGCGCTGGCGGGTTCGCCCCAACCTCGGCGCGGAAGCGCCTGCGATCCGCCGCGCCGGCGGTGCGGTCTACGCCCGCGGCGAGGCGGGGATCTGCCGGATCGATCGGGGCAAGGTCCGCTGGAACGAGCCCTGCCTGCCGGGCGGCGCGCCGGTGCTGATCCGGGGCCTGCTCGCCCTGCCCGGCGAAACCCTGCGGCTCCTCGACGCGGCCACGGGCCGCGGCCTCCTCGTCACCGGCAACACCTCCGCCCTGCCCCCAGCCGATCACCTGCTGGCGACCGAGGATGTGCTGGTGGTGGCGGATCGCGAGGGGGCGGTGGCGGCGATGCGCCTCGCCGGCGCGCTCGCCGTGGTCTGAGCGCACAGTGGGGCGCTCCAACGCAAAGCAACTTGCGCGCGAAGCGCGCCTCTTGTCCGCTCGGTCCCGCGCCAGCGGGGCCGAGTGGACAAAATACAACCTCAGACCCCGAGGAAGAGCCGCTTGCCGAAGTTGGCCGCGAGCCCCTCGTCGAAGATCCGCTGCGCGGCGGCGTCGATGTCGTATTCGACGCGGTGGTACTGCACGAGCCGCTTCTCGGTGTCGTAGGTGACGAAGCAGCTGCGGTTGTCGTAGTCGCGCGGCTGCCCCACCGATCCCACCGAGCAGATGTAGCGATAACCCTCGCGCACGGTGAAGCGCTGCGCGATCACGTCGTGGACCTCGCCGTCGCGCAGGGCGAAGGCCTTGCAGAGGTGGGAGTGGCCGATGAAGGTGATGTCGGCGAGCTCGTCGATCACCGGCAGCAGCTCCCGGGCCTGGTGCTCGGCGAAGATGTACTCGTAGGCCTCGGGCTCCAGCGGCGAGCCGTGGCAGAAGCCGACCTCGCCCTCGCGGTGCACGTAGGGCAGCCCCTGCAGCCAGGCGAGGTTCTCGGGCTCGAGCTTCTCCGCGGTCCAGTCGAGGGCGTGGCGCGCCGCCTCGTAGTAGAAGCTGTAGTCCATCTTCCCGGCCACCGCCGCGTCGTGGTTGCCGAGGAGGGTCACCGCGGCCATCTCGCGGATCTGGCGCGCGCATTCGTTGGGCGAGGCGCCGTAGCCCACCACGTCGCCCAGGCAGATCAGCCGGTCGCACCCGAGCGCCTCGAGCTCCTCCCGCACCGCGGTGAGGGCTTCGATGTTGGAGTGGACGTCCGAGAAGATCCCGATGCGCAATCTGCCCCCGCGGTGACGAGCCCTCTGGTGTTCGGCGCTCTCACGCCAGGGCGGATGGTAGCCCTCTCCGGGCGCCGGTCAAGTCGGCGCCCGGACCGTCGTTCAGAGCGTCGCCGGCACTTCCTCGAAGTGGGTCAGGGCCTTGAAGGAGGCGAGGCGCTCGCGGATCTGCGCCTCGTCCAGCTCCTTGAAGCGGTCGAGGGAGAACTTCTCCACGCAGAAGCTGGCGAGGGTGGAGCCCGCCACGCAGGCCTGGCGCAGGGTGCCCACCGAGAGATCGCCCCTGCGCGCGAGCCAGCCCATGAAGCCGCCGGCGAAGGAGTCGCCGGCGCCGGTGGGATCGAAGACGTCCTCGAGGGGATAGGCCGGCGCCGCGAAGACGTGCTCCTTGTCGAAGAGGAGCGCGCCGTACTCGCCGCGCTTGATCACGAGGCGGCTCGGGCCCATCGAGAGGATCGCCCGGGCGGCCTTGACCACGTTGTGCTCGCCGGCGAGCTGCCGCGCCTCCGCGTCGTTGACGAAGAGCATGTCGACACGGGCCAGGGTCTTGAGCAGCGCCTCGCGGCTCCCCGAGATCCAGAAGTTCATCGTGTCCATGCCCACGAGGCGGGGGCGCTTCTCGACCTGGTCGAGAACCAGGCCCTGGAGCTCGGGGTGGATGTTGCCGAGGAAGAGGAGCTCGGGGTTGCGGAAGGCGGCGGGGAGCTCGGGCCGGAACTCGCCGAAGACGTTGAGCTGGGTGTCGAGGGTGTGGGCCTCGTTGAGATCGAAGCCGTAGCGCCCCTTCCAGCGGAAGGTCTTGCCCGCCGCACGGGTGAGCCCCGTGGTGTCGATGCCCCGGCTCTTGAGGAAGGCGACGTGCTCCTCGGGGAAGTCCTCGCCCACCACGCCGACGAGCTGGACCGGGGCGAAGAAGGAGGCGGCGGTGGAGAAGAAGGTGGCCGAGCCGCCGGGGACGTCGTTGCGCTGCCCGAAGGGCGTCTCCAGCGAGTCCAGGGCGATCGATCCGACGACGAGAACGGCCATTGCTGTCTCCCTCCCCGCCTCCCGGCGGACGTTCGGGAGGGCTTCTAACGCGGCGGCGGTCCCGGTTCAACCAACAGCGTACCGGACGCAGCCGTCGGGAACCGCTCCCTTCGTTGCAGGCCATCTGGCAAGTGACTACCATGCCATCTGGCATCAAGGAGGAGCGGATGCGATCGAGCGAGATGGTGGCCTCCCTCCTGGGTGGGAAGCGGACCCTGGGCACGAGCCCCCGGACCGACCGTGATTTCGTGCGGCTGGTCCGCAGCGGTCTCCCCTGGGCCTCCCTCGGTGCAACGGCCCGCAGGCTCGGTGTCACCGAGGAGGAGGCCCTCTCCTGGACCGGGCTGCCACGGCGCACCGCTGCGCGGCGCAAGGCGGAGGGGCGCCTCGAGGCGGAGGAGTCCGAGCGCCTCCTGCGGCTGGCGCGGGTCGTCGCCGTCGCCATCGACGTGCTCGGCGACGAGGTGCGGGCGCTGCGCTGGATGCGGTCTGCCAACCGCGGCCTCGGTGGAGAGACGCCGCTCGAGTGGCTGGACACCGATCTCGGCACCGCGGCGGTGATCGACGAGCTGCTGCGCCTCGAGTACGGCGTCTTCAGCTGATGCGCTGCTGGCGCATCTGCCGGGCGCGCTGGTCGGCCCAGGCCTGGGATGGCGAGGGGGCGCGGTTGCTCGGCGGCCGCTGGAACCACCCCGGCGATCGTATGGTCTACGCTGCCGGGAGCCTCTCGCTGGCTGCGCTCGAGACGCTGGTGCACGTGGAGCCCGAGATCGCGCCGGCCGATCTGGTGGCGATCCCTGCGGAGCTCCCAGACGACCTCGAGATCGAGCGCTGGTCGGCATCCGATCTCCCGCGGGACTGGCGGAGCTACCCGGCTCCCGCGCAGCTGCGGGATCTCGGCGCAGACTGGCTGCGCTCGCGCCGGACGGCGGTGCTGCTGGTGCCCTGCGCGGTCATTCCCGAGGAGAGCTGCCTGCTGATCAACCCCGCCCATCCGCGCGCCGCCGCGTTGCGCCCTGGAGACGCCCGGCCCTTCTCCTTCGACCCCAGGCTCTTCGGCGCCTGATCAGGCGCCGCGGGGGGCGAGCTGGCCGGTGAGGATCCCCTTCGCGGGCTTGCGGCCCGGGCCACCCTCGGCGGCGAGCTGGCCGCAGGCTGCGAGGATGTCGCGGCCGCGGTTCTTGCGGGCCATCGCCTGCACGCCCCGGCGCATCAGCCCGTCGATGAAGTGCTGGACCCGCTCCGGCGGCGAGGGCTCGTAGGGCAGCCCCTCGTTCTTGTTGTACTGGATGAGGTTCACCTTGGCGGGAACCTGCCGCACCAGCTGGACGAGTCGCTCGAGATCCGCGTCGGTGTCGTTGATCCCGTCGAAGAGCACGTACTCGAAGGTGATCCGGCGCCCCTGCCGCATCGGGAACTTCCGGCACGCCTCCATGAGGTCGGCGATCTTCCAGCGCCGGTTCACGGGCATCACCTTGTCGCGGCACTCGTCGGTGGTGGCGTTGAGCGAGATCGCCAGCTTCACCTCGGTCTCGGCGCCGAGGCGCAGGATGTTGGGGACGATGCCGGCGGTGGAGACGGTGACGTGCCGGTGGGAGAAGTTGGGTCCCTCCTCGGAGAGGAGGATCTCCAGCGACGCCTTCACGTTCTCGAAGTTGTGCAGCGGCTCGCCCATCCCCATGTAGACGAGGTTGGTGAGGGGCCGCGGGCCGGGCACCAGCCCCTCCTCGATGAGGAAGCGGTTCACCTGGTGGACCTGGCCTGCGATCTCGCCGGGCGTGAGGTTGCGGGCGAGGCCCATGGTGCCGGTGGCACAGAAGCCACAGCCCATGGCGCAGCCCACCTGCGTCGAGATGCACAGGGTGCGGCGGCCCCGCTCCTCGTCCGGCATGTAGACCGACTCGATCAGCTTGCCGTCCGTGGTGCGCCAGCGGAATTTGATCGTCCCGTCGGTGGAGCGCTGATCCTTGTCGAGCACCAGCGGCTCGAGGACCACTTCGGCCTGCAGCTTCGCCCGGAAGGCCTTGGGGAGATCGCTCATCTCCTCGAAGGAGAGCGCGTACTTCTGGTGCAGCCACTTGTAGAGCTGGCCGGCGCGGTAGGGCTTCTCGCCGAGACGGGCCACCAGGGCGCCGAGCTCCTCGCGGCTGAGCGAGCGCACCTCGGGCCGCGCGGGCGCTGCAGCCCCGGGCTGCTGGATGTCGGCGACGATGGGAAGGCTCACGTTCTCGCTCCTTGCGCGCACCGGCCCCTCGCAGGCCGCGTGCTTCCAGCTTCAACGCCCGGAGGCGCAGGTTCCATCGCAGCCCGCGGGACGACCCTGCAGGCTGGCGCCATATACCGGATCCGTGCCGTTCCGAGAACGGCCCGGACCGCTGCACACGAAAAACGCGCGCCCCCGGTCCGCAGGGAGCGCGCGTCTCACGTTTCGCTCGGCGCCCGATCAGGACTCCCGGCGGAGCCCCACGAAGCGGGAGAGCAAGGTGCCCTCCATCTCCCGGGCCACCGCCCGATCCCGCTGCTGCTGCTCGGGCTCCTCGCCGGCCTCCTCGCCGCCGCGCTGGCCCCGCTGCTGCCGCTCGGGCGCCACGGTGATCTCCACCCGGGCGACCCGCTTCTCGTCGGCGCCGCGGACGGTGAAGGCGAGCCCGTCGTGGTGGATGGTCTCGCCCATCCGCGGCACCCGGCCCGCCATCGAGGTGACGAAGCCGCCGACGGTCTCGTAGTCGCCCTCCTCCGGGAACTCGAAGGGCTCCTGCCCGTCGAGCGCCTCTTCGAGGAAGCACTCCACGTCGCGGATCGAGGCCTCGCCCTCCGCCAGGAAGACGCCGGGGGCGAGCTGCCGGATCGGCTCCTGCTCGTCGAAGTCGCCCTCGTCTCGGATCTCGCCGACGATCTCCTCGACCACGTCTTCGAGGGTGACCACGCCGCTGGTGCCGCCGAACTCGTCGACCACCACGGCCATCTGCTGGCTGCGGCGCTGGAACTCGGCGAGGAGGTGGCTGATCTTCATCGTCTCGGGGACGAAGAAGGCGCCCTGCACCGCATCGATCAGGCGGAAGCGCGCCTTGTCCGCAACGGCGCCCTTGCCGAGGTCCTCGAGGAGCTTCTTGGCGTAGAGCACGCCGACCACGTTGTCGACCGACTCCTCGTAGACCGGCAGGCGGGAGTGGCCCGAGTCGACCACTACCCGCACCACCTCCTCGTAGGAGGCGTCGACGGGGAGGGCCACGACCTTGGGCCGGGGCACCATGATCTCGCGGACCCGGACCCGGGAGAAGTCGATGACCGACTCGAGGAGGTCCCGGTGGCCCTCCTCCAGATCGCCCGCCCTGGCGCCCTTCTCGATCAGGTATTCGAGCTCCTCGGTGGTGCCGTGGAGCGCCGGCGCGCCTGCCCCGCGGACCACGCGGGCGAGGCCCGTGAGCGGGCCGACCAGGGGCCGGAGGAGGAGCTCGGCGCCTGCCGCCACGGGAGCGGCCCAGCCGAGGCTGCGCTCGGGATCCCGGGCTGCCACGGCGCGCATCGCGGTGATGACGACGAGGGCGACGAAGGCCGCGCCGCCGACCGCAGCCCAGGCGAGCGCGGGAGCGAGCGGCAACATCGCCATCCAGGCGGCGAGCGCCAGGCCGATGGCCACCTTCGCCAGGGCGTCGAGGCAGAGGAGCGCGAGACGAACGGCGTCGGGGCGCTTCACCACGGCGGAGAGGCCGCGGGGCGCATGGCCCTGCCGGTGGTCTTCGTAGATGGCAGCGACCCGGTGCTCGCCGAGCGAGGCCAGGGCTGCGGATGTCGCGGATGCGAGCGCCGAAACGACGAGCGCCGCTGCAGCGACGACGAGAGGTCCTGAATAACCGCTACTTGATCCCAACCAAGACTCCGGCCGCCGGCCCTCCACCCTCCCCCCGAAGAGATGGAAACGGACTCGCCAACGGTCGATTTTCTCCGGGCACCGAGCCGGCCCTTTCCGGCCCGGCGCCCTTCGTCCTCCGGTCCGTCCGGAGGTCCCAGCGGCCCGAAGGGGGCCTACTGGCACCCGACGAACCGCCGATTACTTCTTGTTCTTCCAATCATAGGCCACGATCTCCGTGGCAGGGAAGAAGTAGGCGATCTCGTTGCGGGCGTTCTCGAGGCTGTCCGACCCGTGGACGGTGTTCGCGTCGATGCTCTCGGCGAAGTCCGCGCGGATGGTGCCCGGGGCTGCGTCCTTGGGGTTGGTGGCGCCCATGATGTCGCGGTTGGCGAGGACGGCGTTCTCGCCCTCGAGCACCATCACGACGACCGGGCCCGAGGTCATGAACTTGACCAGGTCCTTGAAGAAGGGCCGCTCGCGGTGCACGGCGTAGAAGCCACCGGCCTCCTGCTCGGTGAGCTGCTTCATCTTCATCGCGACGGGCTTCAGGCCCTTGCTCTCGAAGCGGGCGACGATCTGGCCGACGACACCCTTCTCGAGGGCGTCGGGCTTGAGGATGGAAAGCGTGCGCTCGACTGCCATGACATGACTCCGTGTGCGGCGGCGGCCATGACCCCCTCCCGGGAGAACGACACGCCGTTGGTTGCGGGCGGCGGCTCTTATCCGCCTGCCCTGTAGAAAGCAACCCCGGCATGGCGACAGGCCGGGCCGGGGTTGCAGGATTTCACTTGGCTGCAGCTCGTCCGGGGGCGCCCGGACCGCGCATCTACGGCGTGACGCCGCGCTCCGCGAGCAGCTTCTTCAGGGTGGTGCCGAGCTCGGCGGGGGTCGGCGAGACCATCACGCCTGCAGCCTCCATCGCCTTGATCTTCTCCTCGGCAGTGCCCTTGCCGCCCGAGATGATCGCGCCGGCGTGGCCCATGCGCTTGCCCGGGGGGGCGGTGCGGCCGGCGATGAAGCCCACGACCGGCTTGGTCACGTGCTCCTTGATGTACGCCGCCGCCTGCTCCTCCGCGCTGCCGCCGATCTCGCCGATCATGATGATCGCCTTGGTCTCGGGGTCGGCCTGGAAGGCCTCGAGGCAGTCGATGAAGTTGGTGCCGTTCACCGGGTCGCCGCCGATGCCCACCGCGGTGGACTGGCCCCAGCCGAGCTGGGTCACCTGGTGCACCGCCTCGTAGGTCAGCGTGCCGGAGCGCGACACGATGCCGATCGAGCCCTTGCGGTGGATGTGGCCGGGCATGATGCCGATCTTGCAGCCGCCCTTCGAGCCCTCGCCGTCGCCCGGCGTGATCACGCCGGGACAGTTGGGGCCGACGAGCCGGGTCTTCCTGCCCTGCATCGCGCGCTTGACCCGGACCATGTCCATCACCGGAATGCCTTCGGTGATGCAGACGGCGAGGTCGAGACCTGCGTCGACCGCCTCGAGGATCGCGTCCGCCGCGAACGGAGGCGGCACGTAGATCACGGTGGCGGTGGCGCCGGTGGCCTTCACCGCCTCGGCGACGGTGTTGAAGACCGGGATCTTGTCCTCGAACTTCTGGCCGCCCTTGCCCGGGCTGACGCCGCCGACGAGCTGGGTGCCGTAGGCGAGCATCTGCGAAGCGTGGAAGGAGCCGGCGGAGCCGGTGATGCCCTGGACGATGACCTTGGTGTTCTTGTCGATGAAGATGGCCATTAGTTGGCTCCCTTCACTGCAGCGACGGCCTTCTGCGCGCCCTCGAGCATCGTGTCGGCGGTGATGATGTTCATGCCGCTCTCGGCGAACTTCTTCTTGCCGAGCTCGACGTTGGTGCCTTCGAGGCGCACGATCAGCGGCACCTGCAGGCCCACTTCCTTCGCAGCGGTGAGCACGCCGTCGGCGATGACGTCGCACTTCATGATGCCGCCGAAGATGTTGACGAAGACGGCCTTCACGGCGGGGTCCGCGAGGATGAGCTTGAACGCGGCGGTGACCTTCTTCGCGTCGGCGCCGCCGCCCACGTCGAGGAAGTTGGCGGGCATGCCGCCGCAGTACTGGATGATGTCCATGGTGGCCATCGCCAGGCCCGCGCCGTTCACCATGCAGCCGATGTTGCCGGTGAGGCTGATGTAGGCGAGATCGAACTCCTTCGCCTCGCGCTCGCGCGGATCCTCCTCGAGGGGATCGCGGTAGCTCTGCAGATCCTGGTGGCGGAAGAGCGCGTTGTCGTCGAAGTCGACCTTGGCGTCGAGGGCGAGGACCTCACCCTGCTTCGTGATGACGAGCGGGTTGATCTCGACGATCGAGGCGTCGGTGTTCTCGAAGACCTGGGCCAGCGCGCCGCAGAACTTCACGAACTTGTTCACGGTCGGGCCCTCGAGGCCGAGACCGAAGGCGAGCTCGCGGCCCTGGTAGGCCTGGAAGCCCACGGCGGGGTCGATCGACACGCGGAGGATCTTCTCCGGGTGCGTCTCGGCGACCTCCTCGATCTCCATGCCGCCCTCGGTGGACGCCATGATCGTCACCCGCGAAGTCTCGCGGTCGAGGGTCATGCCGAGGTAGAGCTCACGACCGATGTCGAGGCCCTCCTCCACGAGGAGCTTGTGGACCTTCGCGCCCTCGGGCCCGGTCTGGATGGTTACGAGGGTCTTGCCGAGCATCGCCTCGGCGAACTCCTTCGCCTGCTCCGAAGACTTCGCGAGCCGCACGCCGCGGCCGCCGTCGGAGTCCTGGAAGGTGCCCTTGCCGCGGCCACCCGCGTGGACCTGGCTCTTCACCACCACCACCGGCGTACCGAGCTGCTTCGCCGCCGCCTCGGCTTCGCTCGGCGAGGTCGCCACGAATCCGCGCGGCGTCGGAACGCCGTACTTCCGGAAGATCTCTTTGCCCTGGAACTCGTGGATCTTCACGCTTGCTCCTTGCTGCCGGGGCTCATCTGCCCGCGGCGCTCGGGGTCACAAAAGGAAAGGCCAGGCCGCTTCCTGCGGCCCGCCGGATCACTTGCCGTGCAGCTTGGCGCGGGCGTAATCGCGGTACGTCTCGGCGATGACGCGGATCGAGATCTCCTTCGGGCAGACCGCTTCGCACTCGCGCACGTTGCGGCAGTTGCCGAAGCCCTCGGCGTCGTGCTGCGCCACCATGTTGGAGACGCGGCGATCGCGCTCCGCCTGCCCCTGGGGCAGGTGCTTGAACTTCGAGACCAGCGCGCCGACGAAGAGCATCGCCGAGGCGTTGGGGCAGGCGGCGGCACAGGCGCCGCAGCCGATGCACGCCGCTGCGTCCATCGACAGATCCGCCTCCTCCTTGGAGATGGGGATCGCGTTGCCGTCCGGGGTGCCGCCGGTGCGCACCGAGACGAAGCCGCCGGCCGCGACGATCCGGTCGAAGGCGCCGCGGTTGGTGACGAGATCCTTGATGATCGGGAAGGCGTGGGCCCGCCACGGCTCGATCGTGATCTCGTCGCCGCTCTTGAACTTGCGCATGTGGAGCTGGCAGGTGGTGGTGCCCCGCTCCGGACCGTGCGCCTCGCCGTTGATCATCAGCGAGCACATGCCGCAGATGCCCTCGCGGCAGTCGTGATCGAAGGCGATCGGCTCCTCGCCCTTCGCGATCAGACCCTCGTTCACCTCGTCGAGCATCTCGAGGAAGGACATGTCGGGGCTGACGTCCGGGGCGTCGTAGGTCACCATCTGGCCCGGCGAGTTGCCGTCCTTCTGGCGCCACACATGAAGCTTCAGTTTCATGTTGCCACTCATTACTTGTAGCTCCGCGTTGCAAGCTTCACGTACTCGAACTGCAGCTCTTCGGTGTGGCGCACCGGCTTCTTGCCGGGGCCCTGGTACTCCCAGGCTGCGGCGTGGGCGAACTGCTCGTCGTTGCGGAGCGCCTCGCCATCCGGCGTCTGGTACTCCTCGCGGAAGTGGCCGCCGCAGGACTCCTCGCGCTCGAGGGCGTCCTGCGCCATCAGCTCGCCGAACTCGAGGAAGTCGGCGACGCGGCCCGCCATCTCCAGGGAGACGTTGAGGTTCTCGCTCTCGCCGAGGACGTTGACGTTCTCCCAGAACTCCGCGCGGATCGCCGGGATCTCGGCGAGGGCGTCGCGCAGGCCGGCGGCGGTGCGGCCCATGCCGCACTTGTCCCAGAGGAGGCGGCCGAGCTGCTTGTGGAAGGAGCGCGGGGTGCGCTTGCCGCGGATGGAGAGGAGCTTGATCTGCTGCTCGCTCACCGCCTTCACCGCCGCCTTGAACTCGGGGGCGTCGGCGCTGACCTTCGGCTGCTTCGCGTTCGCGAAGTAGTCGCCGATGGTGTAGGGCAGCACGAAGTAGCCGTCGGCGAGGCCCTGCATCAGCGCCGAGGCGCCGAGGCGGTTGGCGCCGTGGTCGGAGAAGTTCGCCTCGCCGATCACGTGCAGGCCCGGGATGGTGGACATCAGGTTGTAGTCCACCCAGAGGCCGCCCATGGTGTAGTGCGGCGCCGGGAAGATGCGCATCGGGACCTTGTAGGGATCCTCGCCCGTGATGCGCTCGTACATCTGGAAGAGGTTGCCGTAGCGGTCGCGCACCACGTCCTCGCCCAGCCGCCGAATGGCGTCGGCGAAGTCGAGGTAGACGCCCTGCCCGCCCGGGCCGACGCCGCGGCCCTCGTCACAGACCTGCTTCGCCGCACGCGACGCGATGTCGCGGGGCGAGAGGTTGCCGAACGAGGGGTACTTCCGCTCGAGGTAGTAGTCGCGCTCGTCCTCGGGGATCTGGTGCGGGGCGCGCTTGTCGCCCACCGCCCTGGGCACCCAGATCCTGCCGTCGTTGCGGAGCGACTCGGACATCAGGGTGAGCTTCGACTGGTGGTCGCCGCTGACCGGGATGCAGGTCGGGTGGATCTGCGTGTAGCAGGGGTTGGCGAAGGCCGCGCCGTGCTTGTAGGCACGCCAGGTGGCGGTGACGTTGCAGCCCGCCGCGTTGGTCGAGAGGAAGAAGACGTTGGAGTAGCCGCCCGTGGCGAGCACCACCGCATCCGCCGCCCACGCCTCGATCTTCCCGGTGACCAGGTCACGGGTGACGATGCCGCGGGCATGCCCGTTCACCATCACGAGATCGAGCATCTCGGTGCGGGAATGCATCTTCACCGTGCCGAGGCCGATCTGGCGCTCCAGCGCGGAGTAGGCGCCGAGGAGGAGCTGCTGGCCGGTCTGGCCCCTGGCGTAGAAGGTACGGGAGACCTGGGCGCCGCCGAAGGAGCGGTTGGCCAGGGTGCCGCCGTACTCGCGGGCGAAGGGGACGCCCTGCGCGACGCACTGGTCGATGATGTTGGTCGAGACCTGGGCGAGGCGGTAGACGTTCGCCTCGCGGGCGCGGAAGTCGCCGCCCTTCACCGTGTCGTAGAAGAGCCGGAAGACGCTGTCGCCGTCGTTCTGGTAGTTCTTCGCGGCGTTGATGCCGCCCTGCGCCGCGATCGAGTGCGCGCGCCGGGGGCTGTCCTGGTAGCAGAAGCAGTCGACCTTGTAGCCGAGCTCGGCCATGGTCGCCGCTGCGGACGCGCCGGCGAGGCCCGAGCCCACCACGATGACGCTGAACTTCCGCTTGTTGGCGGGGTTGACCAGCTTCATGTCGAAGCGGTGCTTGTCCCACTTCTGCTCGATCGGCCCGCTGGGGATCTTGGAGTCGAGTTTCACGTGGTGTCCCTTTTCAGTTCTGCTGCTGCTGCAGCTGCTGCTCGCTGGCGGCCTTCTCGCTCCGGTAGTCGGGAACGAGGCCGGCGAACAGGCCCAGCGGGATGATGCTGTAGGCGATGGCGAGGATCACGGCGAGCGCGAGGCCCACCTTCATCATCGCCGGGGTCCAGCGGCCGCCCCAGATGCCGAGGCTCTGGGTGGCGCTCCAGATGCCGTGGCCGAGGTGGAAGAAGAGCAGCACCATCGCCACCACGTAGAAGACCACCACCCATGGGATGGCGAAACCCTCGAGCATCATCGCGAAGACGTCGTGGCGACCGGAGGGATCGCGCAGCGCGAAGTGATCGGGGAAGACCGTGCCGACGGTGAAGTGGAGCAGGTGGAAGACGAGGAAGACCAGGACGATCGTCCCGCTCACCAGCATGTAGCGCGAGTACCAGCTGGCGGCCCGGTACTTCTTCTTCACGTAGGCGTGGGGACGCGCCGCATGGTTGAGCCGCGAGAGGCGGACCCCTGCCCAGATGTGGAGCACGAACAGCGCGAGGGTGCCGAGCCGCAGCGTCCAGAGCAGGCCCGGGCTGCCCTTGAGGAAGGCGCCGTAGGCGTTGATCCCCTCGTAGCCGAGGAAGACCTGCAGATTGCCGATCACGTGGGCGATGACGAAGCCGAGGAGCCCGAGGCCCGTGATCGCCATCACGAGCTTCATCCCGGTGGACGAGGTGATCGCGCGGCCCAGGAACGAGCCGGGGCTTGCGGGCCGAGCCGTCTTGGCGGCAGCAGCGTTCATGAGAATCCCTTGGGTCGTGGGAGCGTCTCGCTCGCTCCGTGGTGTCTCGTCTTCGATGCGCCCCGCCCTCGCGGGGCCACGCCGTGGCGTCGTCCCGGCACCGCCCGGCCGCCGGTTGGCAGCCGGGCCGGGCGCCGGGGCAATATCAGATGTTGCAGGCTGCGACGGTGCTCTTCACTGCCTCGAAGGACTTGTCGAGCATCGCCTTCTCGTCGGCCTCGAGGGCGATCTCGTAGACCTTCTCGACGCCGCCCTTGCCGAGGCGGGCCGGGACGCCGAAGAAGAAGCCGTCGATGCCGTACTCGCCGTGGAGGCGCGCCGCGACCGGCATCACCCGCTTGCGGTCGAGGAGGAAGCTCTCGGCCATCGCCACCGCGGACTCGGCGGGAGCGAAGTAGGCCGAGCCGGTGCCGTAGAGGGAGACGAGCTCGCCGCCGCCCTTGCGGGTGCGCTCGACGATCGCCGCGAGCTTGTCGGCGGGGAGCAGGCTCTCGAGCGGCACGCCGCCGACGTTGCAGAGGCGGGTCAGCGGGACCATGTCGTCGCCGTGGCCGCCGAGCACCATCGCGTTCACGTCGTCGATCGAGACGTCGAGGGCCTCGGAGACGAAGAAGCGGAAGCGCGCGGAGTCGAGGACGCCCGCCATGCCGGCGACCATGTTGTCCTTGAGGCCGGCGATCTTGTGGAGCGCGTAGACCATCGCGTCGAGCGGGTTCGAGATCACGATCACGAACGCGTCGGGGGTGTGCTGCTTCACGTTCTCTGCGACGTTCTTGATGATCTCCACGTTGGTGGCGATCAGGTCGTCGCGGCTCATGCCCGGCTTGCGGGGACGGCCCGCGGTGACGATCACCACGTCCGCGCCGGCGCAGTCGGCGAAGTTCGAGGTGCCGACGAGGCGGCTGTCGAGGCCGCGCACCGCGTTGAGCTGGTTGATGTCGAGGGCCTTGCCCTTCACCGGCCCCTCGACCTGCGGGATGTCGTAGAGGACGACGTCGCCCAGGCGCCGCTCGGCGCAGAGCAGGCCAATGTTTCCGCCGATGTTGCCGGCGCCGACGACAGCGATCTTGTTCCTGCGAGCCATGCGTGAAACCTCCGCTGGGCTTATAGAAAACCGTGAGACGTGTCTCAACGTTCGTGAAAAAGTCTAATGGCGTGCAAAAGGAGAAGGGGCGGCCGTTTCCGCCCGCCCCTCCCCGTCTGCCTTACATCTGCTCGACGACCGCCTTGCCGAATTCGGAGGTCTTGAGCAGCGTCGCGCCTTCCATCTGGCGGTGGAAGTCGTAGGTCACCGTCTTGTTGCTGATGGCCCGCTCCATGCCGCGGATCACCAGGTCGGCAGCCTCGTTCCAGCCCATGTGGCGGAGCATCATCTCGCCCGAGAGGATCACCGAGCCCGGGTTGACCTTGTCCTGGCCCGCGTATTTGGGCGCGGTGCCGTGGGTCGCCTCGAAGACCGCGGCGCGGTCGCCGACGTTGCCACCGGGGGCGATGCCGAGGCCGCCCACCTGCGCCGCAGCGGCGTCGGAGATGTAGTCGCCGTTGAGGTTGGTGGTGGCCACGACCTGGTACTCGTCGGGGCGGAGCAGGATCTGCTGGAACATGTTGTCCGCGATCCGGTCGTTGATCATGATCAGGCCGGCGGGGACCTTGCCGCCGTGCTTCTCCCAGACCTCGGCCTCGGAGATCACCTTGCCGGCGTACTTCTCCTTCGCGATCTCGTAGCCCCAGTCGCGGAAGGCGCCCTCGGTGAACTTCATGATGTTGCCCTTGTGCATCAGGGTCACCATGGTCCTGCCGTGCTCGATGGCGTACTCGATCGCCTTGGCGACGAGGCGCTTCGAGCCCATCGGCGAGATCGGCTTGATGCCGATGCCGGAGAGCTCGCGGATCGGCTCCTTGGGCTTCATCTCGGTGTTGATGAAGTGGCGGATCTTCTCGCCTTCCGGGGTGCCGGACTTGTACTCGATGCCCGAGTAGACGTCCTCGGTGTTCTCCCGGAAGATCACCATGTCGAGCTTGCCGGGCTCCTTCACCGGAGCGGGCACGCCCTCGAACCACCGCACCGGACGGATGCACTGGTAGAGGTCGAGCTCCTGGCGGAGGGCGACGTTGATCGAGCGGAAGCCGCCGCCCACCGGCGTGGTGAGCGGGCCCTTGATGGCGACGACGTACGCCTTGATCGCCTCGAGGGTGTCGTTCGGCAGCCAGGTGTTGGGGCCGTAGACCTCGTTGGCCTTCTCGCCCGCGAAGATCTCGAACCAGTGGATCTTCTTCTTGCCGCCGTAGGCCTTCTCGACCGCGGCGTCGAGGACCAGCTGCGACGCCTTCCAGATGTCGGGACCGGTGCCGTCGCCTTCGATGAAGGGGATGATCGGATCGTTGGGAACCTGCAGCTTGCCGTCGGCGCCGATAGCGATCTTGCTGCCGCTGGTCGGCGTGGTGAGCTTGTCGAACCTGGCCATGGCCCGCCCCTCCTGCGTGGGTGTGAAGCGTTGGGGCGCGCCTTATACCACAGTCGGCCAGTGGGCGAAGCGAAGTGAAGCGGCTAGTGCGGAGCGCTCTCGGTCACCAGGGGATCGAGGGGCTCGGCGTAGAGCGCCTCCACCGCCGACGCGTATTTCCGGGCGGTCGCCTTGCGCCGGAGCTTCAAGGTGGGCGTGAGCTCTCCCTCCTCGCCGGTGGCGAACTCCACGGGTAGCACGGTGAAGCGCTTGATCGTCTCGAACTGGGCCAGCCGCGGGTTCACCTCGGTGGCGATGGCGTGGGCGAGGTGGGCGCGGAGCCTGGGGTCGTCCGCCAGGGCGGCGACGCCGGTGAAGGGGATCCCGTGCTCGGAGGCCCAGGAGGCGGCTGCCACCGGATCGAGGGTGAGGAGCGCTCCCAGGTACTTCCTCCCCTCCCCCACCACCACCGCGTGGGAGACGGGAGAGACCGCCTGCAGCAGCCCTTCGAGGAAGGCGGGACCGGTCTTCTTGCCGCCGGAGGTGACGATCAGCTCCTTCTTGCGATCGGTGATCCAGAGGAAGCCCTCCTCGTCGATGCGGCCCACGTCGCCGGAGTGGAGCCATCCCTCCGTGTCGATGCTCTCGCGGGTCGCCGCCTCGTCGCGGAAATAGCCGAGGAAGACGTTGTCGCCCCGCACCAGCACCTCGCCGTCCGGGGCGATGCGCAGCTCCACCCCGGGCAGCGCTCTGCCCACGCTGCCGAAGCGCCGGGCCTCCGGCACCTCGAGGGTGGTGGGGCCGGTGACCTCCGACTGGCCGTAGACCTGGTGGATCTCGATCCCGAGGGACCAGAAGAAGTCGAGGGTGGTGGGATGGATGGGCGCGGTGGAGGAGACCGCGTAGCGGCAGCGGTCGAGGCCGAGGCGGGCCCGCAGCTTCGAGTAGACCAGCCGGTCGAAGAAGCCGTGGGCGAGGCGCAGGCCCACCCCGGGGCGCCGGGCCTCGCGGTAGCGGCGGCCCACCTCGCGGGCGAGGCCGAAGATCCGCTGCCGGGCCGCAGGGGCGGTGGCGACCTGGGCGACGATCGCCCCCTGGATCTTCTCCCAGAGCCGGGGCACGCCGAGGAAGACGGTGGGCCGCACGTCCGCCAGGTGCTCGCGGACCGCCTCGAGACTGTCGGCGAAGTGGACCTCCACCCCGGCCCAGAGGGCGAGGTGAATCGAGGTGAGCTGCTCGGCGATGTGGCTCAGGGGCAGGTAGCTGATCACCCGCTCGTCTTCCGGCACGCCGAGGGCGGTGGTGAGTTGCTCCGCGGTCCACCGCAGGTTCCGGTGGGAGATCATCACGCCCTTGGGCGGCCCGGTGGTCCCCGAGGTGTAGATCAGGGTGGCGAGCCCCGAGGGCTCGAGGGCCGCGACGCGCTCCCGGTAGCGGGCCTCGGGGATCTCGTCGCCATCGGCGAGGAAGGCCTCGAAGCCCCGGACCCAGGAGAGCTGGAGCGAGACCGGGTCGGGATCCATGAGGACGGCGAGGCGCAGGGCCGGGAGCCGGTGCTTCACCGCCCGGAGCTTCTCGAGTTGGGTGGCGTTCTCCACCACGACGACCGGGGCGCTGCAATGCTCGAGGATGAAGGCGCACTGCTCCGGCGAGGAGGTGGTGTAGATGCCGACCGGCACCGCCCCGGCCGCCATCGCGCCGAGGTCGGCGACCACCCACTCCACCCGGTTGAAGCCGAGGATCGCCACCCGGTCGCCGGGCTCGATCCCGTGGGCGATCAGGGCCCTGGCGAAGCGCTCCACGAGCTGCCCGTAGCGCCGCCACGAGATCGCCTCCCAGCGCCCGTCCCGGCGGCGGTGGAGCGCGGGCTCTTCCCCCCGTTCCTCCATCCGGCGGTGGAGCACGTGGATCATCGTGGACAGGTCGCTGCCCCGCTGCTTGTCGGCCCCCGTCGCCGCGTACATGTTCAACCCCCCGGTTCGCCGGAACGATAGTCCACACCGCTCGAGGAGGGCGAGAGGGCCCCCGGCGAGGAGACGCGAGCGGAACACTTGACCGCCTGCTTCGGCGCTGGCTACCTACCCGCACCATGACGATCGACCTCAATTGCCAGCAGTGTGACGCCTCCTTCGAAGTCGAAGTGACCGAGATTCTCGAGGGGGAGCCGCTCACCTGCCCGAACTGTGGCCAGAAGGCGCCCCGCAAGGCGGTCGAGGAGCTCGGCAACGCGCTCGACGAGTTCCTCACCCGCGTCGCCGAGATGCGTGCGCGCTTCCTCCTCTCCATGTCGATCGAGTCCGACGATCTCCCCCCGCCCTACGACGAGGAAGGCGGCGCGGAGGACGAGGAAGAAGACGAGTCCACCCTCGAGGACGAAGACGAGGTCGACGAGGACGACGACGAGGAAGAGCTCGAGGACGAAGACGAGGACGAGCGCTAAAGGCGCCGGAGAGAAGCCGACATGCGCAAAGCGAAGATCGTCTGCACCCTCGGCCCCGCCACCGACACCCTCGAGCAGATCGAGGCGCTGATCCGCGCGGGCATGAACGTGGCCCGGCTCAATTTCTCCCACGGGGATCACGCCGACCACAAACGACGGCTCAAGCTGGTGCGCGAGGCGTCGCAGCGCGTCGGCGTGCCGGTGGCCGTGCTCCAGGATCTCCAGGGGCCGAAGATCCGCACCGGCAAGATGAAGGGGGGAAAGATCGTCCTCGAGCCCGGCTCCGAGGTGACGATCACCACCGAGGAGACCCTCGGGACCCCCGAGCGCTTCTCCACCGTCTACAAGAACCTCCCCGGCGACGTGCGGGTCGGCGACGAGATCCTCCTCGCCGACGGCAGGATGCGCCTCGTGGTGAAGAAGAAGCGCACCAAGAAGACCGAGGTCCTCTGCCAGGTGATCGTCGGGGGCGAGCTCGGCAACAACAAGGGCATCAACCTGCCCGGCACCCGGGTCTCTGCCCCCTCGCTCACCGAGAAGGACGAGCAGGACCTGCAGTTCGGCCTCTCGATCGGCGTGGACTACGTGGCGCTCTCCTTCGTGCGCAGCGCCGACGACGTGCGCACGGTGAAGCAGATCGCCGGGGAGCGGACCCCCGTCATCGCCAAGATCGAGAAGCCCCAGGCGGTGGCCGACATCGACGCCATCGCCGAGGTGGCGGACGGGATCATGGTGGCCCGCGGCGACCTCGGGGTGGAGATGCCGCTCGAGCGCGTGCCGCTGATCCAGAAGATGCTGATCGAGCGGGTCAATGCCCTCGGGAAGATCGTCATCGTCGCGACCGAGATGCTCGAATCGATGATCCAGGCGCCCCGCCCCACCCGCGCCGAGGTCTCCGACGTCGCCAACGCGATCCTCGACGGCGCCGACGCGGTGATGCTCTCCGCCGAGACGGCCTCCGGCTCGCATCCGATCGAGGCGGCGTCGACGATGGCGGCGATCATCCTCGACGTGGAGCGGAGCCAGCGCTTCCGCTCCCTGAAGCCCCACAACCTGGCCCGCTCCGACTCCTTCTCCTCGGCGGTGGCCCGGGCCTGCTGCGCTGCGGCGGATCAGCTCGGCCTCAACTCGATCGTCGCCTGCACCCAGACCGGCCGCGCCGCCCGCCTCGTCTCCGAGCACCGGCCGATGGGGCGGATCTTCGGCCTCACGCCGCTCGAGGAGACCTACCGGCGCATGGCGCTCTACTGGGGCGTGGTGCCGCTGATGATCCCCTCCTACCACTCGCCGGACGAGATGCTCCGGCTGGTGAGCGACGCGCTGCTCCGGGAGAAGTTCGCCAAGCGCGGTGAGGCGGTGGTGATCTCCAGCGGCGTGCCGAACCAGCCGATGTCGACCAACCTGATGACCATTCACCGGCTGTGATTCACGAGGGGTGATTCACGGCGCGTGAACGAGCGAGGGCGCCCCTGCCGGCCGGCACGGGCGCCCTCGCGCTATCGGCCTTCGCCTTCAGAGCTCGAAGGTGGGACGCGTGTCGTCCGGGGCGCTGCCCTCCGCCTCCACGAGCCGCCGCAGATCGTCGTCGTCGAGGCCGGTGGCCTCCAGCGCCTGCGGCGTGGTGAGGATCGGCTGGCCGGTGGAGAGCGCGGTGGCGATGGCGGCGCCTGGCGAGAGCTCGATCGGCCGCTGGGCGCCCTGCTGCTCGACGATGAGCACGCCGCCGAGGCTCCCGCCCGAGGGCTCGAGGAGCACGGCGCGGATCTCGGCGCCGAAGCCGATCACGGTCTGCTCCACCAGGCCGACGCTGCGGGCCTCCCCGGCCTGCACGGCGCGGATCGCCTTCCCCTCCTCCGGGGGCACGAAGATCGGCACCAGCACCGTCTGATCGACGGCCTGGAGCACCACCAGCTCGGAGCCGAGCTCGTCCGCGGCGACGATTTCGCGGACGTAGAGCTCCCGGAGCTCCACCTCCTCCGGCCCCACGCGGTGCAGGCCCAGGGCGGGCAGCGCCAGGAGGAAGCCCAGCACCAGAACCATCGCCGCGGCGAAGAGCAGGCCGAGGCGCCGGTTCTTCCGGTTGCCGATCCGCATCTCGACCGGTCGCTCCACCGTCCACCTCCGCCGCCCCACCATGGGGCCTCCCCGGAATGTAGGTCCCCCCGGCAGCGGAAGCCCGGTGGGCGGTGGCGCTTCGGGGGCCTGCCTGCCCGGCTACTTGCGGGTGGCGACGACGAGCTCCGCGGTGCCGCCGGCGCCGACCCGGCGCCAGGCGAGCAGCTCGCCGAGGGCCGACACGGCGAGCTCCGGGCCCACGTGGTGGTGCTCGTCGCCGGCAGGGACGACGAGACGGGTCTCGAGGAAGGGGGCGGTCCCCGGCGAAGTCACGAGCTCGGTGAGGTAGAGCGAGGTTGCGGCGTCGTAGCCGACGGCCTGCACGACGAGGGGGCGCCCGCGCTGCAGGCCGATGGTGGGGGCGCCGACGAGCGGCCCTTCGCTTGCGCCCGTCGCCTCGTGCTCCCACGTTGCCGGCGCCCAGCCGCGTCCCTCCTCCCAGAGATGGAGGGAGCTGCCCTCGCTGCTCGAGGTGGCGATCGCTGCGGCCCCGGGGGCGGTCGCGAGATCGAAGAGGAGATCGTAGCCCGAAGTTCGGGGACGCTGCGCCTCCGCCCACGCGTCGGGGCCGTTCGTGGTGCGCATCACGACGGTGTCGCCGGCGCCGACGATCCAGCCGACGTGGGCCCTGCCCGTGGGATCGTAGGCCACGGTGCCGCTCCCCTGGATCGCCGGCAGCGAGCCGAGGTACTGGCCGTTGAGCTGGTAGGCGGTTCCGGTGGCGAGGTCGAACTCCATCAGCATCGAGCTCGGCCGCTCGCCTGCAGCCTCGTAGTAGAAGCGCTGCCGCAGCACCTGCCGATCTTCGACGGTGAACGAGGCGGTGCGAAGGGTCGGCCGCTTCGAGAGGCCGAGGTAGATCCGCTCGGTCCAGCGCCCCGGGCCGACGAAATGGGCGCGGGCCTCGTTCAACCAGAACCCGCTCTCCACGTCGAAGGAGGTCCAGGCGAGGCTGGTGTTCCCGCTGTCGTCCACGGCGAGGCCGGCGAGCACCGGCTTCGCCAGCTCGTCCGCGACGAGCGTCGGCCGGCTCCCGCGTTCCGCCCCCGGGGCGTAGCTGCTCACGTGCACCGCGTCGCCCGGATCGATCCAGGCGACGACCGCCCTGCCGTCCTCGGCGGCAGCGATCAGGGGCCCGCTTCCAGCGACCTCGGTGCGGGCCTCGCCGAGGAGGTGGGTCCGATCCCAGACGTCGGAGGCACCGAGCCACCGCAGCACCTTCACCTGCTCCCCGGTGCGCCAGGCGACGAAGACGTCGTCTCGTGCAGGTGCGAGCGCCGGGGCGGAGCCCGGGTCGATGGCGCCGACGACCACCGGCCCCTGGAACTCGTTGCTCTCGCGGCAGACGGTGCCGTCGCCCTGGAGCGGTGGCGGGCAGCTGCAGGTGAAGGAGCCCGGCAGGTTCTCGCAGATGGCGCGGGGATCGCATCGGCCGCTCGTGCACTCGTCGACGTCGGCGCAATCGACCCCGTCGCCGTCGAAGCCCTCGTCGCAGCTGCAGACGGGATAGGCGCCGGAAAGGTCGCAGGTGGCGTGCTCCGAGCAGCTGTCGCAGCCGGCCCAGGGCATTCCCCCGCCGCCTCCGGCGCCGCCGCTGCCGCCATCCCCTCCAACGGCCCGAAGCTCCTCCCCACCGCAGGCGAGCGCCAACAGCGCGATCGCCGCGATCCCGATCCGCCGCGGCATCACCATCGCTCCGCCGCCAGCTCAGGAGCCCCCGGCCGCTCGTGGCGGAAGCGCGCGAGCAATTCCGTCGCGCCAGCGGCGTCGGTGCGGAGCCAGGCCGCCGCCTCGCCCCCGGCGAAGCGTGCCGCCTGCGGGGCGCGATGACGCGCCTCCTCCCCGCTCGCCAGCACCGCCGGCTCGCTCCATGCGTCGTCCCCTGCTTCGCTCCAGCGCAGGGCGCCGTCGTCGGTGGCGAAGAGGAGCAGGTCCCCGGCGCCGCCGCCGCTGAGCGCGGGGCGGCCGGTCGCGGCGGTGGCCACCCGCACCGGGGTGATCCAGCCGCCATCGTCCAGCACGGAGGTGAAGAGCTCGCCATCCTGCTCGAGGAAGGCGAGTGCGGCGCGCCCATCCGGCCCGACCTGCAGCACGTGATCGGCCACCGCGGCTGCGTGGAGTTCCACCGCATCTGCCCATTCGTCGGGCTGGGTGGTGATGCGGGCGTGGAGCCCCCCGCGCGCTCCCTCCCAGACGGCGACGGCGCGCCCGGTCGCCTCGTAGGCCACCGAGCCCTTCGTCATCGGCTGGAGGGCGAGGTATTGGCCATTGAGCTGGTAGGCGGCGCCGGTGCGCAGGTCGTACTCCATCAGCATCGAGCCCGGGGTCGTGCCGTAGGACTCGTAGAAGAAGCGGAGCCGCAGCACCTCTCGATCGGCGACGTGGAGCGCGGCGCTGCGGAGGAGCTGCTGCCGAGACAGGCCCACGTAGTGGATCGGCGTGAAGGCGGCGCGTGCCTCGAACCAGGCGATCGTCTCGTTCAGCCAGAAGCCGCTCTGCGAATTGAAGCTGCTCCACGCCAGGGTCACGTTCCCCTGCGGATCGAGTTGCAGCCCAGCGAGCTCCACGTCTTCGGCGAAGGGATCGGTCAGCGCCTCGGGCTGCGACCAGCTGGCAGCGACGGGATCGAAGCGGGCCAGCCGAACGACGGCATCCCCGTCGATCCACGCTGCGACGGCACTGCCGTCGGTCGCCGCAGCGAGGAGAGGCGCCACCCCCGGCCGGATGCCGTGGTCGGCGCTGATCTGCGCAGCGTCTTCCATCGTCGCTGCGGCTGCGGACCAGCGGCGGGCGAAGAGCGCGCCATCGTTGCGGTAGAGGAAGTGGACCGTCGCGTCGCCAGCAGCGATCGCGAAGCCGCCCGGGCCGTCGGTGGTGCCGACGACGGTCGTCGGTCCCCATTCGGCGGGGGCGCTGCCGCCGTGGCCGCCTGCGCCGCCGTGGCCGCCTGCGCCGCCGTGGCCGCCTGCGCCGCCGTGGCCGCCTGCGCCGCCGTGGCCGCCTGCGCCGCCCTGGCCCGCGCCGCCTTCATCCGCAGGTCGCGCGACGTCCGTGCCACAGCCGAACAGCACCAGGACCGCCGCGGAGAGCGCCGCAACGAAGAAGCCCCGCATCGCATCCCCCTTCTCGTGGAGGAATAGCGCCTGCGGGGCTGCAGCCGATAGTGCGGTTTGCCGCACCCCGGTCACTCGAATTTGTAGATGTGCTCCACCGCGACGTTGCGGTAGCGCTCGAGCTTGAGCGCGAGGCGCGCCAGCTCCCAGGCGAATTCGAGCGGCGAGGCGTCGGCCTTCGCCCGGCGCTTGGCTTCCTTGAGCACCTGCTTGCGCGCTTCTGCCGGATGGTAGAGGAAGGCGCCGGTGAAGACCCAGCTCTCCTCGTCCCAGGGAACGATGCGCGCGTCGAGGATGTCGCCCTTGCTCAGGCCGACGAGCTCGCGGCGCTCGTAGATCTCGTAGTCCTTCCCCGAGAGCACCTCGCGGATCCGCAGCCCGTGCTTCGTCCCCAGCTTGCGGATCTCGAAGATGCCGTGCAGTCCGCTGGCGAGCGCCTCGAGGCGCGGCAGATCCTCTGCGGGCAGCTCGCTGCGCTGCGCGTCGAGAAAGGCCTGCACCGGCGGCACGCCCTCCCGCTCCAACGGGCGGTCGAAGAGGAAGAACTCGAGGAACGCGGCCATCCGCGGCTCGAAGGATTTGTCGTCCTCGTGGAATTCACCGGTGCGCTGGCGGAACTCCTCCTTGGCGCGGAGGATCTCCTCCTGCCTTTCGGGTCCGGTCGCCCAGGCGATCACGCGGTCGAGGTAGGGCTGGATCACGAGCGGGCGCCCCCACCCTCCATCAGGCGGACGAAGCGCTCGAAGAGATAACGCGCGTCGTGCGGCCCCGGCGACGACTCGGGGTGGTGCTGCACGCTGAAGGCGCGCTTCGCCGGGATGGCGATGCCTTCGACCGTGCCGTCGTTCAAGGAGACGTGGGTCACGTGGGCGCCGGTGCCGGCGAGGCTCTCCGCGTCGACGGCGAAGCCGTGGTTCTGCGCGGTGATCTCCACTTTGCCCGTCTCGAGATCCATCACCGGCTGGTTGCCGCCGCGGTGGCCGAACTTGAGCTTGTAGGTCTTCGCGCCGACGGCCAGGGAGAGGATCTGGTGGCCGAGGCAGATGCCGAAGATGGGCACCTGGCCGAGGAGCTCGCGGACGATGGGCGCGGCGTAGGTCACCGCCGCCGGGTCGCCGGGGCCGTTGGTGAGGAAGATGCCGTCGGGCTTGCGGGCGAGGGCCTCGCTCGCCGGCGTGTGCGAGGGGACCACGGTGACCTTGCAGCCGGCGTCGACGAGGAGCTGCAGCATCGACTTCTTCAGGCCGTAGTCGTAGGCCACCACGTGGAAGCGGGCCTCGGGGGCCTGCGCCGCGCCCTCGAGGGGATCGCCCAGCGGCGTGGTGAACTCGTAGGCCTGCTTCGTCGAGATGCCGGTGGCGAGGTCCTGGCCGCCCATGCCGGGGGCGCTGCGGGCCTTCTCCACCAGCGCCCGGGGCTCGGCGCCTTCGAGGGTGGAGAGCACGCCCATCTGCGCGCCGTGGTCGCGGAGGTGACGCACCAGCATCCGGGTGTCGATCCCCTCGATGCCGGGGAGGCCGTGCTCCACCAGGTACTTCTGCAGCGGCGCCTCGGACCGGTAGTTCGAGGGGCCAAGGCTGGCGTGCTTGCAGATCATGCCGACGGCATGGGGCTGCACCGACTCCTCGTCGAGGGCGTTCACGCCCACGTTCCCCTGCTCCGGGTAGGTGAAGGTGACGATCTGCCCGACGTACGAGGGATCGGTGAGGATCTCCTGGTAGCCGGTCATCGAGGTGTTGAAGACCACCTCGCCCACGGTCTCGCTCTCGGCGCCGAAGGCACGACCGACGAAGACCGTGCCATCCGCCAATGCGAGGATGGCCTTGCGCCTCGAGATACCCATCACCTGCTCCTCTGCTCGCCGCCGTGGACGATCCGCCCGTCGACCATGACCAGGACCGCGCGGCCCTGGACCTTCCAGCCGCCGAACGGACTGTTCCTGCCTTTCGACTCGAACGATGCCGGCTCCACGGTCCATTCCGCCGCAGGGTCGATCACCGTGACGTCGGCCGCTGCACCGACGGCCAGGGTGCCGCCCGGCAGGCCGAACGCCCGGCACGGACCGGTGCTCAGCAACTCGATCGCGCGCTTCTCGCCGATCACGCCCCGCCGCACCAGCGCCAAGGTGAGGGGGACGGCGGTTTCCAGCCCGACGATGCCGTTCGACGCCCGCTCGAACTCCACGTCCTTCTCCACCGAGGAATGCGGCGCATGGTCGGTGGCGATCGCGTCGATGGTCCCGTCCGCCAGCCCCTCGAGCACCGCGTCCACGTGCTCCTGCGAGCGGAGCGGCGGGCACATCTTCGCGTTGGTGTCGTAGGTGGCCACCGCTTCGTCGGTGAGCGTGAAGTGGTGCGGCGTGGCCTCGGCGGTGACCCGCAGGCCGCGGCGCTTCGCCTCCCGCACCGCGCGCACGGCGCCTGCGGTGGAGAGGTGGCCGATGTGGAGGCGACCGCCGGTCAGCGACGCGAGCTCGATGTCGCGGAGGACCATCACGTCCTCCGCCGCTGCCGGGAAGCCCTTGAGGCCGAGGCGCATCGAGACCGTGCCCTCGTGCATGCAGCCACCAGCCGCCAGGTTCAGGTCCTCCTCGTGGACCATGATCGGCAGGTCGAAGGCCTTCGCGTATTCGAGGGCGCGGCGCATGATCCCGGGGTTCATCACCGGATGGCCGTCGTCGGTCATCATCACCGCGCCGGCGCTCTTCATGTCGCCGTACTCGGCGAGCGCCTCGCCCTTCTGGCCCTTCGTGGTGGCGCCCGAGGGGTAGACCTTCGCCAGCCCCGCCTCCTTCGCCTTGTCGAGGACGAAGCGCACCAGGTGGGCGTTGTCGATCACCGGTTTGGTGTTCGGCATCGAGACCACGGCGGTGAAGCCGCCGGCCACGGCGGAGCGCAGGCCGGAGAGGATGGTCTCCTTGTACTCCTCGCCGGGCTCGCGCAGGTGCACGTGCAGATCGACGAGACCCGGCACGATCCACCTGCCGGCGCAGTCGAGCACCTGCGCCCCGGCGGGCTGCCGGGCGCCGGGATCGTCGATGGCGGCGATCCGCCCGTTCTCGATGCGCACCGTGCGCGCGCCGTCGACGCCGGTCGCGGGATCGAGCACGCGGCCGTTCTGGAGGACGATCATCTCGGGCCTCATGCGGAGGTTGCCTCGGGGCCTGCGCCTGCCGCGCGCAGGAGGATGGCCATGCGCACCGCCACGCCGTTCTCGACCTGGTCGAGGATCACCGACCGATCGCCGTCGGCGACCTCGGGCTCGAGCTCCACGCCGCGGTTGATCGGGCCGGGGTGGAGGACGAGCGCGTCCTCCTTCAGCCAATCGAGCTTGGCGCGGGAGAGGCCGTAGTACCGGGAGTATTCGCGGCCGGTGGGGAAGAGGCTCTCGGAGATCCGCTCGGTCTGGATCCGGAGCATCATCACCGCGTCGGCGCCGCCCACCGCGGTGCGCAGGTCGGAGGTGACCTCGCAGCCGAGGGCCTCGACGCCCAGCGGCAGCATCGTCGGCGGGCCGCAGAGCCGCACCTTCGCGCCGAGGCGCTGGAGGCAGTAGACGTTGGAGCGGGCGACGCGGCTGTGGCGGATGTCGCCGACGATGGCGACCGTGCGCCCCTCGAGCGAGCCCCACCGCTCCCGCAGGGTGAAGGCATCGAGCAGCGCCTGGGAGGGATGCTCGTGGGCGCCGTCGCCGGCGTTGACCACCGCGCACCCGACCCGCGACGCGACCAGGTTCGGCGCGCCGGAGGCGCCATGCCGGATCACGATGATGTCCGGGCGCATCGCCTCGAGGTTCTTCGCGGTGTCGATCAGCGTCTCGCCCTTGCTGGTGGAGGAGCCCGAGGAGCTCCAATTCACCGCGTCGGCGGAGAGGATCTTGGCTGCGATCTCGAAGCTCGAGCGGGTGCGCGTCGAGCTCTCGAAGAAGCAGTTGATCACCGTCTTGCCCCGGAGCGCCGGGACCTTCTTGATGTCGCGGCGGAGCACCTCTTTCATCGAGGTGGCGGAATCGAGGATCGACTCGATCTCCTGCCGGGCAAGGGACTCGATTCCGAGGAGGTGCTGGCGGGGGTGGGCCATATCGGGCGCGGAGCTATAGCGCACCAGCGCCGATGGTTCAACGGCGGACGTACGGCGGCTTCGCCACGGCGGTACGGCGCCCTACAGCCAGCGCCGCCCTACAGCCAGCGCCGGAAGAGGAGCGCGAAGCCGCCCACCACCCGTTCCCAGAGGGGCCTGGCGTGCCAGTCGGCCATCGTCACCTCCCTGCAGTGGGCGAGATCCTCCTCGAACATCCGCTCCAGCGCAGCGGCGAAGGCGGCATCCTCGATCACCGCGTTCACCTCGAGATTCACCCGCAGCGAGAGGGTGTCGAGGTTCGAGGAGCCCACCGTCGACCAGCTCCCGTCGATGGTGGCGGTCTTGGCATGGAGCACCCTGCCGTGCCACTCGAAGATCCGGACCCCGGCCTTGAGGAAGGCCTCGTACAGGGCGCGGGAGGCGAAGCGCACCGCCGGCACGTCGGTGGTGCCCGCCACGATCACCCGCACGTCCACCCCGCGCCGGGCGGCATGGCGGAGCGCGCGGATCACCCGGATCGTCGGCAGGAAGTAGGCGTTGGTGATCCGGATCCGCTGCTGCGCCCGGGCGATCGACTTGCGGTAGACCCTGCCGATGGCGCCGTGCTGGCCCGGCAGCGCCGTCCCCACGATCCGCACCAGCGGATCGGGCCTGCGCCCCCTGCTCTCGTGGCGGCGCTCGTCGATGGGCGCGCCCCGGTGGCGGCGCCAGGCCCGGAGGAAGCGGAATTGGAGCTCGGCGACGGCGGGGCCCTCGAGGCGGAGGTGGGTGTCGCGCCAGCCCCGCTTCTCCTCTCCCCAGACGGCGTAGTCGTCGCTGATGTTGACGCCGCCGGTGAAGCCGACGGTGCCGTCGACCACGAGGATCTTCCGGTGGTCGCGGCGGTAGATCCGCGCGAAGAACGCGGCCAGCCTGCCGTGGAAGCGGAGCGGGTGGTAGGCCAGCGTCCGGACCCCCGCAGCGTGGAGCTCCTCGAGGAACTCGTCCGAGACGTCGGAGCCCCACGCGTCGTAGAGCAGGCTCACCTCGACCCCGGCCCGGGATCGCTCGCAGAGCGCTTCGGCGAAGCGGCGGCCCGTCTCGTCGTCCCGGAGGATGTAGGTCTCGAAGAGGATGGCGGAGCGCGCCGCCCGGATCGCCTCGAGCATCGCGTGGTAGGTCTGCGCGCCGTCCCGCAGGATCGCGAGGCGGTGGGTGCCCACCCGCAGCGCCGCGTAGGGCCGTGCCGCTCCCTCTGCGGTGATCTCGCCCGGCGGCTCGCCTCGGCCCACGTCAGGACCGCCGGTGCAGCACCACTTCGTCCGCCCCGCCCTGCTCGCGCAGGCGCACCTCGATGTTGTCGCCGGGGCCTGCCTCGACCGAAGCGCCGACGAAATCCGCCTGGATCGGAAGCTCCCGGCCCGGGCGCTCCGCGAGGACCGCCAGCCAGACCCGGCGCGGCCTGCCGAAATCGGTGAGCTCGTCGAGGGCGGCGCGCACGGTCCTGCCGGTGTAGAGCACGTCGTCCACCAGCACCACCGGGCGGCCGGTGATCGGGAAGGTGATCTTCGTGGGCCCCACCTGCGGCACCGGGTGGGCGCCGAGGTCGTCGCGGTAGAGGGTGATGTCGAGGATGCCCACCGGCGCTTCGGCGCCGGTCGCCGCCCGGATCCGCTCGGCGAGGCGCTGCGCCAGGGGCACGCCGCCGCGCTGGATCCCGACGAAGCAGAGCTCCTCCGCGCCCTGGTTGGCGGCGAGGAGCCAATCTGCCAATGCCGAGACGGCCTCTTCGATCGCTGCCTCGTCGAGCAGCACGCGCGTTTCGCTCATGGACCTGGATATTAGTCCGCGAGCGGCGACTTGAGATCCGTCTTCACCGAATTGTCGAAGTGGATCTGCCGGATCTTCTGCGTTCCGGGGAAGTGCATCGGGATTTCGTAGGAGATGTCGACGTAGATGAAGTCGTCGTCGCGGTCGACGCGGATCATCCCCTCGTCGATCACCGGCCACTCCCGGCCGAGCTCGTCCTCCACGTAGAGGAGGCGATCGGTCTTGGCCCGGATCATCCGCCGGATCTGGTCGTCGTCGCGGGTGCGCCAGCCCTGGTAGGCGGCCTCGCGCATCGCGGCGACGACCTCGCGGTTGGTCATCCAGTGCGGGATGTAGCTGTAGAGAAGGTAGCCCGTCGCGGCGATGGCGAGGACGGCGAAGGTCGTGACGAAGTTGATCGCACCGCGCTCGCAGGCGAGGCGGCGACGCAGGCTCGGACGCATGGGGCGCATCTTGGCGCAGCGGCGCGGAGCGACGCAAGAACTCGGGCCGCGCGGGATCAGGCTGCAGCGAGCCCGTCGGCGCCATCGCGCTGCTGCTCGCTGCCGGCGCCGCTCGGAGCAGGTGCCTCGGCCGGCGCCGGGGCCTCCTCCGCTGCAGGTTCCACCGGTGCAGAAGCGGGAAGCGCGTCGGGGCGCGGTCGCGAGGGGCGCAGCTCCTGCCGCTCGCGCTCCGGCGCTGGCGCCGGTGCCACCGCGGGCGGCTCCGGCGGTGCTGCGGGGCCAGCGACGCCCTCCTCCTCCAGCGCGAGCCGCAAGCTCGCCGCCGCGTCGTGGAGGGGAAGCGCACCGGGCTGGACCACCTGCCCGTCGACGGCGCGCAGGATCCTGCCGAAGCGAAGGCCCTCGTCGCCCCAGGGCCAGAGGCCGCCGCGGCCCCAGGAGAGCGCCACGATCGACGCCCTGCCCCGCACGGCTGCGAGTGGCACGTACCAGCCGCCGTCGGTCCTGCCGTCGGCGGAGTCGTCGCGGTTGTCGCCGAGGACGAAGAGATGGCCCGCCGGCACCTCGAAGGGACCCTCGCCGGGCCGCGGCCTGGGCAAGAGTCGCGAGTGGATCGTGGCGTAGCGCCGCCCGCCCAGCTCCTCGAGGTAGAGGTTACCGCTCTGCGGATGCCAGTAGCGCAGCTCGTCGCGGTAGTTCCAGTAGTCGAAGCGCTCCGCCACCAGCTGCCGCGGCTGCGCCAGGCCGCCGATGTGGACCCGCTCGTCGACGAGGGTGATCACGTCGCCGGGCAGGCCGGCGACCCGCTTGATCATCACCTCGCCTGCCTGCGCGGGATTCTCGAAGACGATCACCTCGCCCCGCGCCGGCAGCGCCCCTGGGAGGAGCTCCGTTCCGCCCGGGAGACGGACCCCGTACGCCGACTTGTCGACGAGAACCACGTCGCCGGGCAGGAGCGTGGGCACCATCGAGCCCGAGGGGATCCGGAAGGCCTCCACCACGAAGAGGCGCACCGCCACCGCGAGGAGGAGCGCCACCAGCACCATCTCGAACGCCTCGCGGGCGAAGGAGCGGCGCAGCCCTTCGAGGTGCTTCGAGGCGGCGGATTCGAGGGCGGCGGTGGCCCTGGCGATCCGGGCTTCGTCGCCGGAGGCCAGGGCGTTCTTCGCCTCCCCCTGCAGCGCGGTGATCTCCGCGAGCAGATGGGAGCCCAGCTTGCGCTTGTTGCGCCGCGCGATTCGCCGGGTTTCGGCGAGGAGATCGGCGAGGTGCTGGTGGGGCCGCTGCCGACGGGCCAAGCTGCTAGCCCCCGCTCGGGACTTCTGCGTCGAGCCCGCGGAAGAGGCGATCGGTCCGCAGACCGTCCTGGCCCCAGGAGAAGCCGATCACGTCGGCCCTGCCCCGGATGTGGCCGAGGGGCACGTAGCCCCAGACACGGGAGTCCGCCGAATTGTCGCGGTTGTCGCCGAGGACGAGGACGTGGCCTGCGGGGACCTGGTAGGGCCCGTCGGGCGCCCTGCCGCGGACCTGCTCGAGGACGAAGTGGGGCTCTGGCGAGCCGTCCTCCTGCGCGAGCTGCTCCACGTAGAGGTCGGCACGGGTGGCGACCCAGCGCCGGGAGCGCTCGTCGTAGTCGTCGAGGGGATAGGCCGTCTCGAGGAGCTCGCGGGGCTGCTTCACCCCGTCGACGAAGACCACCCCACCCTCGATCCGCACGATCTCGCCGGGCAGGCCGACCACCCGCTTGATCAGGTTCTCGCTGGGCGGCGTCGGCCGCTCGAAGACGATCACGTCGCCGCGGTCGGGCAGATCGCTCTGCCAGAGCATCTCGTTGGTGAAGGGCACGCGGACGCCGTAGGCGAATTTGCTCACCACGACGTAGTCGCCGATCTGCAGCGTGGGCAGCATCGAGCCCGACGGGATCGAGAAGGGCTCGAAGAGGAAGGCGCGGATCGCCAGCGCCACGGCGACCGCAGGGGCGATCGACTTGATGGCGGCGAAGAAGCCCTTCGGCTTCTCCTTCTCCCGCTTCTTCTCGCCCGCAGCGGGGGCCGAGGCAGGCGCGCTGGTGGCCACCCCGGTGGCCTCGCTGGAGATCTTCGACAAGGCGATCAGTCCTCCGCCCGCAGCACGGCGAGGAAGGCTTCCTGCGGAATCTCGACGGTGCCGACCTGCTTCATCCGCTTCTTGCCTTCCTTCTGCTTCTCGAGCAGCTTGCGCTTGCGGCTGATGTCGCCGCCGTAGCACTTGGCGAGCACGTTCTTGCGCATCGCCTTTACCGTCTCGCGGGAGATGATCTTCCCGCCGATGGCGGCCTGGATGGCAACCTCGTACATCTGCCTCGGGATCACCTCCCGCAGCTTGGCGCAGACGTCCTTGCCCCGCTGGTAGGCGCGGTCGCGGTGGACGATGATCGAGAGCGCGTCGACGGGCTCGGCGTTCACGAGGATGTCGAGCTTGACGAGGTTCGACTGCTGGAAGCCGAGGAGCTCGTAGTCGAGGGAGGCGTAGCCCTTGGTCGCCGACTTCATCTTGTCGAAGAAGTCGAAGACCACCTCGGCCATGGGCAGCTCGTAGGTGATCTGCACGCGCTTGGGCCCGAGGTACTTCAGATCCTTCTGCACGCCGCGCCGATCCTCGCAGAGCTTGAGGATCGCACCCACGTACTCGTTGGGCACGTGGATGTTCACGGTGAGGATCGGCTCCTCCATGTGCTCGATCTTCTGCACGGCGGGGAGCTTCGACGGGTTGTCGATGTTGAGCGTCTCGCCGTCGACCGTGTGGACCTTGTAGACCACGCTGGGCGCGGTGGTGATCAGGTCGAGGTTGTACTCGCGCTCGAGCCGCTCCTGCACGATCTCCATGTGGAGCAGGCCGAGGTAGCCGCAGCGGAAGCCGAAGCCCAGCGCCTGGGAGACCTCCGGCTCGTAGGTGAGCGCGGCGTCGTTGAGCTTGAGCTTGTCGAGGGCGTCGCGGAGGTTCTCGTACTCGTGGCTCTCCACGGGGAAGATCCCCGAGAAGACCATCGGCTTGATCTCCTTGAAGCCCGGGAACGGCGTCTCCGCCGGCCTCACCGCGTCGGTGATCGTGTCGCCGACCTTGGCGTCGTGGACGTCCTTGATGTTGCAGATGAGGAAGCCCACCTCGCCGGCGATGAGCTCGTCGGAGGGGATCGGCTTGGGGCGGAAGTAGCCGACGGCCTGGACCTCGAACTGCTTCTTGTTGCTCCAGAGCTGGACCTTCTGCTTGTTCGAGATCCTGCCCTCGAGCACGCGGACGAGCATCACCACGCCCCGGTACGAGTCGTACCAGGAGTCGAAGATCAGGGCCTTGGTGGGCTTGTCGACCTCACCCTTCGGCGGCGGCACCCTGGCGACCACGGCCTCGAGGATCTCGTCGATGCCGATCCCCATCTTGGCGGAGGCGGGCACGGCGAAGGAGGCGTCGAGGCCGATGACCTCCTCGATCTCGGCGCGCACGCCCTCGGGATCCGCCGCGGGCAGGTCGACCTTGTTGATCACCGGCACGATCTCGTGGTCGTGCTCCAGCGCCAGGTAGACGTTGGCCAGGGTCTGGGCCTCGACGCCCTGGGTGGAGTCGACGACGAGGAGGGAGCCCTCGCACGCTGCGAGCGAGCGGGAGACCTCGTACTGGAAGTCGACGTGGCCCGGCGTGTCGATCAGGTTGAGGACGTAGTCCTTCCCATCCTTCGCCCGGTAGTTCATCCGGACGGTCTGGGCCTTGATCGTGATCCCGCGCTCCCGCTCGAGCTCCATGGAGTCGAGCAGCTGCTCCTTCGCCTCGCGCTCGGTGACGGTACCGGTGCGATCGAGGAGGCAGTCGGCCAGGGTGGACTTCCCGTGGTCGATGTGCGCGATGATCGAAAAATTGCGGATATGGGCGTTTTCTGCGGGCATCCGGGCTTCTTCGGCTGGTACGGCGAAGGGCGTGGTCCTAGCACACGCGCAAGGACCTTGCCACGCAGAACAAGGGACGCCCGGTGCCGCATTCACGGCGCCGGGCGTCGGTGCTTTTTCAGGCGGCGCGGGCGAGCAGCTCGCGGAAGAAGGCGGCGGTCCGCTCGAGCCCTTGCTGCAGGCTCACCTGGGGCTTCCAGCCGAGGACCGCGCCGGCCTTCGCCGGATCGATGCAGCTGCGCTTCTGCTCGCCTGCCCGGGGCGGGGCGAAGGCGGCGGGCGTCTTCGCCCCGGTGGCGCGGGCGATCCCGGCCTGGAGCTCGACCACGTCGGTCTCGACGCCGGTGCCAACGTTGAGCGGGCCCACGTAGTCGCTGGTGAGCGCCAGCACGTTGGCCCGGGCCACGTCGCCCACGTAGACGTAGTCGCGGGTCTGCTTGCCGTCGCCGAAGATCGTGCAGCTCTCGTCCTTGAGGCAGCGGCCGGTGAAGATCGCCACCACGCCCGCCTCGCCGTGCGGATCCTGCCGCGGGCCATAGACGTTGGCGTAGCGCAGCGCGCACCAGGAGAGCTTCTTCTCGAAGCCGTAGTAGCCGAGGTAGAGCTCGCCGGCTGCCTTCGAGGCGCCATAGGGCGAGACCGGCCTGGTGGGATGGCTCTCCGGCGCCGGGTAGACGTCCTGCTCGCCGTAGCAGGCGCCGCCGGAGGAGGCGAAGAGGAAGCGCTGCACGCCCCCTGCCACCGCGGCCTCGAGCAGGTTGAGCATGCCGAGGAGGTTCACGTCGGCGTCGAAGCGCGGGTCGGTCACCGACTTGCGCACGTCGATCTGGGCGGCCTGGTGGATCACGGCGTCGAAGCCGCCCTCGCGGACGAGGCGGGCCGCCTCGTCGGAGCGGATGTCCGCCTCGACCAGGGTGGCCTGCGCCGGCACGTTCTCGCGCTTGCCGGAGGAGAGGTTGTCGAGGACCACGACCTCGTGGCCAGCGGCGAGGACGCCGTCTGCGATGTGACTGCCGATGAACCCTGCCCCACCCGTGATCAGAACCTTCATGTACTACCCCTCTGTAGTTGCCGACCTCGGGGATCGACCCGCGTCGCTCGTGGGCCCCGGGCAAGCGCCCGTTCCCGGTCAGAGCAACGTAAAGATTGGTGGCCCGGATGCGCATCACCCGGGGACCCCCAAACAGCACGGGGGCCTGCTCGCCAGGTGGCTCGGCGCCTCGGATCAGCTGGAGCGGCGCTCGAAGTTGAAGAGTTCCTGCTGGCCCGGCAGCTGCTCCTTGTGCTGCTCCAGAATCAGATCGATCCCCTGCCGGATGTACTCCGCGATCGGGACCTTGGTCTTCCGATTGAGGAGCTTGAGCTTCTCGTCCTGCTCGGGGGTGATGTAGATGGTCGTGCTGATCTTCTTCCGGCCCATGTGGCGGCACGCTATGTGACCATATATGAGCCGGTCAAGCATGCGGCCTGCCGGCGCCTGCCTGCCCGGCTGCTCTCAGGCCGTCTGCTTCACCCTGCCGTAGGCGTCCTCGAGGCGGACCACGTCGTCGACCTCGGGGGTGGAGACCTCGAGCACGTCGCAATCGGTCACCGCGATCATCCGGTGCCGGATGCCCGGGGCGATGTGGTAGCTGGCGCCGGGCGCGAGGCGCCTCTCCACCAGCCCCTGCCCCTCGTCGACCACGAGCACGAGCTCGCCACGCTGCAGGTGGATCGTCTCGTCCTTCTTCACGTGGTACTGCAGCGAGAGCTGGTGGCCCGCCTTCACGTGGAGCAGCTTGCCCACGTAGCGATCCGTCCGCGCCCACCACAGCTCGTAGCCCCAGGGCTTCTCGACCCGTGTGATCTCCATCACCCGTCCACCTGCGCCACGAATCCGCTGAGCTGGGTCTCCCGCTGCACGTCGGCGAGATAGCGCTTCGCCTCGTCGCGGCTCGCGAAGCGCCCCAGCCGCACCCGGTAGAAGGTCCCCTTCCCCGGAATGTCGGCGGCCACCACATACGGTGAAAGGCCCTGTCCCCGCAAGCGGGTGACCAGCGCGTCGGCCTCGCTGCGGTTGGGCATCGCACCCACCTGCACGGTGAAGCCGCCTGCAGCAGCCTCGACCTTCGGCGGCGCTGCGGGCTTCGGGGCTGCTGGGGCCTTATCCACGGGCTTCGCCGCGGCGACGGCCCGCGCGTCCGCTGCAGCCTTTGCTGCCTCGGCCTCGGCCTCGGCCTCGGCCTTCGCCCGCTCCGCATCGGCGGCGGCCTTCTCGGCAGCAGCCTTCTCCGCAGCGGCGAGGGCGCGCTCCGCCTCGGCCGCAGCGGCCCGCTCGGACTCGGCCTTCGCAGCAGCCGCAGCCTCCGCCGAGGGCATCGGCGGCGCCGCCTCGTCGGTGAGCGAGTCGGGGAAGGTCAGCTTCTCGGCCAGGGCCTCCGCCTGCCGATCCAGCTCGGCGAGGGGATCCGCCGGCGGCGCCGGCTGCGCCGCGGCGAGGTCCTTGCCGACGGTGACGCCGAGGTAGAAGACGATCCCCAGCAGCACCGCCGACCCGAGGACGATCGACACCACCTGCCTGCTGTCGAGAACGATCTCGATCTTTTCCCTGATCCGCCCGACGTCCCGCATCACACTCCTCCGCTCTCCCCCGGTGCACGGGGGGGCGCGGTCAGCTTTCCTCGTCCTCCGCCTCGCGGGCCATGCGCTCCGGCGCCGAGACACCGAGGAGCGCGAGCGCGTTGGCGAATACCTGCTTCATGCAGGCGATCAGGTAGAGCCGGGCCATCGTCTTGCCCCGGTCCTCGGAGATCACCTTCTCGCCCTGCCGCTTCCCCTTCTCGTAGTAGCTCTGGAAGGCGGCGGTCGTCTCCTGGATGAAGAAGACGATCCGGTGGGGCTCGAGTGCCTCCGCCGCCCCCGCGACCAGCTCCGGGAAGGCGAGGATCCGCTTCGCGAGCTCCAGCTCCTCCGGCATGGTGAGGTGCCGGGAGAGGTCGGTGTCGAAGCCAGGCCTGGGCAGGCCGGCCTCCACCGCCTTGCGCAGGATCGCGGCGCAGCGGGCGTGGCCGTACTGCACGTAGAAGACCGGGTTGTCCTTGCTCTGCGCCTTGGCCAGCTCGACGTCGAAATCGAGCATCGCGTCGCCGCGGCGCATGAGGAAGAAGACGCGGACCGCGTCGGCGCCCACCTCGTCGAGGAGCCAGCGGATCGTGATGAAGTTGCCCGAACGCTTGCCCATCTTCACGGGCTGGCCGTTCTTGAGCAGGTTCACCATCTGCACGAGGACCACGTCGAGGGCCTCGGCGGGCTTGCCCATCGCCTGGATCGCGGCGCGGACGCGGGGCACGTAACCGCCGTGATCCGCACCCCAGACGTTGACCAGCCGATCGTAGCCCCGCTGGAGCTTGTCCCAGTGGTAGGCCACGTCGGCGGCGAAGTAGGTATAGCTCCCGTCGGCCTTCTTGATCGCCCGGTCGGTGTCGTCGCCGAAGCGGTGCGAAAGGAAGACGAGCTGCGCCCTGCCCTCGGTGTCGGCGTCGGGATCGCGCTCGATGCCGCGGGGCGGCGGGAGCACGCGCTCCTCGATGAAGCCGCGGCCGGTGAGATCCGCGAGGGCCTTCTCGATCTCGCCGTTCTCGTGGAGGGTGCGCTCCGAGAACCAGTTGTCGAATTCGATGCCGAAAGCCTCGAGATCCGGCTTGATCATCGTGTCGAGGACGACCTGCACCGCGCGGCGCATCAGGGGCACGCGGATCTGCTCGAAGGGGCCCTGGACGAGGGCCTCGCGCTCCGCCTCCGGCCAGCGATCGAGCACGGCGCGGGCCACGTCGACCACGTACTCGCCCTTGTAGTCGTCCTCGCCGAGCGACATCGGCTCGAGACCTGCGTCGGGGTGGGTCGCTGCCCAGATCTCCCGGGCCCGGATCCAGACCGAGCGGGCGAGCGCGATCACCTGCCCGCCTGCGTCGTTGACGTAGTACTCGCGGGTGACGTCCCAGCCCGCGGCCTTGAGGAGGCGGGCGATGGCGTCGCCGGTGACCGCGCCGCGGCCGTGGCCCACGTGCATCGGGCCGGTCGGGTTGGCGGAGACGTACTCGACCATCACCCGCTGCGCCCTGCCGTGGTCGCAGTGGCCGAAACGCTCGCCCTTCTCCTGCACGAGGCGCAGGGAGCGGAAGAAGCAGGCGGGATCGACGCGGACGTTGAGGAAGCCGGGGCCCGCGATCTCGACGCCCGAGAGGATCCCGTCGGGATCGTGGAGGCGATCCTTGAGGATCTGGGCGATGGCGCGGGGCGGCTTGCCGGCTGCCTTGGCCAGCACCATCGCGGCGTTCACCGCGTAGTCGCCGTGCTCCGGGTTCCTGGGCGTCTCCACGGAGAAGGAGGATCCCTCCACCGCCGGGGGAAGGAGGCCGTCGGCCACGCAAAGGCCGATGGTCGCCTCGAAGATCTGCCGCACCGTCTCCCGCATTCTCGCTGTGCTCCTGTGGCAGGCCCGCGCGCTGCCGCGCCGCCGACGCTGCCTCGGGGCCGCACCTTACGTGCGGCTTCCCCATGGGGTCAATTTGCCGGGGTTTTTCCGACAGGACCGCGCCGGATATCACGTTCCTGCGCGTCTGTCCGTGGGGAACTCGCCAGGATGCCCCGTCCGTTCCGTGCCGGCCGGGTCGGTGCGTCGAACGGTGTCCCAGCCGAAGCAGCGCGGACAGCGGAAGGTGAAGCCGACCAGCTCCACCGCGCAGCGGCTGCAGGCGAAGGGACGCGCCGGGGCGCCGAGGCCGGCGAGGAGCGCCAGCAGCTCGGCCCGGAAGCTCTCGGCGGTTGCCTCCGGCCCGGCGAGGAGGAGCTCGGCGAGCTCCTGCCTCGGCTCCGCCAGGCCGGGATGGAGGCGGATGAGATCGCGGAGGGCCTCCGCTGCCGCGGTGGTCTTGTCCGCGGCGCGGCGCTGCCGCGCACGGGCGAGCCGGAGCCAGGGGTGGGCCGGGTGGACGGCGAGACGGTCTGTGAGGAAGGCCTCGTCCACGTGGGCGAGCGGGATCACCGCGGCGAGATCGGGGCAGCGGTCGAGGGCCTGGCCGAGGGCTGCGGCGGCAGCGGCGGCGTCGCCGCCTGCGGCGCGGATCTCCGCCCTGGCGGCGAGGGCGTCGGCTGCGTCGGGGTCGGCGGAGAGGCCGCGGTCCACCGCTGCAGCCGCCTCGTCGAGCCGTCCCCCTGCGAGGAGCGCGCGGGCGTGGGCCGCGTGGAGGTGGCCGAGGATGGTGGCGCCGCCGCCGCCGAGGGCGAGGATCCGCTCCTGCGCGGCGATGGCCCTGGGCCAGTCGCTCTCCTCCTCGGCGATCTCCCGGAGCTCCCGGAGCGCCTCGCGGTGCTCGGGCTCCGCCTTGAGCAGCCGTTCGAGGGCGTCGGTGGCGCGGCCGTGCATGCCCGCCCTGCGGAAATCGAGGGCGAGCTCGTAGGCAGCGGCGCGGCGCACGGTAGGATGGAGCCTGGCGTTGCCGAGGAGCTTTTCGTGGAGGGCGATGGCCTTGCCGTGATCGCCCTTGCGACGCAGGAGCGACCCCAGGGCGAAGAAGGTCTCCACGCCGCCGGGATCCTCGGCAGCGACACGGGTGGTGAGCTCCTCGAGGGCCCCGTCGGGATCGTCGCTCAGCGCATAACGGAACTGGGCGAGGAGCGCGTGGCGCTCGGCTGCCTGCACGTGCCTGCGGCGCTTGCCCATGGCCGCGACGAGCACGCCGAGCACGGCCCCGACGGCCATGCCGAGGAGCGCTGCCCACAGGAGCCTGGCGAGAACGGGATCCACCCGGGGGAGCATAGCCCCGGGGCTACTGGCGAAGGAAGCGGAGGTAGAGGGTGCCGCGGGCGGTGCCCTCGTGCCAGGCGCCCTTGTGGCTCGGCTTGAAGGCGGCCTGGTGGTGGATGCCCGCAGGCACGAGGCCTGCGCCGGTGGCGAGATCGGTGACGAGGCGCACGAGACCCTCGTCGGGACTGTTGAAGGTCACCACCGCTGCGCGGCCTGGCTGGAGCACGCGCCGGAGCCCGCCGAGAACCTGGCCGAGGCCGGTGGCGAAGGCCGCCCGCCCTTTGCCCTGGGCACGGTTCTCGACCACCTCGTGGGCCACCACCTGCTCGAGCCAGCGCCCGAGCCGGCTGCCGAGCGCATCGCCTGCGAGGGGCCGGGCGAGCCAGGCCAGCTGCGGATAGGCCAGCTCCGCGTACTGGACCGCGTCGCCGTAGGGCGGATCGGCGAAGGCGAAGCCCACCGACTCCGCCGGCAGGCTGGCGAGCTGCTCCGCAGCGGGCCCCTGCCGCAGCGCGATCTCGCCAGGGGAAAGCGGCGCGTCGACGAGGCGAACCCGCTGCCTGCCGGCGAGAGCCGCGAGGCCCGGGAGGAGGCGACGGATCACGTGGCGCTCGAGTTCCTCCCAGGCGTTCTGCTCGAGGTGCATCGGAAAGATGCCGAGCAGATGGCTGGAGAGGCCGGTGCCCTTGTTGCGCCAGCCGCCGCTGTTCACCGTGGGCATGCGGCTGGTGGCCTTGACGATGGACGAGAGCGAGACCCGCAAGGCGGTGCGAACGGCGCCCTCCTCCTGGTCGATCGCCTCGGCGACGAGGCCGGTGGCGAGCCAGTTGCGGCCGGTCCAGAGCTCGTCGAGAACGGGCCTGCCCCGGAGCGCGTGGCGCAGCTGCGCAAAGGGCGTACCGTCGGGATAGCGGAGGGGAACACCGGACGGCGTCCAGAGATCGGCGCGGTGGCGGGCGGTCTCGAGCGCTGCGGCGGTGGCGTGATCGGCTGCGGTGGGCGCCGCCTCCTGCAGGCCGCAGCTGCCGCAGCGCACGAAGCAGAGGTGGAGCTCGCTGCCTCGGTAGGCGTCGCCGCCCCGGGACGGGAGGCCGCCGCACGAGGGGCAGCGCTTCGCCCCGGCGGTGCCGCGGCCGCCGCCCTTGCGCAGGGCGTGGGCCGGCGTCACCGCGCCGCAGCCGCAGGCGACATGGACCGACCAGACCGCGTGGGCGAGCTCCGCCGCCGCGCCGCAGCAGGGACAGGCGGCGGCATAGAGGTCGCGCAGGGCGCCGAGGCCGGGGAGCGTGCGGGCCCCATCGCCCCGGAGGCGATCGCCGACGCGCCGGAATCCGGCGCGCACCGCGTCGACCTCGGGCGGCGCAGCGAGGAGCCTCGCCAACTCGACCGCGAGGGGGTTGATGTCGATGCCGATGGCGCGGCGCCCGAGTCGGGCGGCGGCGATGGGCGCGGTGCCGCTGCCCATGAAGGGATCGACCACCAGATCGCCGGGCGCCGAGCCCGCCTCGATCCAGGCCGAGACCACGCCGAGATCCTTGCGGGCCTCCCATTTGTGGATCCGCGCCTCCGGCGGATGGCTCGCCTCGACGAGGCGCTCCGCCGGCGGCACGCCGGGGATCGGATCAAGCGCCGAGCGCACGGTCGAAGGCGGGGCGCAGCTTCGCCCAGGTGGCGTCGAGGTGCTCGGGGATCACCCGGGTCTCGGCGAGGACCGGCATGAAGTTCACGTCGCCGGCCCAGCGCGGCACCACGTGCCAGTGGAGATGATCGGCGATGCCGGCACCGGCGGCGCGCCCGAGGTTCATGCCGACGTTGAGCGCGTCGGGGCCGTAGACCTCGCGGACCACCGCGATGCTGGCGCGCAGCAACCGCTGCAGATCGAGGAAGGCCTCCTCGGCGAGCTCGGCGGGATCGGCCACGTGCGCGCCGGGCACCACCAGCAGATGGCCGTTGTTGTAGGGGTATTTGTTGAGGATGACGAAGGCGTGCGCGCTCCGTCCGAGGACGAGCCGCTCGCGATCGCGCCCCTCCTTCGGGAAGAGGCAGAAGATGCAGCCCTGCGGCTTCTCCTCGCTCCCCTCGACGAAGGCGAGGCGCCACGGCGCCCAGAGTCGTTCCATCGTTCAATACCCCGGCAGCAGGTACTGCAGCTGCGGACCAGCGGCGGCGCCCTCGACCTGCCGCTCGAGCTCGCCCACGCCGGCGCGCACCGCAGCACGGGCGCCATCGGCGAGCAGCGACTCGATGCCGAAGACCTTCTCCTCCGGCGGGTAGACGAGGTGCGGATCGCCCTCGATGCCGGCGAGGTCGGCTGCTGCGCGGACCGCGTCGTGGAAGTTGCCGAGCTCGTCGACGAGGCCCAGCTCCACCGCCTCCTCGCCGGTGAGGACGCGGCCGTCGGCAACCGCCCGGACCCTCTCCTCCGGGAGCTTGCGCCCCTCGACGATGGCGGCGACGAATTGCTCGTAGACCTTGTCGATCATCGACTGGAAGACCGCGCGATCGGCGTCGGTGAAGGGGCGGAAGGGATTGCCCACGTCCTTCGAGGCGCCGCTCTTCACCACGTTCATCTTGAAGCCGAGCTTGTCGGTGATCTCCGCCACGTTGGGGAGCTGGCTGATCACGCCGATCGAGCCGGTGAGCGTGCCCGGATTGGCGAAGATCCGATCCGCCGGCGCCGCGAGGTAGTAGCCGCCGGAGGCGGCGACGCCGCCCATCGAGACGACGACGTGCTTCTTCTCGGCGAGGCGCCGCACCTCGGTGTGGATCTCCTGCGAGGGCGCAACCGAGCCGCCGGGGGAGTCGACCCGCACCACCACGGCCTGGATGCCATCGTCCTCGAGGAAGTCGTGGAGCTGCTGCACCGCATCGTCCGATTCCATGATCGGGCCCTTCACCTCGACCACGCCGATGCGGCCGCCGCCGAAGCTCGCGCGCCCCTGCCCCTGCACCACGGTCCAGGAGAGGAAGAGGAAGCCGAAGAGCGCCACGAAGACGCCGCCGAAGATGCCACCCAGGACGAGGGCCGACCGCTTGTCCACTACGACCTCGAGGGCCTTCCAGCAGAAGGCCCGAAAAGACGAACGCGGCGGGGCTCCCCGGGGGAAGCCGCCACCGCGCGAATCGCGTCACCGCCGCCCGATCAGTTGGCGGCGACCCGCATCTCCACCCGGTCGCCGATGCGCAGCTCGCGGATCGAGCGGACCACGAGCGCCGCGGCGGTGCGCTCCTTCACGTCGACGACCATCAGCGAGCCGATGTTCTCCACCGGCAGCTCCTCGTCGAAATGGGGCGTGTAGCCGTCGTCCTCGAGGCCGTCACCTGCGCGGATCACGTCGAGAGTGTTGCCGGCGACGAGGCCGTCCTCGCTCCCCTTGTCGAGGAAGACGAGGTGGCCCTGGCCGAGCTCCGCGAGGTTCTCCTCGAGGGTGGCGAGGATGAAGGCGTCGACCTCCGACCGGTTGGAGACGCGGCTCACCCGGTGGGAGAGCTCGCCGGCGACGGGGCCGATCCGATCACCGCGCTCGATCTCGGAGAGCGAGCGGACGATGACCGCGGTCACGTAGTCGGCGTTCGGCTTCGCGTCCACCACGCGGGCGGTGCCGAGAACGCGGGTGAGGTAACCCACCGTGCCGCCTTCCTCGGGATGCGAGACCTCGCGGTCGGTGCGGTAGATGACGTAGGTGTTGCCGACCTCGACCTGGTCGGCGGCGTCCTGCCAGGCGACGTAGATCCGGTCGCCCTCCATCAGCAGCGCCTTCTCCTCCCAGGACTTGGCGAGGACGCCGCTCTCGGCGAGCTCCTGCTCGGTGACGAAGCCGGCGGTGGGCGCGAGGAGGTTCTTCGGAAGCTGCACGCCGATGCGGCCCGCGACGCTCACGTCGTCGCTGCCGGGATCGGTGAAGTCGCCCTTGGAGAGATCGGCCATCGGGCCGCCGGCAGGCGCCGCGCCGTCGTCCTGCTGCAGCCGGATCTCGTCACCGGGATAGATCCAGTGCGGGTTCTCGATCTGCGGGTTGAAGGACCATACCTTCGGCCAGTACCAGGGGTTCTCCAGGTATTTGCCCGAGATGTCCCAGAGCGTGTCGCCCCGCTCCACCGTGTGCGTGTCACCGGAGACGCTCGGCACCACGTCGTCGGGTGCGCCGCCGAAATCACGGGGCGTCTCGTCGCCTGCGACGGGGAGGTGATCCACCTCCGAGGGCCCGCCCTCCGCGGGAGGCTGCGCCGCTTCCTGGGCGGCTGCGGCGCCCGGGAGGGACACGGCGAGAATGGCTACCAGCGCGAGCGAACGACGCATCGGCGACTCCTTCACTTTCCTTCGGCGAGGTACGCGCCAGCGCGCGTCGCGGCCTGGGTGCCCGGGTAGTTCTGCACGAGCCGCTCGAACGCAGCGCGCGATGCGGCGCTGCGGCCCAGTTCCCTGCAGGTTTCCCCGTACCGGAGCAGCGCGTCGGGCACCGCGTCTCCTGCGGGATAATCGGTGGCGACCCGCTCCCACTGCTGCAGCGCCCTGCCGGGCATCTGCTGCTGGCGGAAGACGTCGCCCAGGGCGAGGACCGCGTTGTCCGCGCGGCGATCGCGGGGGTGGGCAGCGAGGAAGGCCTCGAGCTCCGCCACCGCCGCAGGGAGATCGCCCCGGGTGATCGCGTCGAGGCCCGCGTCGTAGCGGTCGCTTCCCGCAGCGGGCTCGGTGGGATCCTGGAGTTCGATCGCGGTGGGGATCGGCGGCGCCGTGTCGACCCCGCCGGCGGGACCGCCCATGCCGCGGCGCGCCTGCCGCAGGGGCCGGCTCGTCCCGGCAGCACCCTCGTCGCCGTCGCCACGGTCGACGATGAAGACGAAGGAGTCCTCCTCCTCGACGGGAGCTGCCGGTGCGGGCGCCGGGGCCGGGGGCGCGAGGCGGACCACCGAGAGGTCGGCAGGTGCGGAACGAGCGGAGTTCGGCGCCGGGGGCTTCTGCTTCTCCTGCTGCTGCCTGCGGGCGACGGCGGCGAGCTGGACCTCGAGCGCCTCGAGGCGGCGGCGATCCTTCTCCCGATCCTGCCGGAGCCTGGTCACCTGCTCGCGCAGCCCTGCCAGCTCCGCCTCGGACGCAGCCCCGCCGTGCGCGCAGCCCGAGAGCAGGGCGGCGGCGACGGTGGCGAGCGCGAGGGAGGAGACTTTCAAGGGCAGATCCCGAAAAAAGGCTGCGAAATCGGCGCGATGGTACGGGCGGAGCGAAGGGGGTGTCAAGAAAGCGACCGCCCGTCGCGCGCCGCCACGAACGAGAGGTGGCGGCCCGTCCGCCCTGCGTCGCGGCGGTGGCTGAAGAAATGGACCGGTTCACATGCCGTGCAGCGGGAGAGCACGTCGATCGCGCCTTCCTGCAGACCGGCCTCGCGGAGGAGGAGGCGGTTCGCCTCGGCGAGATCGAGGCGGCGACCCTCCACCACGCCGGGGCCGATCCTGCTGCCGAAGTCGGCGGCGAGCTCCGCGGAGACCTCGTAGCAGCACCTGCCGATGCAGGGGCCGATCGCAGCCAGCGTGGAGCCGGGATCGCCGCCCCGGGAGGCGAGGGCCTCCACCGCCCGGCGGACGATCGCCGCAGCGGTGCCGCGCCAGCCCGCGTGCACGGCTGCTGCCTCCCCGGTCTCCGGCTGGAAGAGCAGGATCGGGACGCAATCGGCGGTCTTCACCGCGACGGCGAGCCCCGACGCCGTGGCGAGGAGCGCATCGCCCTCGTTGGACGGGTCCCAGGGGCCCTCCTCCACCAGCAGGACCCGGTCGCCGTGGACCTGCACCGCGCCGCGGAAGCGCTCGCGCGCGATGCCGGCGCTCGCTGCGAGACGCTGGAGGTTGGCCTCCACCGCCGCGGGATCGTCGCCCACCGAGCCCCCGAGGTTGAGGGCATCCCACGGCGCCTCGGAGACGCCGCCTTCGCGTGTGGTGAAGCCGTGGATCACGCCGGCCCGGTCGAGGAGCGCGCTGGTGAGGAACATGGCCTCGAGGCTACCACGGAACGCCCCGCCGGCAGCTCCGGGACCTCCGGGAAACCCGCGTTGTTACGCGCACGTGCGCTCTGCTACGGTGCCGACAACGAACCGCTCCGGCCGGAACGGCCCCAGCGGGAGAGAGCGCGTGTCCCCATCCTTCCACCACACGGCCGCAGGCCGCTTCCTTCTCCTCGCCGCCCTGCCCTGCGTCGCCGCGGGGATCGGCGGCGCCGTGGCGGCGGGCGCGGGCTGGCGGCTCGGCCTCGCCGTCGGGCTCGCGAGCCTCGCCGGCGTCGCGGCGGTGGCGTGGCTGGTGCTGCTGGCGCCGCTGCGTCGGCTCGCGCAGTCGATGGCGCGGGTGCGGGATTCACGGGGGATCGCCCGGTTGCCGGTGCTGCCGCCGGCGGAGGTGGGCCAGGTCGCGGAAACGGTGAACGAACTCCTCGCCGAGCTGGTCGATCACCAGGCTGCAGCGATCGAGCGCAGCCGCGAGGTGAGCCGCATGCAGGAGGAGCTCTCGCTCCAGCCCGAGCTCCAGCGGGAGACGCGCCTGGTCGAGGAGGCGAATCGGCGGCTCGCCGAGCGTCTGCGCGAGCTCTCCCTCCTCTTCGACATCACCCGCTCGCTCAACTCGACCCTGGAGCTCGGCGAGCTCCTCGGCCGCTTGAGCGAGCTGGTGGCGACCACCCTCGGCTTCGACGGCTTCGCGGTGCTGCTGGTGGACGAGACGCAGGGCGATCTGCTGGTGCGCACGGTCTACGGCGTGCTCCCCGAGCGCTTCGCCTCCGGCGATCGCCAGCCCATCGGTGCCGGTCCCGCCGGCGACGCGGTGGCCACCGGCGAGCTGGTACTCCAGCGCAGCGTCGAGGTGGGCGGCGAGGACGGCTCGCTTCTCGCGGTGCCGATGCAGCACAAGGATCAGGTGGTGGGCGCCCTGCTCTTCGCGCGGCGGCGCATCGACGGCTTCGCCCCCGAGGATCTCAAGCTGCTCGGCAGCATCGCCGGGCAGGCGGCGCTCGCCATCGCCAACGCGCGCCTCTACGAGCAGATGGTGGCGCTCTCGATCACCGACGCGCTCACAGGCGCCTACAACCGCCGGCATCTCTTCGCCCACCTCGAAATGGAGCTGCGGCGCGCGGAGCGCTACGGCGACGCGGTGACCGTTGCGATGATCGACATCGACCACTTCAAGCAGCTGAACGACACCTACGGCCACGCCACCGGCGACCGGGTGCTGCAGGAGGTCGCCGCGGCGCTGCGGCGCAAGGTGCGCCGCGTCGATACGGTGGCGCGCTTCGGCGGCGAGGAGTTCGCCGTGATCCTCCCCCGGCTCCCAGCCTCCGAGGCGGTCGAGGTGGCGGAGAAGATCCGGCTCGCTATCCACGAGGTGGCGGTCCCCGGCGGCGGCAGCGTCGCCGCCTCGGTGGGCGTGGCGACCTTCCCCGCGGACGGCGGCGACGCCATCGCGATCCTCGACGCTGCGGACAGCGCCCTCTACGCCTCGAAACGCGGCGGCCGCAATCGGAGCACGGCCTACCGGCCGGGGATGGAGCTCCATCCCGAGCGGCGGCGGCAGATCACCGCGGCGGAGGCGGAGGTCCCGCTCGGGCCAGCGCAGCAGCGCGCCGGCTGATCCCGAGCCTGCGCTTCAATAGGTCGGCGGCCGGTAGATGCCGGGCGCGTCGCCCAGGCCACCGCCGTAGGCGATGCCGACGCCGCCGCCCTCGTGGACCACGAGGCCGAAGCGCTCCGCCGCCTGCACCGTGTAGAACCCCTCCACCGCGCAGGGGCTGCCGCTGCCGGCGCAAAGGCGAACCCGCGCGGTGCGCAGGTCGGTGCCCGGCAAGGGCTCCCAGCCCGAGACCACCGCGCTGCCGATCCGCACGTCGAAGACGGCGCCGCCAGGATCGAGGCGCGGGGCGACGAGGTGGAGCTCCGAGGTCGAGCCGGGGCCGACGTGGACGAGGTAGCGGGTGCGGTGGCGCTCCACCGGCGGCACCGAGAGAAAGGCGGGCTCGACGCCGTCCTCGCCTGCGGTGAGCTGGAGGAGGAGAACCGTCTCGTCGCTGCGGATCTCGAAGGGGGCGGCGGCGGAGAAGCGGAGGACGGATCGGGCCGGCAGCGAGGAGAAGACCTGCCCGCTGCTTCCGTCCTCGAGCGCGAGGGGCACGGTGGAGGTGACCAGCGCCGGTCCCGCGCCGATCACGAGGGCGAAGCGGTCGCCGGGGCCGCGGGGCATACCGATGTAGCGCCGCCCCCAGAGCCCGCGCGGCGGAAGCTGCTCCTCGAGATGATCGGTGGCGCTCGACTCCAGCGGCAGTCGGGCCACATCGGTGCCGGCGAAGACAGCCAGCGGCGCGTCGCTGCCGATGCGGGTGCCCGCGAAGTCGTTCGCCCACTCCGCGCGCTCCACGCCGCCCACCGAGAGGCCGGTCCTCGTGCCGGTGGCGGCTGTGGCGAACTGGAGCACGTCGAAGGCCTCGAGGCCGAAGATGCCCACGTCGCCAGGGGCGTAGGCGGTGCTGCCCGCTGCGCCGCTCACCTCGGTGAACGCGGTGAACTCCACGGTGGCGGTGGTGCCGTCCCTGGTGCCGACGAGGCTGAGCAGACCCGGGTTGGCGCGGATCTCCTGCTGGTGGCGCGGCGTGAAGGCCAGATAGCCGCTGCCGGCGCCGGAGGCCTGGGTGAGCAGATGCCAGGGCAGCAGCAGCGTGCCGTCGCCGCTCGTCGTGTAGACCGCGCAGCTGTCGTCCGGCCAGCAGGGCGGCTCGTAGCAGCCGCGGGCGATGCAGCGGTTCCGATCCTCGCCTGCCACCCGGCTCACCGTGTGGGCCACGACCGGCGCGGTGGAGCCGAGGCGGAAGGCGCCGCGGGAATCTCCGGTACCGGAGAAGGCCTGCCACGGCAGGGGGAGCTCCATCATCTGCCCAGCAGCGAGTGGCGCTCCTTCGAGGAGGCGGACGCCGTCCGCTGCATCCACGGTGATCGCCGCAGGATCCGGCCCCGGGTTGCCGACCACCAGGGTGAGCGCCGCGGTGGGCAGACGCAGCCCCGCGCCGTTGGGCAGGTGGGTGAACCAATATTCGCAGCCGGCGCCCCGCCCCTCCGCAGCTGCGCGGGCGCAGGCGTCGAGGCAGGTGGCGCTCGGTTCGTGGCAGGTGGAGCCGCTCGCGCACGCCACCTCGACGATGGCGCTCCCATCCGCGGCGCAGACGAGGCGGCGCGAAGGATCCGTCGGGTGGCAGCTGCCTTCGTTCGGCGTGCACGCCATCGCCTGGCAGCTGGCGCCGCCCCCCGCCTCGACGCAGCGGCTCGACGGACCACACGGGCTCTCGAACCAGGCGGTCCCCGCGGGATCACACACCGAGCGGCCGCCCTCGGTGCAGCGGCTCGCGCCCGGCTCGCAGATCCGGCACCGGCCAGCGGCGCAGGTGGCCTCTTCGCCGGGGCATTCCACCCGGCGCCAGCCGCTCCCCTCCTCGTTGCAGAGCTCGTAGGCCGCAGGCGCCTCGGCTGCGCAGCGGCGTGCGCCGGCGCGGCAGGAGACGCAGATGCCGCCGCTGCATTGCAGGTCCGGCGGGCAGGCGAAGTCGATCCAGCTTCCGCCGGAGCAGAGCTCCCGCCTGCCGCCGACGTCGCAGCGGACGCTGCCGCTCGTGCAGCTCTCCGGCTGCGGATCGAGTGGATCGGGCGTTGGGAGCACGCAGATGCCGTCGAGCCCGCTGCACCGCCAGCCCGCCGGGCAGTGGTCGTCGGAGGAACAGCCGGCGGCGACGCAGCTGCCGTCGCTGGTGTCGAGGCGCGTTCCCGCTGGGCAACGGGCGGGGGTACCTGCTGCGGGCGCAGCAGGCAGCCACTGGTCGGCACAGCCGGAGAGGGCGGCAAGCCACAATGCGGCCGCCACCGGTGCCCAGCGCACCGTGTGCCCTCCCCTCGTTCGCGACATGCCGCCATTACGCCACGGCGGGGCCACGGGCACAACGGCGCGATGGCCCCCTGCCGTGGGGGCCGACCAGGTCAGAGCTTGTCGATCTCCAGCTCGATCTCCTCGGAATCACCGTCGGGAAGTGCGGCGTCGAAGGCGACCCGGGTCTTCTCGAGGTCCTCCGGAGCCGAGCGAACCACGTTGGCCCGCGCCGCGGCAGGACGGGCCACGGGGCCGCGGCCCTCGAGCTTGCTCTTCACCCTGCCCAGCTCGAGCTCGGTGACCTTGAGCGCCCGGGTCTTCTCCTGGAGCGCTGCCTGGAGCCTGGCGACCTCGAGGCCGCGCTGCTGCTCCCGGCGCTCGAGCTCGGCTTTGTGGCGGGCGAGGGTCTCCTCGATCTCCCTGCCGACCCGGCCCTCGATCTCCTTGCGCTCGCGCACGGCGGTCTGGAGCCTCGCGAAGATCTCCTGGAGCCGGGCCTCGAGCGCCGCCTGCTTCTGGGCGCTCTCCCGCTCGATGCGGGAGCGATGGGTGGTGGCGTTCTCGAGGGCGACCTCGAGCTCCTGGATCTTCCGGGCCCTGCCCTGGGTCTGGCTCCCCAGATCCTGCAGGGTGCGACGCTGCTCCGCCGCAGCCTCCTCCGCCTGGGCCTGGAGCGCGGTGAGCTGCGCCTCGAAGCGGGCGGTGGCCTGCCGGTGCTCCTCGTCGCGGCGGCGGGCGCTCTCGCGCTCCGCTGCGAGCTGCTGCCCCAGCTCCTGCACCTGGGCGTTCCTGGTGGCGAGGGCGCTCTTCCCGCCGCGGTCCAGCTCGGCGGCGCGCTCCTCGAGGGTGGCGATCCGGGCCCGGGCCTGCTCGAGGGCGGCGCGGTGCTGCTCCGCCTCCTCGGCCTGTGCGGCGAGGCGGCTCTGCAGCCCGGTGCGATCGAGCTCGGCGCTGCTGCGCAGCTCGTCCCTCTCGGCCTCCGCCTGCTTGAGCCGCTTCTCGAGGCCGCGGATCGTCTCGGTCTTGCCGGCGACCTCGCGCCCGAGCTGCTCCTCGCGCTTCTGCTTCTCCGCCGCCAGGGCGGCGAGCTTCCGATCGAGCTCGGAGGCGGTGGCTGCACGCTGCGCGAGCTCCGCCTGCCAGTTGAGCTCGCGACCCGAGAGCTCGGTGCGCAGTTCCTCTAGGTGGCTCTCCAGCTCCTCGACCTTGAGCCGTGCGTCGGCGAGCTCGCCGCTGAGCTGCTGCTCGCGACCGCCCAGGTCGGAGCGGAGGATCCGCAGCTCCTCCTCGAGCCGCTCGATCTCCGAGCGTGCGTCGACGAGGGATTCGTTGCGCTCGGCGAGGGCGGTGGTGAGCTCCTCTTCCCGGGCGGCGAAGCCTGCGCGCTGCGACTCGAGGTCGTGCTCGAGGCGGGTGGCGCGCTCGTGCTGCGTGGCGATCTCGCCCTCGAGCGCCTCCTCGCGCCGTGCCTTCTCGGCCTGCACCCCGAGCAGCTCGGTCTCGAGTGCGCTGCGCCGCGCCTCGGTGCGATCGATCTCGGTGCGAAGCGCAGCAGCCGCTTCGGCGGCCTCCGCCTGCTCGGCTGCGCGGAGCGCCTCCTCGTTCTCGAGCAGCTGTCGCAGCTCCCCCTCGGTGCGGGACGCAGCCTCGCGGTGGGAAGCGAAGGCCTCCTGCACCTGTCCGAGATCGGCCCGCAGCACCGCCTCGGTCTGCTCGCCGGCGGCGATACGCTCGGCGAGATCCTCCTGGAGCGATTCGATCTCGGCCCGGAGGAGCGCCTCCGCCTGCTCGGCGGTTGCAGCGCGCTCTGCCAGGCGCTGCTCCAGCGATTCGATGGTGGCCTGCAGCTGCTGCTCTGCCGCCTCGGCGCCGGCGGTGCGCTCGGCGAGCTCGCTCTGGAGCGCATCGATCACGCCCCGGAGCTCCGCTTCGGTGCGGGCGCCGATGTCGATGCGTTCGGCGAGGTCCGCCTGGAGCGCCTCGATCTCGCCGCGGAGCGCCGCCTCGGTCTGCTCCGAGGCGACGATGCGCTCGGCGAGCGTGGACTGCAGCGCACCGATCTCGCCGCGGAGCTCCGACTCGGTCCGCTCCGCCGCAGCCGTACGCTCGGCGAGCGTCGCCTGCAGCGCCTCGACCTCCGCGCGCAGCTCCCACTCGGTGCGCTCGCCGCTGGCGATCCGATCGGCGAGCGTGGACTGCAGGCTCTCGATCTCGCGGCGCAGCTCGGACTCGGTCCGCTCGGCCTCGCCGATCCGATCGGCCAGCCTGGTCTGCAGGCGCTCGATCTCCCCCCGCAGCTCGGCTTCGGCCTGCTCTGCTGCGGCGATCCGCTCGGCGAGGTTCGCCTGCAACGCGTCGATCTCCGCGAAGAGCTGCGCCTCGGTCCGCTCCGCGGTGGCGATGCGATCGGAGAGCGTCGACTGCAGCGTCTCGATCTCCTCGCGGAGCGCGCGCTCTGCAGCGGCGGCGGCACCACGGGTATCCGCCAGCTCCAGCTGCAGGGATTCGATCTCCCCGCGGAGCGCAGCGCCGGTACGCTCCCGCTCCTCGCGGGACTCCGCCAGCTCCCCCTCGAGCCGGGCGATCTCACCGACGAGCTCGCCCTCGCGCTGCTCCGCCGCCTCGATCCGCGCAGCGAGCTCCGCCTGGAGCCGCGCGATCTCGGTACCGAGCTCGTGCTCGCGGTCCCGTGCATCCTGCCGGACCTGCGCCAGCTCCTCGTGCGCCGCTGCGAGCGTACCCACGGTCTCGTCGAGCCTGCCCTGCAGATCGGCTTCCGCCGCCAGGGCGCGCTCGGTCTCCGCAGCCAGCCGCGCCTCGAGCTCCTCGTGCCGCTCGACCCAGGCGGCGACCTCGGCGACGAGGGCCTCCTCGCGGGCTTCCTTCTCCGCTGCAAGCGCATCGAACTCCGCGCGCAGCTCTGCCTCGAGATCCGCCTTCTCCGCCCGCAGCGCTTCGAGCTCGCCCTCGAGGGAGCCCACCTGCTCGGCGCGGGCGGAGAGCTCCGCGGAGAGCTCCTCCTCGCGGCGCTCGGCGAGATTGCGGAAGGTGGCGAAGTCGTCGTCGAGGACCGCGAAGCGCTGCTCCCGCTCGGCGATCCGCTCGCCGAGGGATTGCGCGATGCCGTCGCGCTGGGTGCGAAGCGCGTCGCTCTCCGCAGCCTCTTCCTGCAGCTCGATCTCCAGGCTGCAGATCCGATCCTCGAGTGCGCCTACCTGCGCCTCGCGCTCCCTTCGCGCGGCGGCCTCGGCATCGAGGGCCCCTGCTGCACGGGCGAGCGCCGCGTCGGCAGCTGCACCTGCGGTGCGGAGCTGCCACTCGCGGTCGGCCACCGCCGCATCCAGGGCAACGGCGATCGCGCGCTGGAGCCTGCCGGCCTCCGCGAGCCGCTCGTCGATCTCGAGCCGCAGCGCCTGCTCGGTGGCGCGCAGGGACCGCACGTCGTCCGCGAGTCCCGCGATCAGCGTCTCGCGACCGGCGATGGTGCGAAGCAGCTCGTCCTCGTGGGTCTCGAACTGAAGCAGCGCCATCGAGTGTTCGCGCTCGAGTCGATCGAGTTCCTCGGTGAGCCGCAGCACCTCGGCGGCACGGACGGAGAGCTCCTCGCCACGGTTGCCCAGGTCCCGGCGGAGGAGGTTGATCTCGCGTTCCTTGCCGGCGACGACCTCGATCAGCTCCTTCTCCTGGAGGAAGCGCTCGAGCAGGAGGTTGTCGACGTTCTCGCCGTGTTCGCGCTCCTTGCGCAGGAAGAGATCGCGGGCGTCGGTGAGCCGCCGCATCAGGTCGTCGACCTGCATCTTCAGCGACTGGATCTCCACTTCCTTGTCGTGGAGCCTGTCGTCCACCTGCGCCAGCTCGCGCTCGCGGACCGACCAGATCTCGGAGAGACGGGCGATCTGCGCCTCGCGGCCGCGGAGCTCCTCGCGCAGGAGCTGGAGCTTCCCCTCGGGCGTGCCGAGGAGATCGCGGCGCATCCCGCTGCGCCGCGCGCCGGCGCGCGCCTCGGTGAGGAGCTCGGCCTTGCGGTCGGCGATGGTGCCGAAGGTGCGATCGAGGAAGACGCGGTCCTCCTCGGTGATGGCGCTCCGCCGCTCGCGCCGCGGGATCTTCGGCGGGCGAGGCGGTGCGGTCACGGGGATCTCCGCGATCTGCGCCGGCGCCTCGCGGGGACCCTCGCCGAGGAGCGCCTCGTCGAGGCTCTCGCCGAGCTCGTCCTCCTCCGCGTTCGCCGGGGCAGAGGCGGCGTCCTCGTCCGCATCCGCGGTCTCGGCTCCGTCGGCAGCGTCGAGGGCGCCGTCGCCGCCCTCGACCTCCGCGGCCGACTCGTCGTTGGTGGCGGCCTCCGCCTCCTCCACCGGCTCGAGCTCGAGGATCTCCTCCGCGTCGATCTCCTCGACCTCATCGGCTTCCGCCGCATCGGGAGGCGGCGCGAGCCAGGCCACGGTGGCCCGCAGATCGTCCATGGCGAAGGGCACCGAGAGGTAGGCGCTCGCAGCGTACTGCTGGTTGCCGGCGTGCTCCGCGAGGGCTTCCGGCGAGCTGTCGCTGGAGGCGATCACGATCGGCAGATCGGCGAGGGTTCGGTCGCGCCTGAGCCGCGCGCAGAGGCTGAAGCCGTTCTGCTCGGGAAGCTCTGCACGGAGGAAGACGAGGTCGGGGCGCCGCTCCTCGACCTCCCGCAGCGCCTCGGGGGCGCTGTGGGCGACGGTGGTGGCGAAGCCGTCCTCGTGGAGGACGGCAGCCATCTGGAGGGCGAAATCGGCCTCGGGCTCGACGATCAGGATCCGCTTGTTGCGCATTTGGAGGAGATGGTAGCGCGTCGGCGGGCGGACCGGAAATCGAGTTGGGAGAATTTGTGTCCTTTCGTGGGGCGGCTTGCCTACCCGCTATCCCCGCGCGATCACACCACCCCACAGAGCGCAGTGCCCGATCGCTGCACCAGGCGCACGGCGCGCGAGCGGCATCGGGTTCGCTCCGGGTGGCTCAGCCTGCCCCGCCGGCACCACCGGCGCCTGCTGCGCCGCCAGCACCAGCAGCGCCCCCGGCACCGCCTGCCCCACCGGCACCGCCTGCTCCACCGGCACCGCCTGCTCCACCGGCACCGCCTGCGCCTCCAGCGCCGCCCTGCCCTGGCGCCGCGCAGATCGCGCTCCCGGCGCAGGTGCGGTCGTCGCAGTCGACGGCGCCGTTGCCGTCGTCGTCCAGACCGTTGGTGCAGCTCGTCTCGCCGCAAATGGTGCCGCCGCCGACCTGCTCCGTCCGCGCCGCCAGATCGGTTCCCGCGAGGATCTCCGCACAGGCCTGCGGCAGCTCCTGCCCTGCAGGCACGAAGGCGCAGCGGCAGGCCACCGGAAGCGCCAGCACGTTGCCGAGATCCGCCACCTGCTGCACGCCGGCGCCGCCGGCGGAGGTGCCCTCGCAGGCGGAGGTGGCTGCGTCGCCGCTCACGCAGGCGGCATCGCCCGGCGCCTGGATCGCCCGGAGCTGATCGAGGCAGAGGCTGGTCGGCGTCGTTCCCCGGAAGTCCCGCGCCGGCCCGTAGTAGCAGACCTCGCCCGCGGCGAAGGCAGCGGCGAGACCCGACGCACGGTCGGAGAGATAGCGATCGCAGCCCGCCCTGTCGCCGAGGCCCACGGCGAAGCCGCAGCCCGCCAGCGCCGGCTCGTCCGTCCCGGCGCAGAGCGTCGCGGCCCTGCAGACCTCCGCCCGCCACTGCGCGAGGAACGCCCCCGGATCGATCGCCCGGCCCACCGTCCCGTTGCCACCGTCCTCGTCGCCGCTGCAGGCGCCGAGCGCCACCGGCGCGAGGATCGCCGCAACTCCCATCGAGATCCGAATGCTTCTGGCTGCCATGTGCGACTCCGCTCGCGGGGAAGCCGCGCAACCTACCGGCCGCAAACGGCTGCCGCAACGGCGAAGGGACCGTCGCATTCGGGAGCCGAGGGTTGCGCTCGGCCGCTATCGGGCTAAGATCCGGGGACTTTCCCCCGAGGTACCCCACATGCGCACTCCCGTTACCCTCGCCCTCATCTTCGGGCTGACCGTGGGCGCCGCCCCGGCGCTCGCCGCCAAGAAGCGCGGCCCCGGCAAGCCGACCCCCAACCGCGTCGCCGAGCAGTGCAAGGAGCTGCAGGGCGACAAGGCCGAGGGCTGCAAGATCATCGGCACCTATCTCGACCTCTGGAAGCAGCAGAAGTGGAGCGAGCTGAAGAAGCTGCAGCACCCGAAGACCCAGGAGAAGATCGCCAGCGTCAAGAAGATGGTCGGCGAGGATCGCCATCCGATGGCGCCCTGGTACTGGGCCAAGGACACCTACATCCTCCACGACTACAAGGTGGAGGCCGTCGAGCAGGCGGCGATGGGCACCGTCGTCGTCAACACCACCGAGAACAGCTACCGCGTCGAGGAGGACGGCTTCTCCGAGGGCGACGCCGCCAGCTACCTGGCCGGCAAGTTCAAGGGCAAGTGGTACGTGGTGGATCGCCGCGGCGGTGGTGGCGGCTTCGACAAGACCTCGATCGAGATCGGCATGAAGGGCTACTTCGACGAGGCGCCCGCCGAGGCGAAGGCCGACGCGGCGGAGTAATCGCTGCTTCGCGCGGAGACGAGAACGGGCGGTCCGGGTTCGAACCCGACCGCCCGTTTTCCGTTCCTGCTGCCGCTGCAGCGGATCAGCCCTGCTGCACCAGCTCCCGGGCCTGCTCCCGCGCCCGCTGGACGTCGCCCTCGTATTTGAGGAGCACGTTCAGCGTCTCGGTGAGGAGCTGCGGCGAGATGCTCTCGGCGTTGAGCAGCGCCAGCGAGCGGGCCCAGTCGAGGGTCTCGGCGATCGACGGCGCCTTCTTGAGATCGAGCTTGCGGATCTTCTGGACCACCTCGACCACGTGCTGGGCCAGGGCGCTCTGGATCCCGGGGATCCGGCTCCGCACGATCGCCACCTCCCGGGCGGCGTCGGGAAAGTCGACGTAGAGGTGGAGGCAACGGCGCTTGAGGGCGTCGGAGAGCTCCCGGGCCGCGTTGGAGGTGAGGATCACCCGGGGCCGGTTCGTCGCCCGGAAGGTGCCGATCTCCGGGACGGTGACCGCGAAGTCGGCAAGGACCTCGAGGAGGAAGGCCTCGAACTCCGGGTCCGCCTTGTCGATCTCGTCGACGAGCAGGAGCGCCGGCTTCTCGGAGGTGATCGCCCGGAGGATCGGCCGGGGGAGGAGAAAGCGCTCCGAGAAGAAGACGCTCTCGCTGGTCCCAATCCGATCCACCGCCTCGGCCATGGTCCGGGTGCCCGCCAGGGTCTCGCCGATCTTGTCCTTGAGCAGCTGGGTATAGAGGAGCTGCTTGGCGTACTCCCACTCGTAGAGCGCCTTGCTCTCGTCCAGCCCCTCGTAGCACTGCAGCCGGATCAGCTCGCGGCCGGTGGCCTGCGCCAGGGCCAGCGCCAGCTCGGTCTTGCCCACGCCGGCAGGTCCCTCCACGAGCACCGGCTTCTCGAGGCGCTCGGCGAGGAAGGCGGTGGTGGCGATCTCCCGGGACGGCAGGTAGCCGGCCTGCCCCAGGCGGGATTCGACGTCGGCGATGCTCTCGAAGGTGGTCGGGCTGGACATGGGGCGCGAATCAACCACCCCGCAGATGCCGCGTCAACGCAGCCGCGCTTCCGTGGTTCGGCGGGGACGCTATGGCAAGAATGCCATGGGAGTTCACCGAAGAACGCCCCCCATGCGCCCGCAAGTCCCTGGATTTCCTCATCTCGAAATCGCCAAGCATGCGGGCACAGGGAATGCAAGTGCTATCGAGCATGGACGCTCTGGTACCCGCCCCGGCAGCCGGGGGGACATCCCGCTGGAATCTCGCGCTGAAGGGGCTTCTCCTTCTGCTGGTCCTGGTGCTGCCGGGCGGATCGCTCATCCTCCTCGCGCTCGCCCTGTGGCGCGGCGTGAAGGCGGCCCGAACGGAGAGCGCCTCCGGCGGCGAGATCTCCATCGGCACCCTGCGCCACGCCACCTTCCGGGCGTGGCGGGAGCTCCGGACCCACTCCCACGAAGTACCCGCCGCGCGGCAGCATCCCGGCAGCATCGCCGCCTGATCAGATCGCCAGGTCGATCCGGACCCGCAGCGGCTCCCCCTCCATCGCGCTCACCGCAGCGAAGGTGCCCTCACCGGTGCGGGTGAAGTGCAGGCTCACCCTGCCCGGTCCGATCTGCATGCCGCGGACGTGCACGTCCTCCAGCCAATGCGGCAGCCGCGGGTTCTGGATTTGGAGTGTGCGCCTGGGCGCGTCGGGCTGCAGGCCGAGGCAGGCGCGCAGGAGCAGGAAGAAGGCGGCGGAGGACCAGGCCTGCGGCGAGCAGGCCACCGGGTAGTGCACGGGGAAGTCGCCCTGCCTGCGGCCGAGGCCGCAGAAGAGCTCGGGCAGGCGGTGGTGCCGGAAGTGCCGGCTGGCGAGGTAGAGCCCCTCGAGCACCTCCACCGCGAGGCCGTTCATCCCGTAGTTGGCGAGGCCCATGGCGCAGAGGGCGTTGTCGTGGGGCCAGACCGTTCCGTTGTGGTAGCTGAGCGGGTTGTAGGCGAGCTGCCCGCTGGCGAGGGTCCGGATCCCCCAGCCGCTGAACATCCCCCTGCCGAGGAGCACCTCGCCCACGCGGCGGGCGCGCTCCGGCACCGCCGCCCTGCACCAGAGCAGGTGGCCGGGGTTGGAGGTGATGGCGTCGACCTGGCGCTTCTCGCCGTCCAGGGCCTCGGCGTACGTGCCCTTCTCCTCCATCCAGAAGCGCTCGTCGATCCGCTGCGCCATCGCCTGCGCCTCCGCTGCGAGGCGGGTGGCCTCCTCCGGAATCCCGAAGCGGCGGTAGAGCTGCGCCATCCGGCGCTTGGCATCGAAGACGTAGCCCTGCACCTCCACCAGCGCGATCGGCCCCCTGGCGACGGTGCCGTCGGCGAAGATCACGCCGTCGCGGGAGTCCTTCCACCCCTGGTTGTCGAGGCCCCGGGCGCCCTTCTTCTCGTACTCGACGAAGCCGTCGCCGTCGGGATCGCCCCACTCGTCGATCCACTGCAGCGCCCGTGCAGCTGCGGGTAGGAGCTCGCTCACGGCGCTGCGGTCGTCGGTCCAGAGGAAGTACTCGGAGAGCAGGATCAGCCACAGCGGCGTGGCGTCCACCGTGCCGTAATAGGGCGTGTGGGGGATCTCGCCGGCGCGCGCCATCTCCCCGGTCCTAACCTCGTGGAGGATCTTGCCGGGCTCCTCGTCCCGCTCGGGATCGATTTTCGTGCCCTGGTGCGCCGCCAGGTAGACCAGCGCGTCGCGGGCGAGCTGCGGCGCCACCGGCATCGCCTCGTAGGCGGTGAGGAGCGTGTCCCGGCCGAAGGGGCAGGTGTACCAGGGGATGCCCGCAGCGATCACCGGCTCGCCCCCGCGCTCGGATTGCAGCGCCCGCAGATCGGCGATCGACTGCGCGAGCCCCGCGTCGAAATAGGCGTCGCCGGTCTCGATCGAGGTGCATGCGTGTCGCCACGTGCGGTAGACGCCGCGGGCCGACTCGGCCTGCACCTCGTAGGGAAGGTGCTCCACCGACGGCTCGTCGTCGAAGCGCGCGGCGACGCGGAGCTCGACCACCGCGGAGGCGTTCGGCTCGAGGTGGAGATCGAAGCGCGCCCGCTGCGCCTCGATCTCCGAGGGCCCGCCGCGGAGCGTGATCTCGCTCCGGTAGCGCCTGCCGTCGCGGCCGAGGTAGCGGGCGATCACCGCGTCGCCCTGGATCTCCGGGACGCGATATTGCCCCCGCGCCTCGCGCCGCATGCCGCGGATCTCGAAGACGTCGGCGAAATCCGCGGCCCAGGCGAGCTCGAGCCAGAAGTCGATGGGATGGGTGACGAAGTTGGTGAGGGTGTAGCGATCGACGAATTGCTCGTGGACCAGCTGCTCGCGGCGCAGGTGGAGGAAGTTGACCGGATCGCCGAGGAAGATGCCGCCGAACGCACGGGTGGTGACGGTCATGTCGATCTGGGTGACGTAGTCCGTAGATGTCTGCGTGGAGAGCACCACCGGCGGGCCGCCGGAGACCGAGAGCTCCAGGTAGGAGAGAAAGCGGGTGTCCTCGCGGAAGAAGCCCATGTCGCGGGCACCTGCCGGCGCGATGTCGCCCCGGCGGTTGGTCACCGCGAAATGGTCGCCGCTCTTCAGCGTGAGCTTCTCGACCGCCGTCGATTCGCCGGCGAGCGAGGGGTCGTCGTAGCCGAAGAGCTCGGCGCCGGAGATCGGCTCGCCCGGCCGCCGTGCAGCGCGCTGTCTCATGGGCACGGAACCTCCTTCCAGGGGAACGCCGCCTGTGCCCCGCGCGCCGCGATCGCCTCGCGGTAGACGTCGACGTAGGCATCGGCCATGCGCCGGCTGGAGAAGCGCTCGATGGCACGGGCGCGGACCCGGCGCCGATCGAGCCGCGGCACCTCGTCGCGCACCAGCCGCACCATGTCGTCGCCGTCCCTGGCGACGAAGCCGGTGAGGCCCGGCTCCACCACCTCCTCGACGGCGCCGCCGCGGAACGCCACCACCGGGCAGCCGCAGAGCATCGCCTCGATCATCACCAGCCCGAAGGGCTCCTCCCACGCGATGGGAAAGAGCAGCGCGTCGGCGCCGCCGAGGAGCCGGATCTTCCCACCGTGGCCGAGCTCCCCGAGGGGGCGCACGTGATCCTGATCCAGCAGCTGGCGGAGCACCCGGTCCTGGAAGCCGGCGTCGTCGGGGTGCGGCCTGCCGCCCATGCGCAGCTCCCTGCCGAGCCGGCCGGCGACTTCGATTGCCGTGTGGGGTCCCTTCACCTCGGCGAATCTGCCGAGGAAGGCGAGGTAGCCCTGCCCTTCCGGGCCGAAGGGATAGAGCGCCGGATCGAGACCGTGGTGGACCACCACCCGCCGCGGAAGCTCGGGGTGCAGGGCCGCCTGCATGGCGGAGATGGCCACGTACTGCACGCCGGGCGGGAGGGCCGCGTAGAAGCGGCTGAGCCGCTCGTCCCGGTCGTGGTGCATCGTGTAGACCACCGGCACGTCGTCCAGCGTCCGGGCGAAGGGCAGAAAGGTGGCGACGTGGGCGTGGACGACGTCGAATGGTCGGGCGCTGCGTCGAATCGCGTCCGCCGCCCACGACGCATGCGCCAGCTCGGCGAGTGGCTCCGGCGGCCAGACCGGCGTGGCGAAGAGCGAGCGGCAGGTGCAATCGACCTGCGAGTCGCCGGTGGCGAAGAGCACCACCTCGTGGCCACGGAGTTCGAGGCGCCGGACCAGCTCTGCGACCACCAGCTCGGTTCCCCCGTAGCGTACGGGCGGGACCGCAACGAAGGGCGTCGAGACCACCGCGACCCGAAGCCGCGGCGACGCGCCCTGCCGAATGGACCGGTCCACACCCACCTCCTGCGCCTTCCGCGAAGGGTGGCGACGCAGTGGGTCGAAGGCGAGCCTCGGCCGGGCTGCGGGGCGGTCGGGAATCGTGCTGCAGCGGAACGGCGAATCAGGCCCAGTCGAAGCGGCCGGCGCTCGCGTCCCACGCACGGGTGCGCGCCCCTGCCAGGCGGCCCGCCTCGATCCGGTAGAGGCCGTAGCGGCCGGTGCGATCCGGGCGCTGGTCCACGCGGGTGGCGCTGCCCGGACAGAGCACCGGCACGGGCCTGTCGCCGAGGATCAGGTCGAGGCGCATCTCCTTGTGCCGGTGGCCGTGGAGCACGAGGCCGACGTTCGCCTGCTGCAGCGCGGCGAGGACGTCCGGTGCGTTCTCCAGCGGCGTCGGATCCTTGGGATCGACGGCCTGCTCGTCCTCCTTCGAGAGGCGCAGGTGGTGGTGGATCAGGACCACCAGCATCCGGGAGCGGAGTCGCTCGTCCGCAGCCAGCTGCCGCAGCCGCTCGAGCTGCGCCGGGGCCACGTAGCCCTTCACGTCCGCGGGGTTGGCACCGGGCACGAAGGGGGAGGAATCGAGCGCCACCAGCGCCACGTCCCGCCCCAGCAGATGGCAGAAGGGGAAGCCCTCGCCGCCCAGGTCGCAGAGGCTGAAGTCGCCGAAGGTCCGCTCGAAGAAGCGCCCCACCACCGCCGCCTCGCTCCACCGGTCGTGGTTGCCCGGCAGCGCGGTCACGCGGATCCCCGGCAGGTGCGCGTCGATGTAGGCCCGCGCCCGCTCGAATTCGTCACGGCGGGCGGTCTGGGTGATGTCGCCGGTGAGGACCACGTGATCCGGCCGGAACGAGGCCAGATCGGCGAGGAGGCGATCGAGCAGCTGCTCGGAGTGCTTGCGCACCTTCGCCTTCCAGCCGTCGGCGTAGTCGCGCTCGTCGGCGACGTGGATGTCGGTCAGGTGGGCCAGGAGCACGGGGCGAATGCTACCGCAGGCCCCGGCCTCCCCCAAGCGTCCTCGCCCCCACGGACGGGGCCGCGCGACATTCGCGTTTGCAGTGGGACTGCCGAGCGACGATGTTGCGTGCGATGCGCTACGACACGAGCCGCGAGGCCATGGAGCGGGACAGCCAGGTCGAGTTCTACAACTCCGGCGGCCCGGGCGGACAGAAGAAGAACAAGACGGACAACGCGGTGCGGCTGCGCCACGAGCCCTCGGGCGCGGTGGTCACCGCCTCCGAGGAGCGGAGCCGGATCCGGAACCTCGAGAGGGCCTGGGAGCGACTCGCCGCGCGACTCGAACAGCTGAACTACGTCCCGAAGAAGCGGCGCCCCACCCGGCCCACCCTCGGCTCGCAGCGGCGCCGGATCGAGGGCAAGGTGAAACGCGGCTCGGTCAAGCGGATGCGCGGCTCCGTGCGGGACGACTGAGGTTGGGGTCAGGGCAGCGACATGCCCGCGACCGGCTCCACGAAGCAGGCCCTCTCCCCACCCGTGCCGACCACGACGCAGGCGAGGCCACCCTCGCAAGGTTCCGTATCGGAGCAGAGGGAGAGGCACGAGGCACCGGCGCCGCCGAGAAGGAAACAGGCGGCGTCGGCACCGCAATCCGCGTCGGAGCTGCAGGCCTTGGAGCAGATCCCGGCGATGCCCTGCTGGTTCTCCCCGACCTGCACGCATTTGCGGCCGGGGCATTCCTCGCCGGTCGAGCAGGAGCGCTCGAAGCGCGGCGCCACGTCTGCGGCCCCTTCGTCCTCCGCCCCACACCCCGACGCGCCCTGGAGCACGAGCAGCAGCGCCGGCATCCACCACGACTGCTTCACCGCTTTCCCTCCGCGGGGCGACGCCGCCGCCCCTGCGGGAGAAGGTAGCCACCGCCTGCTCGCTCCGCAGGCCGATCAGAGCGGCCGGTACACGCGGTAGTCGATCTCGGGGAAGATGTTGTCCCGCGACTCGGTCCACGCGAGCCAGCCCTCGTCGATCATCCCGGAGCGGATCTGGTCGTGGAGGCGGTTGAAGCGGAGCACGTGCTCCTTGGTCCGGCGCACCGCGTACTCGACCATGGTGCCGGTCTTCATGATGAAGGCCCAGTCGGAGGACTGCGCGAGCAGGAGCTCCCGGGCCGACTGGTTGAGCGCCCTGCGCTCCAGGTCGGTGGGCTCGTTGTAATCGCGCGCCAGCGAGATCATCCGCTCCGCCGCCTTGTGGAGGTGGCGGTAGATCCAGTCGTTGGAGCCGTCGAGCCAGACCCCGGCATAGCCGCCGGCACCCCAGGAGCAGAGCGGCGGCGTCGCCACCTGCTGCCCCGGGTTCTCGCGGAGATAGTCGGAGGCCGCGGCCAGCTTGAACGTCTTCTGATCGTGCACGGCCTTGCGGATGAACATCTCCAGGAAGACCGGCCCCTCGAACCACCAGTGGCCGTAGAGCTCCGCGTCGTAGGGGGCGAGGACCACGGGCTTGCGCTCGTCGCCCATCACGCCGGCGAGATGCTCGATCTGCTTGGTCCTGTTGAACATGAAGTTCGACGCGTGCTCGTCGGCCCGGGCGAACGCCGCCTCCCAGTCGTAGAAATCCTTGTGCGGATTCTTGCCGGTGATGCGGTGGTATTTGATGCCGGTGTTCTTCCGCTCGCCGGTGGCCTGGATGTAGGGACGGATGTAGTCGTAGTCGAGGTCGTAGCCCACGTCCCGGTAGAACTCCCGGTAGTCGGGGTGCCCGGGGTAACCGGTCTCTGCGCTCCAGACCTGCTCGCTCGACTCGGGATCGCGGCCGAAGGCGGCGACGCCTGCAGAGGTGTAGAGCGGCGCGTAGACGCCGTAGCGCGGACGGGGGGTGGCATCGAGGATGCCGTGGGTGTCGACGAAGAAGTAGCGGATCCCCTCGGCGGCGAGGAAGCGCTCGACGCCGGGGTAGTAGCCGCACTCCGGCAGCCAGATGCCCACCGGATCCCGGCCGAAGTGGTGCCGGTAGTGGACCGCCGCCACGGTGATCTGCGCCCGCACCGCCTCGGGGTGGATCTGCATGAGCGGCAGGAAGCCGTGGGTCGCGCCGCAGGTGATGATCTCGAGGCAGCCCTGGTCCTGGAGCCGGCGCATCGCGCCGACGATGTCCTTGCGGTAGCGCTCGTGCCACAGCCAGCGGGTGTGGTTGAAGTGGTGCTGGTAGAACTGCGCCGACTTGTGGATCCGGGGATCGCCGCTGCGCGTCCGGTGCACTTCCTTGTCGGCGAGCTCGCAGAGCTTGTCGATGTGCCGGCTGTAGCGGTTCTGGAGCAGCTCGTCGCGGAGCATCTGCACGAGCGGCGGCGTCATCGTCATCGTCACGCGAAACGGGATCCCCTCCTCCGCCAGCTTCTCGAAGCGGGAGATGAGCGGGATGTACGTCTCGGTGATCGCCTCGTAGAGCCAATCCTCCTCGAGGAAATGCTCGTGCTCGGGATGGCGGACGAACGGCAGGTGTGCGTGCAACTGGAGGATGAGGTAACCCTGCATCGTCTACGCTCCCTCGTAACGGGTGCCGGACCAGGGGCGAGCGCTCGAGCTGCCGCCGCCGGGAACGCCGGGCGGCAGATTTTCCGAGGCGCCGAGGGGCCTTCCCGCGCTGGCGGAATGGAGCGCGTCGCGCTCCTCGCCGGAGAAGCCCGCCTCCGCCTGTGCCCTGCTGAAGAGATCGTGGCGGCGGGAGAGCGGCATGCCCCACGACAGCATCACGAAGCGATCGTCGAGGACCGGTGACGGCCCCCGCGGCGGAAGGCCGATGGTGTTGGACGGCTTGCCGATCCGGTTCTGCCCGCCGTTGGTGCCGTAGAAGAAGAGCTCCACCCGGTAGTGCCGGCCCGGCGCCAGCTCGTTGATGTAGAAGGATCGGGATTCGAGCGCGAAGTCGAGCTCGCGCACGAGACGCCCCTGCTCGAAGACCCGCATCCGCGCGTGCGGATTCTCCAGGCCGCGCATCGCTTCCTGCACCGTGTGGTGGGCGTAGTCCCAGTAGACCCAGAGCGTGTAGGGATCCCGGGGCAGCACGATCAGCGCATCGTCGCCATAGGACCAGGGCAGCTCGCCCAGCCCCTCGTCGTAGGCCGGCGCTGCGGGCGCCTCCGCGAGCGCCTCCTCCGCAGCGGCCTCTGCCTCGAGCTCCTCGTCGAGGGCCCCCGGCTCGGCGAGGCGATCCTCGGTGAGGGCGTGCGGCGCGTCGTGGGCCGCCTTCTCGCCGCGGACGCGGGAGACGAAAAAGCCTTCGGGGCGTGGCTCGCGGGCGCTCCCAGGGCTTCCAGGCCCCTGCTCCCACGCGTGCTCGTCGCCGGCGTCGGCGGCGGGCCTCTCCTCGGCTCCAGGTGCTGCAGCGGGGCGCTTCCGTCCCATCGCCGCGGTGATTGCCTCGATCAGCTCGGAGCGGGTCTCGAGGTTCGGGTGACCCGGCCCCACAACGCTGCGCGCGAGCTCGCGGAGAGCCCGCAGGGTCATGTTCTTCAGGTCCTTGAGCTCTGCCACCACGGGCCTCGCTGCTAGATGGGCGTACCGCGCGCGGAGCTGCTGCAGGCGCTCGAGCCACCGGCCCAGTCCTGGCACGCGTCGGGCGACGTCCGCCCAATCGTACGGAAATTCCTTCACTTGGCTGCCCTCTCCCAACCTGCACCCGGGGCATCGAAGGGCGGCGTGTAGGTATGCACCAGCGGGGTATAGGGCAACCGGATGCGGCCTTTCAACGCGCCATCCGGGAGCGTCGTCGGGGACCGTTCAGTTCTTCCCATCCCGCGGGGGAAACGCAACCCAAACGGCCTGATTTCCGTAGTTTGTCCGCCCAAAAAAGATGTCGTCGATCCGCCGCGAAGACGACCGCAAGCGGGCAGCCGCGCTGCTGCCGTGCAGCTGGGGCGCAGCGCTGCCGCCCCTCGTACCGGCACTTTCCTGCGCACGGGAGAGAGCGTAGGCTCCGCCGGCCTTGACCTCCCCAGACCCACGCAACCTCCTCCTCCTCCAGCAGGCGGGCATCCCCGCAGGCGCCCTCGACGCCGCAACCGGCGCCTGTGCGGAGACCGCCGATCCCGCGGCGACCGCGGGCGCCCTCGCCCGCTGGGTCGAGGCCTGGATCGCCCGCTACCAAACCCCGCCCCGCCTCGATCCGGTGCTCCTCGGCAGGCTCGTGCCGGTCCTCGCCGGGAGCCGCTTCCTCGTCCGGGAGCTCTGCGCGCGGCCGCGCCTCGCCATGCACCTCGCCGCCACCCCCTTCTACGAGGTGGCCAAGCCCCGCGAGCGCCTCCTCCGGGAGCTGCGCCGCCGCGTCGGCAGGGTGCCGAAGGACGACGAAGCGGGCCTGCTCCGGGCGCTGCGGCGCTTCAAATACCGCGAGTTCCTCCGGCTCGCCGCCCGCGACCTCGGCGGTAGCGGCCCGCTGCCCGACGTGGCGGCGGAGCTCTCGCTGCTCGCCGAGGTCTGCGTCGAGGTGGCGCTGGAGCGGATCGCGGCGGAGAGCGCAGCCCGCCACGGCGAGCCCGCCGGCGCCGCCGGGCTGCCCGGTCTCGGACTCTCGGTGCTGGGCATGGGCAAGCTCGGCGCCGGGGAGCTCAACTTCTCCTCGGACATCGACCTCATCCTCCTCTACCGCGCCGAGGGCGAGACCGCCGGCGGTCCCGGAGGCAGGATCCCCAACCGGCAGTTCTACGCCCGGGTGGCGGAGCGGCTGGTCAAGGCGCTCTCCGCCGCCACCGAGGACGGCTTCGTCTTCCGCGTGGATCTCGATCTGCGCCCCGAGGGCCGGGCGGGCCCCATCGCCCAGAGCGCCGACAGCGCCTACCGGTACTACGAGGCGAAGGGCCGCACCTGGGAGCGGGCGGCGCTCCTCAAGGCCCGGGCGATGGCGGGCGACGTGGAGCTGGGCGAGGAGCTCCTCGAGAGCCTCGCGCCCTTCATCTACCGGCGCACCCTCGATCTGCAGGCGGTGGAGGAGATCCGGGCGATGAAGGCCCGGATCGATCGGGAGACCGCCGCGGGCTGGGACGATCTCAAGCTCGGCCCCGGCGGGATCCGCGAGGCGGAGTTCGTCGCGGTGGCGCTGCTCCTGCTCTACGCCGGCAAGGACGCGAGGCTGCGGGAGCGCGGCACCCTCGCCGCCCTCGACAAATTGCTCTTCGCCGGCCGCCTCTCCGCCCGCGACCGCGACGAGCTCGCGGCGGGCTGGCTCCTCCTCCGCCGCGCCGAGCACCGGATCCAGACCCTCGACGAACGGCAGACCCACAGGCTCCCGGCAGGCGACGCCGACCGGCGCCGCATCGCCCTCGGCCTCGGCTACCAGGGCCCGCCGGAGGCAGCGCTCGCCACCTTCCTCGCCGAGCTCCGCGCCCGCCGCGAGCACGTGGGCGAGATGTTCGGCGATCTGCTCGGCGTCTCCGGCGCGGCGCCGCGGGAGCAGGATCCGGTGCTGCAGCGTGCCCTCGATCCCGCCCGCCCCGACGCCGAGCGGATCCAGGCGCTGGCGGAGCGCGGCTTCTTCGATCCCGCCTCGGCGCTGGCCGAGCTCGAACGCCTCGCCCGCAGGCCGGACACGCCCTTCGCGGAGAACCCGCCGGTGGCGCTGGAGGGACAGGCCGAGGAGCTGGTGGCGGAGGCGACCCGCACCCCCAACCCCGATCAGGCGATGCGCCACCTCGCCAACTTCGGCTCGGCGCTGCTGCGGCCCGGGCCGTGGTTCGAGCTCCTCGCCAGGAACCCGGCCACCGCGCGCCTCCTCCTCGAACTCTTCGGCACCAGCGACTTCCTCTCGAAATATTTCGTGCGCCACCCCGAGCTCCTCGACGGCCTGATCCGCCGGGATCTCGCCGTGCCGCGGAAGGGAGCCGAGCTCCTCCACACCGAGGCGGCGGCGCGGATGGCGGGCAGGGAGGCGGACGATCTCGAGGGACGGCTCGCGGCCCTTCGCCGCTTCAAGAACGAGGAGGTGCTGCGGATCGGCCTGAACGACGTCTCGGGCGCCCTCGATCTCGAAGGGGTGATGGCGGAGCTCACCGCCGTGGCGGACGCCTGCCTGCGCCAATCGCTGGCGCTGGCGCGCAGCGAGCTGGTGGAGCGGTACGGCGAGCCCGGCGGCGGCTCGCGGATGGCGGTGCTCGGCCTCGGCAAGCTCGGCGGCGCCGAGCTGGGCTACCACTCGGACCTCGACCTGATCTTCCTCTACGCCCACTCCGAGGGCGAGAGCGAGGGCGGCTCCCGCGGCCAGATCGCCAACCCCGAGTGGTTCGCGCGGCTCGCGCAGCGGCTCCTCTCCCACCTGCAGGTGCCGCTGCGGGAAGGCACCCTCTACAAGATCGACACCCGCCTCCGCCCCTCCGGCAGCCAGGGAGCGCTGGTGGTCTCCCTCGCCGCACTCGCCGCCTACCACGCCCGCGAGAGCGCGCTCTGGGAGCGGCAGGCGCTGCTGCGGGCCCGCTGGGTCGCAGGTGACGCAGCGGTGGCGGCGCGGGCGTGGCGCGAGGTGCTCTCGCCCACGCTCTTCCGCGCCGATCTCGATCCGGAGGAGACCGCCCGGGCAATCGCCGCGATGCGCGCGAGGATGGAGGCGGAGATCTCCGGGGAGAAGGAGGGCGTCCGCAATCCCAAGACCGGCTACGGCGGCCTCGTGGACTTGGAGTTCGCGGTGCAATACCTGCTGCTGGTCCACGGCGCCGCCGACCCGGCGCTCTGCTCCCCCAACACCATGGAGGCGATGCGCCGCCTCGCAGCAGCGGGGCTCCTCGCCGAGGGGGACGCGGCGATCCTCGCCGACGCGTACCGCTTCCTGCGGCGCCTCGAGCTGCGCATGCAGATCGTCCACGACCGCGAGACCGGCCACCTGCCCCGGACCCCTTTCGACCGCCTCACCCTGGCGAGGCGGATGGGCTATGCGGGGGCCCGCTCCGGTGACGACCTCCTCGCCGATTACGAACGAATCACCCACGGCGTCCGGGAGGCTTTCCGGAGAATCCTCGGGATCGCGTGAAGAAGTGAGGCGGTGCCGCCGTCCAAGCCGGCGGTCGGAGGGCTACCGTGACGTGCATGCACAAGACGATGGCGGCGGCGCTCCTCGGCGCCCTGGTGTCGGCGCCGGGGGTGGCGTCGGCGGAACGGATCATCACCCGGAGCGGCGAGGTTCTCTACGGCGATCCCCGCTTCGAGGGGCAGACGCTGGTGGTCCGCCGCGCCGACGGCAGCGAGGTGCGGATCCCGCGCAGCCAGGTAGAGCGGATCGAGCTGGACAACGGCGAGCCGGCGCCTCGGCCGCCACCGCGGCGGGCGCCACCGCCCCCCCGCGCAGCGCCGGCCCCGAGGCCACCTCCCAGCTACCCCCGCTACGTACCGCCGCCGCCCCCACCGCCGCCGGATCCCGCCGTCGGCAGGCGGATGCTCCAGAACACCGGCTTCCAGAGCGGCCTGGCCCTCGACTTCGGCTGGCAGCGCGGCCTCGCCTTCGGGCTCGAGTGGCAGCAACGGATCGATCGCTACGTGGGCCTCGGCATCGGCGGCCAGCTGGGCCTCGCCACCAACGAGGACGTGGCCTGCCCCACCTTCGGCGGCACCGGCAGGCTCTACCTCGGCATGCAGCACCGCTTCGTGACCGAGGCGGGCTTCGGTCTCAACCGGATCGACCCCTACCTCGATCTGCGGGGGCCCGAGGAGCCCACCTGCGGCGACGCCGAGAAGAATTTCGGCCCCGAGCTCTCGCTCGGCTACCAATACGCCTCGCGCACCGGCTTCCTCTTCGAGATCCTGGGCGGCGCCACGGTCCTCACCAACGACGACCTGGCCGACGCACACGACGACGTGGCCCCGATCTTCCAGGTAGGCTTCGGCTTCGTCTTTCGCTGACGAGGTGGTCAAGAGCCGCTCGACGCGGCGCGGCGTCCGCGGTACGAATCGCTGCAGGTGCTCCTCCGCGAACGATTCCGCCGGCTCAAGCCGCTCGAAGACCTCGAAGTCGATCTGGTCCGTGCCTCGCTGGCCCACCCGGGCGCGTTGCCGCCACCGGCGGAGGCGGCGCTGCGCTGGAGCATCGGCCTGGCGCGGCTCCATACGCTGCAGGCCGACGGCGGCGATCTCCCGGTGGAAGAGGAGATCGCCTCCTTCCGCTACGACGTGGAGCGCCTCCTCGCCCCGCTCTTCGAGGGCCGCACGCCCGATCTCGCCGGAGCGGCGGCGCTCGCCCCGCAGCTGGCGGAGCGCAGCCGCAGCTGCAGGGAATCGCTCCTGCGCCGGCACGAGGGCAGGCTCGATCCCGAGGTTCTCGACCGCGAGGTCCGGCAGAAGCAGCTCGTCCTCGCCCTCGGCGGCGGCGGGGGCGTGAGCTACGTCTACCTCGGCGCCTTCGCCCTCCTCGAGGAGTGGGGGATCACCCCGCGCCTCATCGCCGCCACGTCGATGGGGGCGATTCTGGGCCTCTTCCGCGCCCGCACCCTCCACTACGACCCGGGCGAGATATTCGGGGTGGTGCGCTCGCTCTCCTGGAGCAAGCTCTTCCGCGTCCTCGCCACCGAGAGCCGCTATGGCCTGCCCGCCGCGCTCCGGCTCTACCTGCGCGGGCCGCTGGGCCGCTGGGCCAGCCACGACGACGGCAGCCCCTGGACCTTCCGCGACCTGCCGATCCCGATGCTGGTCACCCTCTCCGGCATCCGGCGGGGCATGCTCCCCAGGCCCCTCTCCTATTACGAGCAGCTCCTCGACCCCCGCACCCTGGCGCTCCGGCCCTGGCTGCTCCGCACCAAGCTCGAGCAGGTGGCGCACGCCACGGCGGAGCTTCTCGCTCGGCCGCAGATCCTCCGGCGCATCCACGTCGGCTACGAAGATTGGACGCGGGATTTCGACCTGCTCGACACGGTCGGTTTCTCCTCCGCCGTCCCCGGCGCGATCCACTACGACGTGCTGCGGGCCAGGGACCCGATGCACGATCTGCTGGGCAGGCTCTTCACCGAGAAGGAGCTCTTCCGCCTCGTGGACGGCGGGATCACCGACAACGTCCCCGCCCGGGCAGCGTGGCGCTACGTGCAGAGCGGCAGGCTCGGGGCCCGCAACGCCCTGGTGCTCGCGCTGGACGGCTTTGCTCCCCGCCTCTCCACGCCGGTCTGGCTGCCGCTGCAGCAGATCGCCGACGGCAACGTCCGCTCCAGCGGCCGCTACGCCCACGTAATCCGGCGCTTCACCCGCACCCTCTCGCCCATCGATCTGGTGCCGTCGGTGGAGAACGTGATGCGGGCGGTGAAGCGGGGGCGCTCGGAGCTCGCCGCCGAAATGCCGCTGCTGGCCAGGCTCCTCGAGCCGCTCCCCCCGGCAGCGCAGCTGTCCGCCCCGTAGGAACCGGCCCGTGCAGGGCAGAAACGCTGCTTCTACTTGGTGACAAGCGGGCGCCAGGCAGCTAAGGTGCGCGCGCAATGGTCCTTTATCTGGTCGAAAGCGACGTTCCGGCAGCCAAGGCCGAAGAGTTCTCCTCGTGGCTCGCCACGCACGTCACCAAGGTCGTGGCAGCGATGGGCCGCAGCGCCTTCGCGAGCCGTGCCCGGGTGGTCGGCGGTGACGAGGGCCGTTTCGTTGCGGTCTACGAGCTCACCGGCATCCCGGCTCTCGAAAACTACATGATGTCCCGCGAGCGGGCCGAGCTGGCGGAGGAGACCACCAAGGCCTTCCCCGAGGCGAAGCTGCAGCGCTCGTTCGCCGAGCGGGTGGCACAGCCCCGCCGCGGCATGCGCCACGGCGAGGAGCCCGGCGCCGCCTTCGTGGTCCGCGTGGCCCTCCCCGCCGCCGAGGCGGACGGCTGGTCGGCGTGGTACGAGGGCGAGCACATGCCCGAGGTGCTCGGCGATCCCGGCTTCGTCCGGGCCCGGCTCTTCGAGGTCCACAGCGAGGTGGAGGGCGAGCGCCATTTCGTCGCCATCTACGACGCGGTCGATCTCGGCGCGGTGGGCAATTTCCGCGACGGGCGCGGCCCGAAGCTGGGCGAGGCCCACGCCACCCGCTACCCCAACGCCCGGATCGATCGCCAGATCTGGGAGTGGCAGCAGTAGAGGCAGGTTCACGTACGCCGAGCGGCGAAACATTCCCGCCCTTCCCCTCACGGGCAAGCTGCCCGGCGCATTCGCGCCGGGACGGCTGGCGTGCGTAAACCACCTTGACAACTGAACATTTTATCCGGTAGCCTTCTCGTCGTGCTGGCCGGCGGAGCGTTCTGTTCCTGCCCGGCCCAGCCGCTTCCCCCATGCCGGCGTGGCGGGCCCAGCCCCGCCCCGGCAATAGGAGATGGCACCGGATATGAGCACCCGCTTCTTCTCCCTGGACGAGCGCAACGCCGACCTCAAGGACCTCCTGGAGGCCTTTCCCGAGGCTGGCGCCGAGTTCCGCCGACGCTACGCGATGTCGTGGTACCACCACGAGAACGCGCTCGACGGCATCGTCCTCACGGAGCAGGAGCTGATCCAGGCGCTCGAGCACCACGTGGTCGGCGACGCGTCGCTGATGAGCGTGCTCACCACCGTCCGGAACCACCGGTCGGCGCTGGAGCGGGTGGAGGCCGAGGCGAAGTCCCGCAAGACGCGGCTCGCCCAGCCCTTCCTCGAGGAGCTCTATGCCATCCTCCTCCGCGACACCAACCCCTCCGTCAAGGAGCGGGCGGTGTGGCGCAAGGAGATGCCCCTCCACCGCACCTATTTCCACGAGATCGCCCAGCCCGCGAAGATCGAGGGCGAGCTCGAGAAGCTCCTCAAGTTCACCGCCACCGCGGAGTTCAAGGAGTACCACCCGATCCGCCAGGCGGCCCACGTGCACTGGGCCTTCATGCAGGTCTTCCCCTTCGCGGAGCACAACGGAAAGATCGCCCGGCTGCTCCAGACGCTCTACCTCCTCCGCGGCGGCTACCTGCCCCCGGTCATCCACGGGGCCGACAGGCAGCGCTACTACGAGACCCTGCGGATGCCGAGCTCGGGCCTGCGCAACCTGCTGATCGAGGCGATCGAGAATTGCTTCGAGAACGGCACCCGCTTCGTGCAGATCGCGCGGAGCCGGCCCAGCGCCGTGGCGCAGTAGGGGCCACGCCCTCCCCTCGCCGAACGGTCGCTCCTTGCCGGGGCGGCCGTTTTCGCTTTTTGCAGCTCCGAGACCCCGCGCCCTCTCGCAACGACGCTCCGCGTTGCCATGCTGCGAGCGCGCCGGTATACAGCGGCGCCTTTTCGGCAGTTGGGAGGCGGCTTTGATCCTCGGGGCACACGAATCGATCGCTGGCGGCCCGTCGAAGGCCTTCGGCAGGGCGCGCGAGCACGGCGCTGAAGCGTTGCAGATCTTCGTGAAGAACGCCCGCGGGTGGAAGGCCAAACCCCTCGACCCTTCGGAGGTCGCCGCCTTCCGGGCGGAGGCCCGCTCCACCGGCCTGCCGGTGATGGCCCATGCCTCCTACCTGATCAACCTCGCGGCGCCTGCAGGGAGCGAGCTCCGGGAGAAGAGCCTCGACGCCTTCGTCGACGAGCTCGATCGCTGCGAGGCCCTCGGCATCCCGGGGCTGGTGATCCACCCGGGCTCCTGCGCCGACCACGACGAGGGGATCGAGCTCATCGCCGAGGCGATCGACGCGGCCCTCGCCAGGGTGCCGGGCCAGGTGCAGGTCTGGCTGGAGAACACCGCCGGGCAGGGCACCGCCATCGCCGCCGACTTCCGCGAGCTGGGCCGCATCTTCGCCGCCAGCGGGACGAAGGAGCGGCTCGGCGTCTGCTTCGACACCTGCCACGCCTTTGCCGCAGGCTACGACCTCACCAACGAGGCGGGCTACGCCTCCACCTTCGCCTCCCTCGAGGAGGCGATCGGCGGCCTGCAGCGGGTGCGCGGCTTCCACTTGAACGATTGCAAGAAGCCCCTCGGCTGCAGGGTGGACCGACACGAGGAGATCGGGGACGGCGCCATGGGCCTCCTCCCCTTCCGCCTCCTCCTCGGCGACGAGCGCTTCACCGGAGCGATCGGCGTGCTGGAGACCCCGGAGCCCGAGCGCTACCCCGAGAACCTGCGGAAGCTCCGTGCCCTCGTCTGAGTGGCAGCACTTCGTCCCGGCCCCACCCCCATCCGGGTCGGAGATGATTAATTCGAAGGTGCGGTTCCGCGTGTTTGACCTCCACGGAGGCCTTGTCTAGGATGCCCAACCCATCAAGATCCGCGCTCTCCAGCGAGCGCGCGCGAGCCACTGGCGAACAGCGTGGCGCGAGCCCCAGGATGGCCCCCACGCCACGCAAGCTTCCCAGCGAGAGCCTGAAGGATCGAGCCGAGCGCCTCGTGCAGCTGGCCCGTTCCCGCAAGAAGGCGCTGATCCTCACCCACGACAACCCGGATCCGGACTCGATCGCGGCGGCGCTGGCGCTCGCCCAGATCTTCGAGGAGAAGGCCGGCCTCAAGAGCACCATCGCGTACGGCGGCATCATCGGCCGGGCCGAGAACCGGGCGCTGCTCAAAGTGCTCAAGCTGCCGGTGGTCTCGATCTCCCGGGTGGTCTTCGACGAGCACGATCTCATCGCCATCTGCGATACGCAGCCGGAGATGGGCAACCACTCCCTGCCCGCCCGCTACTTCCCCGACGTGATCTTCGACCACCACCCCGAGCGGCCGGAGAGCAAGCTCGCAGCGGTGGCGGAGGTCGGCGGCGACTACGGCGCCACCTCGACCATCGCGGTGGAATACCTGCGGGCCCTGGGCGTCACCCCGAGCCGCGAGGCGGCCACCGCCCTCTTTTACGGGATCAAGGCGGACACCCGGGACCTCGGCCGCGAGACCGAGGACGTGGACGTCGACGCCTACCTCTGGCTCTTCCCCCTCGCGGACAAGGAAGCGCTGGCGCAGATCGAGCACCCGCGACTCCCGGCCGCGTACTTCCGGCTCTTCCACACCGCGATCGAGAAGGGCGTGGTCTACGGCAATGCCGTGATCACCGACCTCGGCGACATCTACTCGCCCGACATGGTGGCGGAGGTCGCCGAGCGGCATCTCTTCCTCGAAGGGATCAAGTGGTCGCTGGCCTTCGCGATCTACGAGGAGAACCTCTTCCTCTCCCTGCGCACCAACGACAGGCGGATGAACGCCGGCAGGCTGATCCGCGAGGTGGTGGAGGAGCTGGGCGGCACCGCCGGTGGCCACGGCCAGATGGCAGGCGCCCGGATCCCGGTGGCGCGCCTCGGCAAGAGCGAGCGCGAGGCCTTCAAGAAGAGCCTGGTGAAGCGCTTCTGCGAGGAGTGGGGCGTCGACGAGAAGCCCGGCGTCCCGCTGCTCGATTACGGCCAGGACGAGTAGCGCCGTGGCCCGCGCCTATCTCGACTGGGCAGCGGGAGCGCCCCTGCACCCCGCCGCCGCGGAGGCGGTGGGGCGCGCCCTCGAGCTCGGCCCCGGCAACCCCTCGTCCGTCCATGCAGCGGGCCGCGCCGCCCGTGCCCTCCTCGAGAAGGCCCGGGAGCAGGTGGCGCGGCTGGTGGGCTGTGAGCCCCGCGAGCTGATCTTCACCGGCTCCGCCACCGAGGCGAACGCTGCCGTGGTGCTCGGCGTGGCGCGGCGGGCGCCCGAGGCGGTGCTGGCGGTGGGCGCGGCGGAGCATCCCTCGGTGCTGCAGGCCGCCGCCGCTGCCGGCACCCAGGGGGCCTCCGTCCTCTCCCTCGGCGCGGATCCGAGCGGCAGGATCTCGCCGGCGGCGCTCGCAGGCCGGCGCGCCGCGCTCGTGGCCGTGCAGCTCGCCAACAACGAGACCGGCGTGGTGCAGCCCGTGGCGGAGGTGGCCGCAGCAGCCCGCGAGGCTGGCGCCCACTTCCACTGCGACGCCGTGCAGGCTGCGGGCAAGCTCGACCTCGCCGAGAGCTGGTCCCGTGCGGACAGCCTCGCCCTCTCCGCGCACAAGCTCGGCGGGCTCCCCGGCGTCGGCGCCCTCGCCCTGCGCCGCGGCGTCGAGCTGCCGGCGCTGGTCCCGGGGCACCAGGAGCGCGGCTTCCGCGGCGGCACACCGGCGCTGCCGGCGATCGCCGCCTTCGGTGCGGTGGCTGAGGCTGCCTCGCGGGAGCGGGAGGCGCGGGTGCGGCTCCTCGAGGAGCGGAGCGCCGCGCTCGAGCGCCTGCTGCGCGAGATCGCGCCCGGCGTGGTGATCCACGGGGCGGCGGCGCCCCGGATCCCCGGGATCGTCAACGCGCGCTTCCCCGGCGCCGACGGCGAGACGCTCCTCGTCGCCCTCGATCTGGCGGGCATCGCCTGCTCCCACGGGGCGGCCTGCTCCACGGGAGCGATGGAGCCCTCCCACGTGCTGCTGGCGATGGGGCTCTCCGCGCAGGAGGCCCGGGGCACGGTGCGCTTCAGCCTGGGGGCCACGACCAGCGACGCGGAACTCGCCGCGCTGGCGGCGGCGCTGCCGGCAGCCCTGGCCAGCAGCAGGATCGGCTAACCGGCGGGAGGCGCCGGCTTGCCGCGGGGCTGGGCCGGCACCGGAGCGGTGGGCGTGGCGATCTGCGCCTGCGCCCGGTAGAGGCGCGCCACCTCCCGGGCCTTCGCCGCCTGGTCCTGCAGCAGCTCGCGCGCCCGCGGCGCCGCGATCCGCTGGGCCTGCCGCTCCAGCGTGGCGGCTGCCGCAGCGAGGCGCGCCGCCTCGTGCTGCTGGAAGCCGGGCGTCCCCGGCAGATCGATCCCCTCGTCGTCGTCGTCGGTGTCGAGGCCCCTGCCTCCGACCGCCTGGAGCCCGAGGGCGTCGAGGGTGTCGCGGTCGATCCAGCCGGTGGGCGCCAGCCCCTTCGCCTGCTGGAGGTCGACCAGAGACCGCCGGATCGCCTCCTCGTCCGCGGCTGCGTCTGCAGGCAGCAGCCGCCGCGCCTGCAGCTGGGTGACCACGCGATCGGTGAGGATCTCGCCGGCCATCGGCACCGGCACGCCGATCTCCGGCGCGGCTGCGGCAGCGACGGGCAAGGCGACGAGAGCCGCGGCGAGGACGAAGAGCGAGAGGCGCATACCCTCCAGACGCTCACCATCGCCGTGGGACCGGGCAAGTCGCTTGGCGACACGGGCCTGGCCGAGGCAAGCTCGCGCCGACGAACGGGGAGGGAGCAGATGGGCAAGTGGAAGGTGGCCGCAGGCGCGGCCGTGTTGCTGGCAGTGGCGGGGATCTCGCTGGTGCGGGCGGATCGCCCCGCAGCGGAGGTGGAGGCCCGGCGGGCGCAGCCGCCGTCCCGCTTCGTCGAGGTGGACGGGATGCGGGTCCACTACCGCGACCGGGGCGAGGGCCCGGCGCTCCTCCTCGTCCACGGCTCCAACGCCTCGCTCTTCACCTGGGAGGGATGGGCGAGCCGGCTCTCCGACCGCTTCCGCGTCGTCTCGCTCGACATGCCGGGCCACGGCCTCACCGGCCCGCATCCGCAAGGCCGCTACGACTACGCCGAGATGGCGGTCTTCCTCGACCACTTCGTGCAGGCGGTAGGCCTCGAGCGCTTCCATCTCGCCGGCAACTCGATGGGCGGCTCGGTGGCGTGGCACTACGCCCTCGCCCACCCGGCGAAGGTCGACAGGCTCGTCCTCGTCGACGCGGTGGGCTACGAGCGGGAGGAGCCGCTGCCGCCGATCCTGCGCCTCTTCGCCACCCCGGGCCTGAACCGGATCGCCGAGCACGTCACCCCGCGCTTCGCGGTGGAGCAGAGCATCCGCGACGTCTACGGCGATCCCTCACGCGTCACCGAGGAGCTGGTCGATCTCTACGAGGATCTCGCCCTGCGGGAAGGGAACCGCGAGGCCTCGCGCAAGCGACTCTCCCATCCGCACCACGACGGGCTGGAAAAGCGGCTGGGCGAGATCCGGGCGCCGACGCTGATCCTCTGGGGCGGAAAGGATCGCTGGATCCTGCCCAAATATGCGCACCGATTCGACGAGGACATCCCGGACTCGCAGCTCATCCTCTACCCCGAGCTCGGCCACGTGCCGATGGAGGAGGATCCCGAGACCACCGCTGCGGCGGTGCGCCGCTTCCTCGGCGGCCGAGCTCAGCGTGCGGCAGGCGGTTCGACCCGGTAGAGCCAGATGTGCTCGCCGATCGTCCGATCGGGCGGACGGGTGGCGTCGATCGGACCGCACTTCTTCCAGCGGAGGAGCTGCGCCGCGTGGATGGCGATCCAGCCGCCGTTGCGCAGCTTCCTGGTCTTGCAGGAGAGGGTGCGAAACTTCAGCCCGGTGCGGCGGAGCTCGCGCACCGCGGTGATTCCGTAGGGCACGTAGTGGAGCGGCGCGAGCCCCGCTTCCTTCGCCACCGTGCCGAGCGCGGCGACGTCCTGCCCCCAATCCTCGCCGATCATGCTGATCTGGTGGCCCACCGGCGGCCCGCCGACGAGCAGCGAGAAGTGGCCGAGATGGCCGGGGTGGACGAGGGCGACCTCCGCCACGAGGAGGAGCGCGAGCAGGCCGGCGAGCGCGGGCTGGCGGCGCCAGAGCAGCGCGCCGGCCCACGCTGCGGCGAGCAGCAGGAAGGGCACCACCGGAAGGACGTGGCGGACGCCAATCTGGATCTTCGATCCGAGGGCGAGCCAGAAGAGCAGGAGCGGCGCCGCCCAGAGGGCGAGGTGCGGCACCGCCAGCGGACGCAGGAGCCGCGAAGATGGTGCGCGCAGGCGCTCGACGAGACGCGCCGGCCAGCGCCCCGCGCGCCGGAGCCAGAGCGCCGCAGCCCCGGCGAGGAGCAGGAGCAGCGCAGCGGGACTCTTGATCGCCAGCATCGTCGGGAAATAGAGGCGCGTGGGCTCGGTGCTGCCCAGGAACCAGCCGCCGTGGCCCCGCTCGTTCTGCGCCTCGATGCTGAAGAGGCCGAAGAGCCAGGAATAGGGAACCGGCAGGCGCACCTGCCGGGGCATGTCGGCGAGGGGCGAGAGGCGCTCGAGCAGCAGGCCCCTGTGGGGCCTGGTGATCCAATTGGCGGGCTCCGGCGCAGCGAGCGTCTGCCGCACCGTCCAGAAGGATCGCTCGAAGCGGTAGGCTCCATTCACCACGGTGAGCACGACGAGGCCGGTGAAGAGGCCCGCCCGGAGCACGCGGCCGATGCGCGCAGGCGAGGTGGCACCGGCGAAGCGGCCCACGCCGGCGAGGGCCGTCGCAGCGGTGGCCGCGCCGAGCACCGGCAGGAGCAGCACCCCGCTGAATTTGGCCGCCGCGGCGCAGCCCGCTGCAGCGGCGGCGAAGGCGAGGCGCCAGCGGCTCCCGCCCTCGAGCCAGCGCACGCCTTCGCCCACCGCCACCGCGAAGCAGAGCGCCACCGGCAGATCGGTGGTGACGAGGTGGCCGTGGGCGAGCAGCACCGGCGAGCAGACGAAGAGGAGGAGGAAGAAGAGCGCGCGTCCCCTGCCCCACCGCAGGCAGTAACGGTAGAGGTAGAGCCCGAGCAAAAGGGTGAGGAGTCCGGTGACGAGGCGCCCGGTGACGATGGCGCTGCGGAGCTGCTCGTAATCCTTCGCCACCAGCGCCCGCGCCACGCGGCCGATGTCCGCCTGCGGCCAGCCTTTGAGCTTCTCGAAGTCGATGGGCTCGTCGAGAAGCGCCGCTGGCAGCGCCTGGAGCGCATTGGCCAGCGGCGGATGGGCGGTGCTCAAGCGGCTGTCGCCGCTCCACCAGAAGGCGAGGCCGCGGGCGATGTGGTTGGGCTCGTCGATGGTGGGCGAATCGACGAACGCGGCGTGGCCGAGCAGCAGGGCCATGCACGCGAGCAGCGCCGCTGCCACCGCCGCGTGGTGGCGGCGGAGGAAGAGGCTGGCTGCGACGAGCTGGCGGGAAGGGCGCATCGCGCGAGGATCTACGGCAGGGGCGACCCGCGTTACAAGACGCAAGAGCCGGGAAAACCGCTGGTTCAGGCGCCGAAGAGGCCGCGAACCACGGCGGCGATCGCGAGCGGCGTGCCGATGAGCTCGTTGTAGAGCGGCTGGAGCGCCATCGCGAAGGTGCCCGCGTCGCCGAAGCGCTGATCGGGATCGGGATGGAGCGCCATCTGCAGGACCCGCTCCACCGCCTCGGGGACCTCGGGGCGCAGCCAGGTGACCTGCGGCGCGTCGGCCTTGAGGATGTCCTTGCCGATCTCTTCGATCGACTCGCCGGTGAAGGGCCTGCAGAGGGTGAGCAGCTCGTAGAGCACCACCGCCGCAGCCCAGATGTCCGCCTGCGGGAGGACGTCGCCGCCGCGGAGGAGCTCCGGTGAGGCGTAGTGGACCTTGCCCCAGATGCCGTTGCGGCGGGAGGGATCCACCGCGCGGACCTTGGCGATGCCGAAGTCGCCGAGCTTGATCTCGCCGGTCTTGGAGATGAAGAGGTTCGAGGGCGAGACGTCGCAGTGGACCACGTGGAGCGGCTTGCCGCTGGGGCTCACCGCCTTGTGCGCAGCGTCGAGGGCCTCGAGGAGCTTCTGGACGAGGAAGAGCGCGAAGTCGACGGGCAGGAGGATCTGGCGCTCCCTGCAGCGGGCCAGGATCGCGCCCAGGTCGCGACCGTCGATGAAGTCCATCGCCATGAAGTAGGTGTCCTCGATCGATCCCGAATCGAGCACCTCGACGATGTTGGGGTGGCGGAGCATCCGCGAGAGATCGGCCTCGCCGACGAAGAGGTCGACGTATTGATCGTTCCCGGCGTACTCGGGGAGAAGCCGCTTCAGCGCGACGGTGCGGCCTTTGTAGGCGCCGTCGCGGACGACAGCCTTGTAGACCTCCGCCATGCCGCCACGGCCGATGCGTCCGACGATTTCGAAGTGGCCGAAAGACGGCTGGGCTGGCTGCACACTCATAGAGGTGGCGCGGATCGTACCGCCCCCGGCGGGGAGAGGCAAACGCCCTCTTTTCCACCGGACGACGCGGCGGATCCGCTTGACAGCGAAGGGGTCGCGCTCCTACGCTTAGCGACGAAAGCAACGAGAAACACAGCGGTTTTTCGCTTGCGTGTCGATTTTGCCCGTCGGTCTCCGGCGGGAAGAAGCAGCCCGGTGGCTGCGTTTGCTCCAAGGTCTTTCCCCTGCCTGGTTCGTGCTTGGGTAGTTGACGTTCGTACCGAATATTCTTTCCCCGGGGGCGCTTCCCGGTGGGCCATGTGCAAGCCCTCAGCTTCGGCTGAGAAGGAAGCCTACGGTCCGACCAAGTGACCCCCACCTTGCTTCGGCAAGGTACAACGGTTTCTACCCACACGGCCGAGGCGGGGGGCTTTTCGAGGGGCTGCGGTTCACGCCGCAGCCCCTCGTCTTTTTCGGGCTTCCGGAACGGCCCCCGTGCCCATGAGCGATCCCCGCAGCGCCAAACAGCCCCTGCGCCAGCAGCTCCTCGCCTGGCGGCGGGGCCTCTCCCCCGACGTGCTCCACGAGGCGTCCCGCGCCATCGCGGGTGGCATCGGCGGGCTCCCCGAGGTCCGGGCTGCCCGGGTGGTGGCGCTCTACCAGGCGCTGCGCAACGAGATCGAAATGGAGCCGCTCTGGCGCGAGCTGGTGCTGGCGGGCAAGCAGGTGCTCTTCCCCAGGATCCACCCCGGCACCCGGCAGCTCGCCTTCGCCCTGGTGGACGATCCGGCGGAACTGGAGGTCGGTGCGCTGGGCGTGCGGCAGCCGCCGGCGTCGCGGGACGTTCCCCTGGGCTCGATCGATCTCATCGTGGTGCCCGCCCTCGCCTTCGACGCCGAGGGGCGGCGCCTCGGCCGCGGCGGCGGCTACTACGACGCCACCCTCGCCGCCCACCCGGCGGCGCTGCGGGTGGGGCCCTGCCTCGAGGCGGCCCTCCTCGACGAGGTACCCGCCGAGGTCCACGACGAGGCGGTGGACGTGGTGGTCACCGAGGCCCGGGTGCTCCGGCCGTCCCGCCACCGGCGCTGAAGAGGCGGCCCGCAGGCCCTTCAGAAATGGTAGAGAACCGGGCCATGGAAACGCTGCTCCAGCAGGCAACGCCCGAGGAGCAGCTGCGGGAGGTCACCCGCGGCTGCGTCGATCTGGTCACCGAGGCAGAGCTCCTCAAGCGACTCCAGGAGTCGTACGAGAAGGGCGTGCCGCTCCGGGTGAAGGCGGGCTTCGACCCCACCGCGCCGGATCTGCACCTCGGCCACACGCTGCTCATCCAGCGCATGGCCCGCTTCCAGCGCCTCGGGCACACGGCGATCTTCCTCATCGGCGACTTCACCGGCCGCATCGGCGATCCCACCGGCAAGAGCGCCGCGCGCCCGCCCCTCTCCACCGAGCAGGTGCTGGCCAACGCCGAGACCTACAAGCAGCAGGTCTTCAAGATCCTCGATCCCGAGAAGACCGAGGTCCGCTTCAACAACGAGTGGTTCGGCAGGATGAGCGCCGCCGACATGATCTCGCTGGCGGCCAAATACCCGGTGGCCCGGATGCTGGAGCGCGACGATTTCTCGAAGCGCTTCAAGGAGGGCCGCTCGATCGCCATCCACGAGTTCCTCTACCCGCTGGCGCAGGGCTACGACTCGGTGGCGCTGAAGAGCGACGTGGAGCTCGGCGGCACCGACCAGCTCTTCAACCTGCTCGTGGGCCGCGATCTGCAGCGCGACTACGGCGTGCGGCCGCAGGTGGTGATGACCGGCCCGATCCTCGAGGGCATCGACGCCCGCTGGGATGCGGAGAAGGGCAAGATCGTCGGCGACAAGATGTCCAAGTCGCTGGGAAACTACGTCGGTGTGGTCGAGGCGCCACAGGAGCAGTTCGGCAAGTTGATGTCGGTGAGCGACGAGCTCATGTGGCGCTACTACGAGCTCCTCTCCGATCGCTCCATCGCCGAGATCGAGTCGCTCAAGGCCGGGCATCCGAAGACGGCGAAGGTGGCGCTGGCGAAGGAGATCGTCGCCCGCTTCCACGGCGCTGCTGCTGCGGACGAGGCCGAGGCGCACTTCGAGCAGGTGATCGTGCGCAAGGAGCGGCCGGAGGAGATCGAGGAGAAGTCGGTCGCGCTGCCCGCAGGCGAGGAGGCGATGCCGCTGGCGGGGTTGCTCGCCGACACGGGGCTTGCCGGTTCGCGCGGCGAGGCGCGGCGGCTGGTGGCGCAGGGCGGCGTGTCGATCAACGGCGAGCGCGCCTCCGATCCGCAGGCGTCGCTCGGCGCCGGCGACTACGAGATCAAGGTGGGCAAGCGGCGCTTCCTCCGCGTGCACCTGGTCCGCGGCTGATTTCCAGGCAGGGCATCGATGGCAGCGCACCACCGCATCTACAGCTGGAACGTCAACGGGATCCGCGCCGCCGTCGGCAAGGGTTTCTCCTCCTGGCTCGAGGGCTGCGACGCCGAGATCGTCGGCCTGCAGGAGGTCCGCTGCCCCGAGGAGAAGATGCCTGCGGAGCTGCAGGCCCTCGCCGGCTGGCACGGCCACGTGGTGGCAGCCGAGCGCGCCGGCTACAGCGGCGTGGGGCTCTACGCCAGGCGGGCGCCGGACGAGCTGATCACCTCGCTCGACGATCCCGACTTCGACGCCGAGGGGCGCGTGCAGATCGCGCGCTTCGGCAAGCTCTGGCTCGCCAACGTCTACTTCCCCAACGGCAGCGGCAAGGATCGTTCGAACGATCGGGTGCCCTTCAAGCTCGCCTTCTACCGGGCGCTGCAGGTGAAGCTCGAGCCGCTCTTCACCGGCGGCGAGCCGGTGCTGGTGATGGGCGACTGGAACACCGCGCCCGAGGCGATCGATCTGGCGCGGCCCAAGGCCAACGAGAAGACCAGCGGCTTCCTCCCCGAGGAGCGCGACGAGGTCCGCCGCTGGATCGAGCAGGGTTGGGTCGACACCTTCCGCCACTACGAGCAGGGCGAAGGCCACTACACGTGGTGGAGCCAGCGCTTCGGCGTGCGCGAGAAGAACATCGGCTGGCGGATCGATCTGGTGCTGGCTTCGCCCGGCGCCCTGCCCTGGGTGCGCGGCGCTGCGATCCACCCCGAGGTGAAGGGCTCGGATCATTGCCCGATCAGCGTGGACCTCGATCCGAAGCTGCTCGGGAAGGCCCTGGCAGAGAAGCGGCGCGCCCGCGCAGGCTGACGTGGGCGCGGCCTTTCACGGGGTCGCAAGGAAATCGAGCGGCGCGCAGAAGCCCGTGCCCGCGTCGGCGGGTGCGAGGCTCACGTTGGTCTGCGGCGCACCGATTTCGACGGAGAACTTCCCGCCGACATCCGTTCCCTCCTCGCAGACCCAATCGCCGTCGTCGATCATCCAGTCGAGTTCGAAGCTTCCGGACCAGAGCCAGTCGAAGCGCACTTCGAACCGGCCGCGTTCGATGCGGCCGGTGTGGACCTCCCCGCCCCGGCTTTCCGCGACGACGACCCACTGGCCCTCGTGCGCTTCGAAGCCGCTGCCTCCGACGAAAAGCGTGTCGTAGGGCTCACCGAAGACGTTGCAGCCGTCGGGACTCGCGGTGGCCGCGGCGTCGAACTCCACGAGACGCACCCCTGCGCCACTCTCGAGGGGCAGGAGGAAGGTCGCGTCGCCGGAGCTGCACCAGCCGTTGCCGTCGGTGTCGAACCAACCTGCCACCACCATGTCCTGATCCGGGCGAAGGGCCTGGGGCAACGAAGCGGAGAAGGTCCCGTCGGTGACCACCACCTCAGCGTGCCGCACGTCCTGCCACCAGCCGTCCGCATGGAAGGCGGTGCCGACGCGGATCGACCTGCCGTTCCAGGCAGTGAAGCCGGTGCCCTCCACATCGAGGTCGGCGAGCGGCTTGTCGCAGGGACCTGCGTCGATGCAGAGGATCTCGGAGTGGGTGCAGGTGGCGAGCGCGATGCAGTCGGCGCATTGTGCGGCGACCCGGGCGCCGGTGTATTGCTCGCAGCTCGCACGGCAGGCGGCCATTCGCTCCTCTGTCACCGTCTCGGGTGGCACGCAGGCGGCGCTCGCTTCGCAGGCGCGCTGGCACTCCTCCTCTACGGTACCGACCGGAGCGCCGCCACCACCACCGCCGCCCTGCCCGGGCTCGCCGCCGGAACCACCCGCTCCACCGCTGCCGGCCCGCCCGCCGACGCCCCCGGCGCCACCTGCCCCGGCGCTGCCTCCGCCAGCCCCGCCCGCTCCGGCAGCACCGCCGCCCCCCGCCTCCCCGGCGCCGCCGCTCCCGCCCGCACCACCCGCACCTTTGTTCGTGCCACAGGCGACGAGCACCACCACCAGCGTTCCGATCCGAATCGTTCGCATCCGCCCCCTCGTGCGCAGCCGGCCGCCCGTCGCTCGTCGAGAGCGCTGCGGTCCCCGTTCGTCGATTAATGGTGAAGGGAGCTTACACGAGTAGACCTTGCGGAGGAGCGAGGCGGGCGCGATCCGCGTATTCGAGCCCGCATACGGTCAACCTGCCCTGCGGATCTCGAGGACCACTTCGCGGGCGCCTGCCACCTGGCGGCACGACCAGGTGCGGCCGAAGCGGCGGCTCTGCACCAGCAGGCCGATCACCTTGGGGAAGAGCGCCGCGCCGAGTGTCATCGCCGCCACCGCGTCGCGGCCGCCCATGGTGAGGCGGCGCGCCACTTCCGGCAGCAGCCGCGCACGCCGCCCCTCGACGACGAGATCGATCTCCGCGTTTCGGGCGATCGCGTCGAGGAATGCCTGGGCCAGCTGCGCCGCAGGCAGCGAGGCGCGGAGGAGGACGATCTCGGACACGGCCGGCAGTGAAGCGGTCGGCCGCGCCGCCGTCAAGCGCCCGCCGTCGCCGGCTCCACCTGCGGGTCCTGGGCCGGACTCGGCTCGGGACGCCCCGCGAGCTTGCCCACCAGTAGCAGCGTGACCGCGATCTGAACGGCGATTACGGCGACCAGCAGCGCCGGCCTGCCGGCGAAGAGGGCCTCGGGGCCCGGAACATCCGGCACGAGCACCGAGAGGTTTGCCAGGTTGCCGAGCAGCGCCAGCGCGAGGAGCGCGCGCCCCCTCCCGCCGAGCCACCAGCAACACAGGCCCCACCCCATCTCCACGGCGACCGCCGCCCAGGGCGCGTGGACATAGAGGCCGGTGCCGAACCGGGTGCCCTCCAGGCCCGGTGCGAGGGCGAGGTCCGGGGCATGCGTAACGAGGTCGAGGAGGAGATGCGAGAGCACGCCCACCGCCACCGCAACGCCCACCCTGCGGCCCCAGCGCCATCCTGCAGCGACACCGCCCAGCATCGCGACCGCGCCGATGCCCGCGAAGGAATGGGACCAGGGCATGTGGTCGAGATGGACGTCTGCAACCGAGCGCACCACCGGCTCGATGACGACGTGCTCGACGCCCACCAGATGGAGAATCACCCAGAGGATTTCGACCGCCTGCACCGAGAGGAGGAGCGGCCAGAGCGGCGCCTCCGGAACGGCCCGGCGCACGGCAACGGCGGTCAACGCGTGGTTCACGGCAAACATGGGCTACCCTTTCGTTAGCACTCGCTAACATGCTCGACAAAAAAAGAGACGGCTGCGCCTTTCAAGCGAGCGCCCTCTGCAGCGTCTCGACCAACGACCGTTCGTAGCGGGTCGGCGGCTCGCTCACGCCCCCCAGCATCCACATCCGAACCAGCTGCCCCAACGTCCCGAGCACCACGATCGCCCCCACCTCGGGGAGCAGCTCGGGGCGGACCCGGCCAGCTTCGACGCCGCGTTGCAACAACTCCCGAACCACGGCCACCAGGCTGCGCGGGCGACGTGGTGCAGGCAGCTGCGGCCAGAAGGCCTGCAGGTTTTCCAGCACCCAGCTCACGGCGTCCGGCTGCTCCTCTGCCGCCACGAGGAAGGCACGGACGAAGGTCGAGAGGGCGTCGTCGAACTCCCGCGCGCCGACCGCGTAGTGGAGCCGGCCCGCAAGGTTCCCGTAGCAGACCTCGAAGAGATGCAGCGCCAACTGCTCCTTGCCGGCGAAATGGCGGTAGAGGGCCGGGTTGGTGAACCCGGTCGCTGCCGCGATGTCGCGGATGGACGTCGCCGCGAAGCCTTTCGTCGCAAAGAGCCGCAACGCCTCCTCGAGGATCCGGCGCCTGGCGGGCGGGTCGCTTTCGCTGACGAAGAACGGGGGAGCCGCGTCGCTCATGACACGACTGTTAGCACGCGCTAACTCATCGGTCAACAGCGCCCCGAGAGAGCGCTCCGCTCCTGTGGCGCCAGCCGGGCGAACGCTCTATAGTCCGCCGCGTCGCTCGGGGCGCTGCAGCCATTGAGGCAGCAGCTGAGAAGCACCCGTGGAACCTGATCCGGTTTGCACCGGCGGAGGGAAGCGACGCGGCGCAAGAGCGCGCTGTCCCTCCGTATCGTTTTCCGAGGAGGAGGACAGCATGTCCCGAAACAACCACCCGCTGCCGCTGCACGGTGCCCACAACCCCTCCAGCCGTGCGGAGGGCACCAGCCCCGGCTCGTTCGCCAACCGCGCGCAGGTCGGAACCGCCCTCACCTTCTCCTCGCCGGATACGCCGGGCATGCCGGCGCCCAGCGGCAAGACCGCCTGGGACTTCATGCCGCCGGACTGGACGCTGGTGGAGGGGAAGTGGACGCCGCCCGCAGGCTTCGAGCCGGTGACCCAGCTCGAATTCGCGCGGCTGGGGCTGGTGACGCCGGAGATGAAGCGCGTCGCCGAGCGGGAGCCGCACCTCACTCCCGAGCAGGTCCGCGACGAGATCGCCGCCGGCCGCCTGATCATCCCGGCCAACAAGGTCCACCTGCAGTACAGCCTCGACCCGATGGCGATCGGCCGCGCCTCGAAGACCAAGATCAATGCCAACATGGGCGCCTCGCCGGTCTCCTCCTCCACCGACGAGGAGGTGGAGAAGCTCCGCTGGTCGGAGCGCTGGGGCGCCGACACGGTGATGGATCTCTCCACCGGCGGCGACCTCGACGCCACCCGCGAGGCGATCCTCCGCCACTCCACCGTGCCGATCGGCACGGTGCCGATCTACTCGATGATCATCGGGCGCAAGATCGAGGATCTCGATCGCGAGGCGATCCTCTCCACCCTGCGCCACCAGGCGGCGCAGGGCGTGGATTACTTCACCATCCACGCCGGCGTGCTCCAGGAGCACCTGCCGATGGTGAAGAACCGGCTGATCGGGATCGTGTCGCGCGGCGGCTCGCTCCTGGCCAAGTGGATGATCACCCACAAGGCCGAGAACCCGATGTACACGCTCTTCGACGAGATCTGCGACGTCATGCGCGCGTACGACGTCTCGTTCTCGCTGGGCGACGGCCTGCGGCCGGGCGGCCTCGCCGACGCCTCCGACGAGGCGCAGCTCGCAGAGCTCGCGACGCTGGGCGAGCTCACCGAGAAGGCCTGGCGCAAGGGCTGCCAGGTGATGGTCGAGGGCCCGGGCCACGTGCCCTTCGACCAGATCGAATACAACATGAAGCTGCAGCGCGCCCTGTGCCACGGCGCGCCCTTCTACGTGCTCGGGCCCCTCGTCACCGACATCTTCCCGGGCTACGACCACATCACCAGCTGCATCGGCGCCACCGCCGCCGCCTACCACGGCGCGGCGATGCTCTGCTACGTGACGCCCAAGGAGCACCTCGGCCTCCCGAAGCGCGACGACGTGAAGCAGGGCTGCATCGCCTACAAGATCGCCGCCCACGCAGCCGACGTCGCCCTCGGCATTCCCGGCAGCCGCGATCGCGACGACGACCTCACCAAGGCCCGCGCCGCGCTCAACTGGGAGAAGCACTTCGAGCTCTCCTTCGATCCCGACACCGCCCGCGCCTACCACGACGAGGATCTCGACGTGGACACGGACTTTTGCGCGATGTGCGGCCACGATTGGTGCTCGGTGCGCATCTCGAAGGAGATCGTCGACTTCACCTCCGGCAAGGCGGAGGGCTTCGAGCGCGAGAAGGTGGCTAAGTCCGCGGCGCTCACGGCGGAGCAGCGGGAGATCCTCGAGAAGCGCGGCGTCCTGAGCCCCGAGGAGATCCACAAGCTCGCCACCAAGACCCGCAAGGCGGTGGGGGCGGAGGCGAACAAGGCCTCCTGCCACAGCGACTACGTGGCGCCCGAGGAGGCGCAGGCGATCCAGTCCGACAAGCTGGTCTCGCTCACCTTCCAGCGCTGATCGCATGCGACGGCCTGCTCCCCACTGCCGGGGGCGGGCCGTTCGCGTTCCGCTCCCGGAAAAAGAAACGGCGTGGCTCCAGGGGGGGAGGAGCCACGCCGTTTCCCGAAGGCCAGCGGCAGGGGGGAGCCTACGCCGCGGCCTCCGCTTCCACGTCCTCCAGCGCCCGCTGGAGGAATTTGCGGGTCTGGAGCTCGACCTGGCGGACGCGCTCGCGGGAGAGACCCCAGCGGCGGCCGATCTGCTCCAGCGTCTCGGGATCGTCCGATCCGAGCCGACCCTCGATGATGTCCCAGCCCAGCGGTCCGATCCGCTTGCGGAAGCGCTCCAGCCTCTCGCGGACCATCGAGTCGGTCTCGGCGTCGCCGAAGCGGATCTCCGGATCGGGGCCGTCGTCGGGCAGCCGATCGAGGGCGGTGATGTCGCCGTCCTCGTCCACGGCCACGTCGAGAGAGACGTCCTTCAGGCCCCGGCGCGCGCCGTCCTCGCCGCCGCGCACCGAGGAGTGGACCTCCTTGAGGTACTTCTGGATGTAGGCGCGGATCCACCAGATGGCGTAGGTCGAGAAGCGGGTGCCCTTGCCGGTGTCGAACTTCTCCACCGCGCGGATCAGGCCGATGTTTCCCTCCTGCACCAGGTCGTCGAGGCGGGCGCCGCGACCGAGGTTGCGCTTGGCCACCGCCACCACGAAGGGAAGGTTGCGCTTCACCAGCTCCTCGCGGGCCCGCTCGTCGCCCTTGCGGCAGCGGATGGCCAGCTCCCGTTCCTCTTCCCGACCCAGGGGCTGGTAGCGCGGAAGCGCACGAAGGTAGGGCTGGAGCTCCTCGAATTCCCTGGCTCGTCCGATCCTCATCGCAAGCGGCCTCTTTCTCCCGGCGGCACCCGACGCCGCAAGGTGACGTTACGTTACCGAAGGAGATGCGCGGTCGCTCGGCTGGTTGCGCGCAATAGCCCTCGGTCGCTCCGGCTGCAGCGAAACTGTTGCAATGCAACAGGCCGGAGCGGCGCCCCGATCGGAGCGCTGCAGCGGAAGACGATTGGGATGCGCCGGAGGCCCCCCGGTTGCGGGGCGCTACCTACCGATCTTCGGGGAAGATTTTGCCGGGGTTGAGGATCCCCAGCGGGTCGAAGGTGGCCTTGAGCCGGCGCTGCAGATCGATGAGCACCGGGCCCTGCTCCCAGGGGAGGAAGGCGCGCTTGGCCAGCCCCACCCCGTGCTCGCCGGTGATCGTGCCGCCGAGGGCGAGGGTCTCGCGCATGAGCGCCTCGAGGCAGGCGTCGACGGCGGGCCGCTCCTCCTCCTCCCGGAAGAGCACGTTGGTGTGGAGGTTGCCGTCGCCGGCGTGACCGTAAGTTGCCACCTGCAGACCGTGCTCCCGGCCGATCGCCTTGAAGCGCTCGATCGCCTGGGGGATCTTCGAGCGGGGCACGACGATGTCCTCGCTCACCTTGCGGGGATAGAGCGCCTTGAGCGCGAGCGAGACCTGCCGGCGGGTGGCCCAGAGCTCGCGCCGCTGGCTCTCCCCCTGCGCGACGAGGACGTCGAGGGCGCCCGCCTCCACCGCGATCTCGCCGAGGCGCACCAGCGCCGCCATCACGCTCTCGGGATCGTCGCCGTCGGTCTCCGCGAGGATGGCCGCGCCGGCGCCGAGCGGAAAGCGGAAGGGGCCGCGGCTGTCCGCAGCGGCGATCGCCTGATCGTCGAGAAGCTCGAGGGTCCGCGGCAGGATGCCGGCGGCGAGCACCTGTGCCACCGCCCGCGCCGCCGCGGTCGCGTCGGGGAAGATGCAGAGCGCGGCGCGGACCGCCTTCGGGAGCGGAACGAGGCGCAGCGTGATCTCGGTGACCACCGCCAGCGTCCCCTCGCTGCCGACGAGGAGCGCGGTGAGGTCGTAGCCCGCGACTCCTTTGAGCGTGCGGCGCCCGGTGCGGATCACCTCGCCATCTGCGAGGACCGCCTCGAGGCCGAGCACGTAATCCCCGGTGACGCCGTATTTGAGGGCGCGGGGCCCGCCGGCGTTGGCGGCCACGTTGCCCCCGATGGTGCAGCTCTCCCAGGAGTTGGGGTCGGGCGGGTAGAAGAGCCCCACCCGCTCGGCCTCCTCCATCACCCTGCCGGTGATCACCCCGGGCTCGACCACCATCATGCCGTCCCCGGGCTCTACCGCGATGATCCGGTCCATGCGCTCCAGCGAGAGCGCGATGCCGCCGCGGATGGGAAGCGAGCCGCCCGCCTTGCCGGTGCGGGCGCCGCAGGGAGTGACGGGGATCCGCCGCTCGCTGGCGAAGCGCAAGGTCGCCTCGACGTCGGCCCGCGACTCGGCGAGGACCACCGCCGCAGGGGGGAAGGCGCCGCAATGGGACTCGTCCCTGGCGAAGGGGGCCAGGTCGTCGGGATCGGCGCCGCGCACCTTGCGGGCGCCGAGCAATGCGGTCAGATCGGCGAGCATGGGCGAATAGGCTACGGCCCGCGGCGTCAGCGCGCCACGCCGATCCGCCTGACGAAGCGCTCGCGGAGATCGGCCCGCTCGGCGAAGTCGCCGCTGAAGGCCTCGGTGATCGCCCGGGCCTGCGAGCGCCGCTCGCCGCGGACGGTCATGCAGGTCTGCTCCGCCTCGAGGAGCACCGCAGCGCCGGCGGAGCCGAGCTCGCTGCGGATCGCCTCGGCCACCTCGCGGGCGAGGGTCTCCTGCAGGATGAGGCGGTGGGCGAAGAGGTCCACCAGCCGGGCGAGGCGCGAGAAGCCCACGATCCTGCCGGCGGGCAGGTAGGCCACGTGGGCGACGCCGCGGTAGGGAAGCAGGTGGTGGGGGCACATCGACTGGAAATCGATGTGGGTCACCAGGACCATCTCGTCGGCTGCGGGCTTGCGCTCCTCGTAGAAGTCGCCGAGGACCTCCCGGGCGTTCTTCTCGTAGCCGTCGAGGAATTCGTCGGCCCAGGCCAGGGCCACCCGGCCCGGCGTCTCCCGGACGTTGGGATCGGCGAGATCGACGCCGCAGCCTTCGAGGAAGAGGCGGATCCCCTCCGCCATCTTCTCCCGATCGACGGGGCGGATCCGCGGGGTCTCGCCAGGAGCAGGCACGGGATCAGGCCTCGCCGCGGTAGGTGACCGAGTACTCGGGGGTCTCGAAGAGCACCAGCTCCTTGAGGCCCGGCAGCTCCGGCTGCAGCTGCTCCCAGATCCACACCACGATGTTCTCGGCGGTGGGGTTCTCCATGAAGTCGTTCAGGTTGTGGTGGTCGCAGCGATCCAGCGCCTTCTCCCAGACCTGGCGGCGGAGCACCTCGAAGTCCATCACCATGCCGGACCGCGGATCGATCGGCCCCTCCACCGTGGCCAGCAGCTTGTAGTTGTGGCCGTGGAGGCGCGAGCAATTCCCCTCGTAGAAGGGGAGCCGGTGGGCGCTGGAGAAGAGGAATTCGACGCGGATTTCGACCTTGGGCATCGTCGGCTCGGTGGGAGCGGGACCATGGGGCTGCGGCGGGCCGGAACTGGCGCTGCGCCCATCGTCCGAAAATCGACGCGAGACGTAGCCCAAAGCCGCACGCCGGCGCAAGCACGCCGGGCACGGCTTCGGGCCGGCGACCGGCTTGCATCTTGTCCACTCGGCCCCGCTGGCGCGGGACCAAGCGGACAAGAAGGCGCGCTTCGCGCGCAATTTGCTTTGCGTTGGAGCGCCCCACTGGGCGCTCAGTGGAGCACCGGCGCTGCGTCGGGCAGCGGGTGGCGCTCCTCGAAGCCCTCCTCGGTTTCGTGGAACCAGTGGACGCCGGGCTCGCCGAATTGCCAGCAGAGCATCACCAGCCTGCCGTCCATCTCGGTGGGGATGTCGACGAGACCCGGATCGAGGTCCTTGACGATCACCCCCATGTCCGCCAGCCCCTCGACCGCCTGCCCGAGTTCCAGGACGAGGACCTGGAGGCGGACCACCGACTCCTCCTGGGCGGGCTCCGGCGCCAGCTCGCCCCGGAGGATGCCGACCACCCGCGACGGGTCACCCGCAGCCAGGCCGGTGAGCAGCCCCTCGAGCTCGGTGCGGATCTGGCCGATGGCCGCGAACGAGAGCTGGAGCGCGGGGACGAGGGAGTTGGCCTCGCTCGTCGAGAAGATTCGCACGCCGGGTGCGGAGGTGAGCTCCATCGCGGGCCTCCTTCGGCGCGCCGCCGGAGACAACGCGCGTTTGGGGTGTGCCACTAACCTAGAGCCTGTTGACAATTTTTGCCCAGACGGGGCGGGGCCTTCGGCTTGACGTACGTTCAGTGACTCGCCACGCTCGAGGTGTGGGCAACCGGAACGTACTGACGGACGAGCAGTGGGAGCGGGTGGCCCCCGTGGTGGCCGGCCTGCGGCGTCGCGGTCCGACAGGAAGAAGCGGCCGACGCTTCGTCGAAGCCATCGTCTGGTTGCTGCGCACCGGCTCTCCGTGGCGGGACCTGCCGGCCTCGTTCGGCACGTGGAGCAGCGTCTACCAGTGCTTTCGTCGGTGGGCGCTGTCTGGCCGTTGGGAGGCGCTGCGTCGAGCGCTTGCAGCTCGGGGTGAAGCCGACGAGTTGCTGCTGATCGACAGCACGATCGAGAAGGCGCATCCACGTGCGGCTGGAGCGCGAAAAAAGGGGGCGGACAGAGCAGCGAGGCACTCGGTCGATCGCGGGGCGGCTTCACGACCAAAGTTCATGCCGTGGTCTCGGGCGGAGGACGCCTCGTGCGCTTCGAACTGACTGGCGGCCAGGTCAACGAAATCAGCCAGGCCATCGGGCTCACACTCGGTCTCGAGGGACGCGCCCTAGTCGGTGATCGCGCCTACGACAGCGACGCTTTCCTGGCGTGCGTCGCAGAGCAGGGCATGGCAGCCGTCATCCCTGCACGGGCGAACCGCAGGAAGCAGCGAGCCCTCGACGCGAGGCTCTATGCGCTCCGCAACGTCATCGAACGGTTCTTCGGGCGCCTGAAGGCATTCCGCCGGGTCGCCACCCGCTACGACGAAACGGCGGCCTCGTACGCTGCAGCAGTGGCGCTGGCCTCCTCGCTGATCGCCATCTCGGGGTGGGACGCGTGACGGCCAAGCGCCACACCACGTTTCGCTTCACGCTGCTGCCCACCGCTGCGCAGGAACAGCTGCTGCTGCGGCACGCCGGCGCCGCCCGCTTCGCCTTCAACCAGGCGCTCCGCCTCGTGAAGGATGCGCTCGAGGCGAAGCGGAGCGGAGAAGAAATCCGCGTTCCCTGGACGCCCTTCGATCAGATCAACTCCTTCAACAAGTGGAAGTGCTCCAAGGCGGCGGGCGTCGATGAGAATGGCAAGCCCGGTCTCCCGTGGCGCGGCGAGGTGCTCCAGCAGGTCTTCGAGGAGGCCGCCGTAGATCTTGGACGTGCGCTCGCGCATTTCTCCGCATGTCGCCCCAACGGCAGCAGGGCGGCCGGCTTTCCGAGGTTCAAGAAGCGCTCGGACACGCGGCAGTCGTTCCGCATCCGCAACAAGACGAGCGGCGGGAGATCCTCCGTCGAGGTCGGTGGTGACGCAGGTCCGCGCAGCATTCGGCTGCCGAAGCTAGGGTTGCTACCGATACGTGAGGACACGCTGACCAGCGACAATTAGAACTGCCGGTCGACGACAAATAGAATTGCCGGTTCGTGCGCCGCACGGACGCTCGTTGGCAGGCCGAGAGCCACCCGGAT
>NZ_JAWLCN010000011.1 GCF_041687135.1 Vulgatibacter sp. | reverse complement strand
CTACCTGAGCCGCGATGGGGCATTCCGTGGCGGGGCTCTCGCGGGCCTCCGGCCTCCGGACCGCCGATCGCGGAAGGCGTTTCTTTCACAGTCTCTGAGTCGCGGCGGCGCAGGCCTTCGAACTCGTGCAGCGATCACCTTCCGATCCAGACGAAGCCCACGACGACGGGATCGCTCGGCGCTCGCTCGTCGCGCATGTCAAGGCGGACCTGACGAAATGCAAGCATTCGCTGGATCCCATGTGGCAGAGCTAGCCCGACTACACGGTGCGCTTTGCGCTCTGTGAGCCGTCGTGCGCTTTACCGAAGCGAACCGGCCCGTCCCGGGTAGGGGCGGCTCGGTCCTTCCATTCGCAGGAACCGACTTCATCCCCTCCCCGCTTGGTGCGAGACTACCTTCGCCTCGCAGCACGGGCGGGACGAGGGACCATGATCCGAATCTTGGGGGCAGTCGCTGCTTGCGTGCTTCTCGCCGCCTCGGCGGGATGCGCCTCGACCGGCGCAACGCCCGCAGCCACCGAAGCAGCAAGCACGTCACCTTCCCCGGCACCGGCATACAGGTCGCCGGGACCGTGCACGTACCCGCGGGCGATCCCGGCACCCGCCACCCGGCGGTGGTCCTCCTCCACGGCAGCGGCCCGCAGGCGCACGCTCAGAAGAGCGGCGACCAGCTCAACATGGGCTTCGGCTTCCAGATCCCCGTCTTCGACGAGATTGCAGAAGTCCTCGCCGATCAGGGCTTCGTGCTGCTGCGCTACGACAAGCGGAGCTGCGGTCCCTTCAACGGCTGCGCGGATAGCGGCTACGTCCTCGATCCAGCGACCACCGTCGAGAGCTTCATCGGCGATGCGGTGGACGCCGTCGACTACCTCGCCGCCCGCCCCGCCGTGGATCCGCAGCGGCTCTTCGTCATCGGCCACAGCCAGGGCGGCACCTTCGTGCCCTCGGTGCTCGAGGCCCGGCCGCAGGTGCGCGCAGGCGTGATGCTCTCCGCGAACCACCGGCCTATCGACGCCATCCTCGAGGCGGAGACCGCTTTCGCCCGCACCATCCTTGGCGGGGCGGGCGTGCCGGCGGAGATGGTCGCCGCGGTTGCGGCGACCCTCGACGAGCTCGTCGGCGAGAGCGTTGCGAGCCGCGCCGGCACCATTCAGCGTGAAGGCGCCGGCGGAACATCGGTCGCGTTCTGGAAGTCGGCGCTGGCGCACGGGGACGCGGTCCCTGCCGTCGCCGCACGGATCGACCGACCGCTGGTCCTCCTCGGCGACACCTACGACTGGAACGTGCCGCCGGCGGAGATGGAGGCCTAGCAGAAGACCTTAGCCGCCGCCGGCGCCTGCCTGCATCGCACGAAGGACCTTCCGTGCGTGACCCACCTTGGCAAATCCGTCGACGAGCCGAATTACCTCCATTTGAAGCCGGCGATGATCAGCCAGAAGGTGGCCCCGAGGTCGTCACGTAGATCGCCAGCTTCCTGCGAGCTGGCCACGGGACGTAGGCTGCGGTGATGGAAGGTCGATCCCTCTGGACGGGCAAGCATGCCTCCAACCTGCACGAAGTCCGGCTGGATCCATAGCCGCTAGTCGGCAACAAGCGGGGGGAGCAGGCAGTGCTGGTCGAGCCGGAGCACGAGGCGAAGCTCCGCGCCTTCGTCGACTACGCCCGCCGATCGGTGAAGGCGTTCTGGGCGCTGCTCGTCGCCTCGCTGGTGCTCTGCCTTGGAGGCACGCTGCTCTCGCTCGCCTGGGCGCCGGCGATCTGGGCGGTGCCGGCGGGGCTGCTTCTCACCTGGATGCTCGTCGCCTACCCCTTCGCCACGCCGGAGACGATTCGGGCGATGGGGATCCGGCGGTCGGTGATCCTCGCGCGGGTCGGTGCCGGGATGATGTTCGTGCTGGCGGTGGCGACGGTGCTGCTCGCGCTGCGGGCCGATTGAGGGCAACGCGTCAGGAGAGGCCCAGCCGTGGGCCGAGAAGGCGGCGCACGAAAGCATCATCCTGCCCCACGATCTCCCGGAGGCGGGTGGTGGCCTCCTCGGCGCGGCCCAGCCGCTCGGCGGGCAGCATCGCCCGCTGGTAGGCATCGAGCACGTCGGCGTTGGTCACGTCGTAACCGCAGCCTGCGGCGAGCCAACGCGTCGCGGCGATCCCCGACGCCATGGCGATGGCGGGCTCCTTCTCGGCGAAGTCGCGCGCCGCGCGGGCGAGGGTCGCGGGGTTGCAGGGGCTGCTGCTCATCAGGCGGATCGCCTCGTTGAACAGGCCTGCGTCCTTCGCGGCGGCAAACCACTTGCCCTCCTCGCCGGGGGTGCTGGCGGCGAGGGCGGCGAGGATCTCCGCGGCGCTCTTGCCCGGGTACTTCTTGGCGAGGCCGCGGAAGCTGGCGAGGTGGGTGTTCCCCGCCGCGGCCTCGATGGCGTAGCGCTTCCAGGCTTGGTCGACGAGGCCGGAGGAGAGCAGGATCTGCTCGCACGCCCGGGCGACGGCGACGGCAGGAGTCCAGGGGCCCCGCGACGCCTCGGCATAGCGGACCGCCTCGGCATAGCGGACCGCCTCGGCATAGCGGACCGCCTCGGCATAGCGGACCGCCTCGGCCTTGCGCCCAAGGGCAACGAGCGCCTTCACGCCCCATTGCCGCGAATGCCACGAAGCCCGCGGATTCCGCTCGATGAGCCGGAGGATCTCCTCGTAGGCGCCGGCGCGGAGCAGCGAGCTGAAGACCGCGCCCTCGCCCCGGAAGAACGAGCCGTCGGCGAGCGCCTGTTCGAGGATGGGCCGCAGCCGCGCAGCCCACGCCGCCGCCACCTCGGCGCTGCCGCAGACCTCGCCCCAGTGGTCGGCGAGGGTCTCGATGTAGGGGATCTCGTCGGCCTCGAAAGCGTCCCACAGCCGCTCGAGCCAGGCCTCCCGCAGCGCGGGCTCGGCAGGGGCCGAGCCGATCAGCGCGGCGAGCTCCTCGACGGCGGCGTTGACGGCGCTGCCGATGCTCCCGGAGGACGAGTCGACGTTCTGCAGCGCGCCGGAGACCTTCTCGAGGAAGAGCGCCGCGCCCTCCGCTGCCGCCACGGGCTCGGTGCGGGCGACTTTCCGGATCTCCGCCACCGCCTCGCGGACCCGCGTCACCGCAGGCTGGGATTTCCAGCCGAACGCCCCTTTGCGAAAGCGGGTGCGGAAGGCCCACGGGTGGGCAGGGGCTTTGGGCTTGCGGGTGGCCATCGACTCGGACTCGGGCGCGGTTTTGGAGGCGCGTTCTACCCCGCGCCTCCGCACGCGGCCAAGGGACGCGCTACTCCGCCTCCTCGTCCTCGGCAGGCAGCTCCTCGGCCCAGGCGTCAGGAGCAGCCTCCTCCTCGGCGGCCACCGCAGCGACCTGCGCCTTCTCCTGGTACTCCTGGAACGCAGGCACGGCCACCGCGGCCATCACCACGGCGACGTAGACGACGATCACCAGCGCGATCGACGCGCCGCCGCCCGCGGCCACGCCGAGCATCGGCGCCAGCACGAAGCCCGGCACGCTCCGCGGCACGGGCCGCAAGGAGCCCGGCGCCTCGAGCTCCGCCAGCGCCGCCACCCGCTTGCACAGGTAGGGGTGGCTCGCGACCAGCTCGTAGATCGACATCCAGAAGCCGCCGGTCTCCTCGCGCTGGGCCATGAAGGCCTGCAGATTCATCTCGGCGGTGAGCTTGCCGCCGGCGGCGAGCACGCAGAGGCCGCGCATCGACGCCTCGAGATCGCCGACCACGTGGTGGCCCGCCCGATCGCAGGTGTACTCGCACGCGCGGCTGTAGGCGGGCCCGAGCCAGGGCACGAGGTGGAAGGGCAGCAGCAGCGCCTTCCACTTCAGGTGCCCGGCGGCGAGGTGCGCGATCTCGTGGCCGATGACGAAGTCGAGGTGGCGCACGTCGTGGCAGTTGTCGACGAGGTCGGAGTAGATGACCACGAAGCGCCGCGAGAAGAGCTTGGTGGCGAAGGCGTTCAGGCTCCCGCCCGCCTGGAGCACGTAGACATCGGGCACCTCGTCCAGGCCCAGCTTGCGCGAGGCGAGCTTCACCCGCTCGTAGAGCCCGGGCAGCTGCTGCTCGGAGATCCGCACGCCGTTGCCCCGCACGTAGGCGAGGAAGAGCGCGTGGGCCATGAGCACGCCGAGGAAGATCATCGCGCCGTAGAGCAGGCCGATGATCGAGATGACCATCCCGAGCCATACGAAGGCGGAGAAGATGACGCCGATGATGAAGAGCGGCTGTTCCTTCGGCGAGCGAAGGCGCGGGTCGAATGCCATGTGAGTCCCCCAAAGCGCGGCGGCCTGGCGCCGTGAACCTGCAAAGCGCGCAGGGTAGCCCGGGAGCGATGTCGCACTTCAAGAGCCAAAAGCTCGCTCCAGGCGATGGAATCGCGCCCAACCCCGATATGCGAAGTCCCCAACTCCTGCCGTGGCCCGGGCCCCCTACGACGCAGGTGACTAGTTTGAGGGGCTGCAACGGCGGGTATAGGCTCCCCTACTTCACCCAGGGGGAAAAATGGACGCCAAGCAGCTGCTCGACCTGGTCCAGCGCTACCACGAGAATCGTGAGTTCATCGGGAACGAGGAGACCGCCAAGGTTGCCCTCGTGATCCCGTTCATCAAGCTGCTCGGCTACGACCCGAGCATGCCGCGAGAAGTCCGGCTCGAATACTCGGCAGACTTCACCGTCGGCGACGGCAAGCGGCTCCCGGATCGGATGGATTTCGCCATCTTCGATCGAACGGGTGCCAAGCCGCTCATGGTGATCGAGACGAAGCCCCTTGGGACCGACCTCCTCTCGAAGTCGCAGCAGCTGGCCCGGTACCTCGCCCAGATGAAGGACCTCCACTTCGGCATCATCACGGACGGCTGCCACTACTACTTCTTCGGCGACCTCGAGAGCCCCAACCAGATGGACGGCGAGCCGTTCTTCACCTTCTCGCTCGATGACACGAAGACCGATTGGACCAAGGTCGCCAACTTCCTGGGCAAGTTCTCCCGCGAGTCGTTCAACGCCGAGACGCTGATCACCGATGCGGAGAACAGCCGGTATCGGCAGGGGATGATCGATCGCCTGGTCAAAGCGCTGCGCGCTCCAGCGGACGACGAGGCCTTCCTCCGCTGGCTCACGGAAGACGTCTACAAGGGCAAGCGGACTGCCGCGGTGATGACGCGCCTGGGCGACGTCGCCAGGGAGGCGGTCGAGCCGGCGCTCCTGCGGGTCATGGGCGATGATTTCGTCGAGAAGCTCAAGCAGCGCATCCAGAAGCTGAACGAGAGCGGCAGCCCCGACGGCAAGGAGACGAACACCGTCCGTGATGTGCCGACGAACCTGCAGCCGGTCACGAAGCCGCAGCCCACCGACGAGGCGCAGAAGCCGCCGGCCAGTGGCGTGGAGACGACGGCAGAGGAGCTCGAGTTCTTCGAGACCGTGAGCGGCATTTGCGTGAAGGCAGGGTACGAGCGAGCCGAGATCCTCCACCGCGACACGGTGAACTACTTCAACGTCTCGTACCGCCGGCCGACCAAGTGGTTCATCCGCTATTTCAGCGGCGGTCGTCGCCGCAACATCGTCACCCTCGTGCCGGTCGAGGAGGCGAAGCAGCTCTGCCCCGGCTTCGAGGTGGAGGAGTCGCCTGCCACCTTCGGGATCTCCCGGGTGAACATCGACAGCGTTGCCCAGCTCTGGGCGCTGTCCGCCCTCGTGACGCGCAGCCTCCAGCTGCTGCAGGCGAGCAAGGACGAGGGGGACGCAACGACCGTCGCCTCTACGCCGACGGTCTGACGATCTCCCGCGACGAGCGCGCCGCCTCGTGCGGCGCCTCGCACCCGCCACAGCAGCCCGCCCTTCAGCGCACCGGCTTCGCCTCCGGGAACCGCCAGGTGCCGTCGAGGATCTCGCGGCGGGGCCGGTAGAGGCGGACCATGTAATTCCACCCGGGCACGATCGGCAGGCAGTTCGGCGCCCCGCCGTCGCAGCCGCCGAACTGGACGGTGACCGAACCGTCGCCCTCACGCCGCGCGGTCACGCCGTTCACCGTGTACGCCTCCCGGTCGTTCGGCTCGAAGTAGCCGGCAGCGTTGTAGACGCTGATCGACCAGAAGCCGTCCACCGGCACGTCCCGCAGCGACAGCCGGTGCACCGTCGTGCCGTCATTCCGCTCCGGGACGACGTTCAAATAGAGCGCATCCTCGTCCGGATTGCCGCCCCACGCGCTCGCGCTGCCGATGAGGTGGCGCACCGGATCGACGTCCTCCCGCTTGCCGAACATCCGGCGGGTGTCGCCCAGGGTCGAGCCGAGCACGAGCAGCGCGTCGCGGATCTTCTGCTGGCTCGCAGCGTCGAACGCCTGCGCCTCGAAGACGCCGCGCCCCGCCTGCTCGACGCCGATCGCATCCTGCAGCCGGTGCACCTCGGCGAGGTCGGCCGGGTCGTTGGGATCGACCAGGATCCGGATGGCCGTGAGCACATACCGCGTCCCGATTCGCGATCGCTCGAGCGTGTGCCTGCCAGCGCCGTAGGCGACGAGCGGCGTGTAGTGGTCCTCGTCGATCACCTGCAGCGAGAGGAAGCGCTCGCCCACCTCGGGCAGGGTGAGCGTCACCGGCCCCGCTTCGAGGTCGAAGACCGCCGCCGAGTAGAGCGTGTCGCGGTTCATCCGGATCACGGTCTGGTCGTCGATGGGCGTCACCGCCCGGTTGTGGTCGAAGAGGCCGATCCCCCGCCGTCCGGCGACGGACCGGAAGTAGAGCGTGCTCTCCGCCCGCGCGAAATTGTCCGGAGTCACCGGCACTGCAGCAGCCATCGTTCCAGCCCTCCCGCGGCGAACGCCGCCGCCGTCCGGAACCTTGCGTCGTGCAGGTGGTTCAGGGCGAGCCCCTGTGCGGGCGCAGCCGTCCCTCGAAAACTCGCACCGGCAGTTGAACCACCTCCCCGCCGCCGGCGTACCGTGCCCGGAAAGCGCGCAGGCGCTGCAGGGGGGAAGAAGATGCTCTCGATCGAAGGACTCACCCACGTCTATCCGAACGGCACGCGGGCGCTGGACGGCGTAAGCCTGCAGATCCCCAAGGGGATGTTCGGCCTGCTGGGCCCGAACGGCGCCGGTAAATCGACGCTGATGCGCACCCTCGCCACCCTGCAGCAGCCCACCGCGGGCTCGGTACGCTTCGGAACGATCGACATCGTCGCCGAGCCCCACCTCCTCCGCCGCACGCTGGGCTACCTGCCCCAGGACTTCGGCGTCTACCCCCGCGTCTCGGCGTACGACCTCCTCGACCACCTCGCCCTGCTCAAGGGCATCACCACCAAGGCCGACCGCCGCGCCACGGTGGAGACGCTCCTCCACCAGGTGAACCTCTGGCCCCACCGCAAGAAGGCGATCGCCGGCTTCTCTGGCGGCATGCGCCAGCGCTTCGGCATCGCCCAGGCGCTCATCGGCAACCCGCAGCTGGTCATCGTGGACGAGCCCACCGCCGGCCTCGATCCCGAGGAGCGCAACCGCTTCCTCAACCTGCTCGCCGCCATCGGCGAGAACGTGGTGGTGATCCTCTCCACGCACATCGTCGAGGACGTGGCCGATCTCTGCCCCCGCATGGCGGTGCTCGCCGAAGGGCGCATCCTCCTCGAGGGCGCGCCGCTCGCTCTCGTCGACGGCCTCGCCGGCCGCATCTGGAAGAAGGCGATCGACCACCGCGAGCTCGACGACTGGCGCGCCCGCTGCGAGGTGATCTCGAGCCGCCTCTTCGCGGGCCGCACGGTGATCCACGTGCTCGCCGACGCGCCGCCGGACGAGGGCTTCGTCGCCGCAGCCGGCGGCCTCGAGGACGTCTACTTCTCCACCCTCGCCCAGTCCCGGAAGGCAGCGTGAGAGCCCTCTCGCCGATCGCGGCCTTCGAAGTCCGCTACCAGCTCCGCCAGCCGCTCTTCTGGAGCATCTTCGCGATCTTCTTCCTGCTCTCCTTCGGCGTGATCGCGCTCGAGCAGATCAAGGTGGGCGCCGGCGGCAACGTCCTCAAGAACTCGCCCTTCGCAATCGCCCAGCTCCACCTCGTCTTCACCCTCTTCTTCATGTTCGTCACGACCGCCTTCGTGGCGAACGTGGCGCTCCGGGATGACGAGACGGGCTTCGGCCCCATCCTCCGCGCGACGCCCATCGCCAAGGCCGCCTACCTCTACGGCCGCTTCGCGGGCGCCTTCGCGATGGCGGCGCTCTGCTTCCTCGCCATCCCCTTCGGCGTGCTCCTCGGCACGGCGATGCCCTGGGTGGATCCGCAGGTCGTCGGCCCCAACAGCCTGGCAGCCTACGCCTACGCCTACCTCTTCCTCGCGCTGCCGGGGCTCTTCGTCACCTCCGCCGCCTTCTTCCTCCTCGCCACCTCGACGCGCTCGCCCACCGCGACCTGGATCGGCGTGGTGGCCTTCTTCGTGGTCTACCTCGCCGCGAACGTGCTCCTCGACGAGCCGGGCTACGAAACGATCGTCGCCCTGGCGGAGCCCTTCGGCCTTTCGGCCTTCAACGAGACCACCCGCTACTGGACCGCCGCCGACCGCAACACCCAGCTCGCCGGCACCGCGGGCCTGCTCCTCTACAACCGGCTCATCTGGATCGGCGTGAGCGTCGTCCTCCTCGCCCTCGCCCACCCGCTCTTCCGTTTCGGCGAACGCAAGCGCAAGGCGAAGCCCAGCACGGACGAGCCTGCCGCCCCGCCCCCGCAGCGTCCCCTGCCCGCGCCGCGCTTCGGCCCCCGCACCATCACCCTCCAGCTCGCCGCCCAGGTGCGCTTCGAGACGCGCCAGGTGCTGCGCAGCCGCGGGATGATCGTCCTCCTCGAGCTCGGCGTGGTGAACGCGGTGATCGCGCTCGCCAACGTGAGCGAGCTCTTCGACGTCGATCTCCACCCGGTGACCCGGGTGATGATCGAGACCCTCGAGGGCTCCTTCGGGCTCTTTCCGCTGATCATCGCCGCCTTCTACGCAGGCGAATTGGTCTGGCGGGAGCGCGACCACCGGATCCACGAGATCGTCGACGCGACCCCGCTGCCGGATTGGGCCTTCCTCGTTCCCAAGACGATCGCCCTCGCCCTGGTGCTCCTCGCGATGCTCGGTGTGAGCGCCGTGGCGGCGATCGGCGTACAGGCCTGGCAGGGCTACACCCACTTCGAGCTCGGCAAATACCTCGGCTGGTACATCCTCCCTGGCGCGATCGAGTGGACGCTACTCGCTGTACTCGCGGTCTTCCTCCAGGTGATCGCGCCGAGCAAACCGATGGGCTGGGGGCTCATGCTCCTCTACCTCGTGGCCACGATGGTCCTCTCGAACCTCGGCTTCGAGCACGGCCTCTACCGCTACGGCGGCGGCCCCACGGTACCCCTCTCCGACATGAACGGCACCGGCGACTTCGCCGCTGCGGCGAATTGGTTCCGGGCCTATTGGTCGGCCTTCGCCCTCCTGCTCCTCGTCGCCGGCCACCTCCTCTGGCGGCGCGGCACCAACCGCCAGCTGCGCACGCAGCTCCGCAGCCGCTTCCGGCCGACGACCGCCGCCCTCAGCGTCTTCGCCCTCCTCCTCCTCGCCGGCATCGGCGGCTTCGTTCTCCTCAACACCCACGTGTGGAACGACTACGCCACCGCCGAGGAGAACGACGAGCGCCTGGCCGCGATGGAGAAGGAGCTGCTCGCCTACGAGAAGGTCCCGCAGCCCGCGATCACCGACGTGAAGCTCGATCTCGATCTCCACCCCCACGAGCCGCGCCTCGTCACCACCGGCAGCTACCGCCTCGAGAACCACACCGCCGCGCCCCTCGCCGAGGTGCACATCGCCCACGCCGACGGGCTCGAGGTGGCGCACCTCGCGATCGAGGGCGCCCGCCTCGAGAAGGAATACGAGCGCTTCGACTACAGCATCTACCGCTTCGAGCCGGCGCTCGAGCCCGGGCAAGCCCGCACCCTCTCCTTCCGCACGGTGCTCGCGCAGAAGGGCTTCAAACACCGCGGCAACACCACCCGCCTCGTGGACAACGGCACCTTCGTGAACAACGCCGAGTTCGCCCCGCTCCTCGGCTTCCACCGCTCGGGCCTGCTCAAGGACCGCGCGAAGCGGCGCAAATACGGCCTGCCCGAGGAGCTGCGGCCCGCCCGCCTCGAAGACGAGAGCGCCCGCGCGCACAACTACGTGCACGTGGACTGGGTGAACGCGGAGATCACCGTCACCACCGACGCGGACCAGACGCCGATCGCCCCAGGCTACCGGGTGAGCGACGAGAGCCGCGACGGTCGCCGCACGGCGCGCTTCGTCACCGAGGCGCCGATCCTCCACTTCTTCTCCGTGCAGTCGGCGGCGTACGAAGTGGAGCACGCCGAGCACGAAGGCGTGGAGCTCGCCGTCTATTACGACGGTCAGCACCGCTACAACGTGGACCGGATGATCGAGGCGATGAAGGCCTCCCTCGCCACCTACCGAGACGTCTTCGGCCCCTACCAATTCCGCTACGCCCGCGTGGTCGAGTTCCCCGCCTACGCGATGTACGCGCAGGCCTTCGCGGGCACGATGCCCTACGCCGAGGGGCTGGGCTTCATCGCCCGCTTCGAGGACGAGGAGGCGATCGACTACGTCACCTACGTCACCGCCCACGAGGTCGCGCACCAGTGGTGGGCCCACCAGATCATCGGCGCCGACGTGCAGGGGGCCACCGCGCTCTCCGAGACCCTCGCCCAATACTCGGCGCTTCTGGTGATGGAGCGGCTCTACGGCCCCCACCAGATCCGCCGCTTCCTCAAATACGAGCTCGACCGCTACCTGCGCTCCCGCGGCAGCGAGGCGGTGGAGGAGCTGCCCCTGGTGCGCGTGGAGAACCAGCCCTACATCCACTACCAGAAGGGCTCGCTGGTGATGTACCTGCTCAAGGAGCGCATCGGCGAGGAGGCGGTGAACCGCGCCCTGCGCACGATCCTCGAGCGGCACCGCTTCCAGGCCGCGCCCTTTCCCACGGCGCAGCACCTGGTCGATCTGCTCCGCGCCGAGGCGGGCCCCGAGCACGACCAGCTGATCACCGATCTCTTCGAGCGGATCACCCTCTACGATCTGCGGGTCGAGGAGGCGAAGGTCGCTGCCCGGGGCGACGGCCGCTTCGACGTCACGCTGCAGGTCCACGCGCGCAAGCTCTACGCGGACGGCAAGGGCGTGGAGACCGAGGCGGCCCTCGGCGAGGGCGAGAGCTTCGACGTCGGCCTCTTCCTCGAGAAGCCCGGCAAGGCGGGCTTCGGCGACGACGACGTGCTCCACCTCGCCCGCCTCCCGCTGCGGGAGGGGGCGCAGGAGGTGACGCTCACCGTGGAGCGGCGGCCGGCCTTCGCCGGGGTCGATCCCTACAACAAGCAGATCGACCGCAACTCCGACGACAACCTGGTGGCGGTCGCCGACTGACGGAGCGCTACTCCGTCTCGAGGGTCAACGCAGGCAGCGAGTCCGTCGCCTCCGCACCGAGCCGGTAGGCGGCGTCGGTGGACGAGAAGGTCCGCTCCTCGCAGCTGACGAACTCGTTCTCGAAGTAATAGGTGGGGCCGACCTCGGCGCCACGTTCGTAGGCCGTTCCCATCGGCAGGACCCCGATTACGTCTTTGCACTGCCGGGCGACGTACTCGATCAGGATCCGCGGGGCGCTCCCGGTGCAAGAGGAGGCGACGCCGATGCGTGCCGCCTCCCCGCACGTGGCATCCGCAAAATACATCCCGCTGATGATCCCGCGATCGCTGGGGACGCAGACGAAGTCGCCGCCGGCGGTCTGCGCCACGAAACAGATCTCGTCCCGGCTCGTGTCCCAGAATCCGCGCACGTTCCCCAGCGGCGCCCCGTCGGCGTCGGTGTAGCGCATGCCCTGGAGAAGTTCTTCGCCCTCGCGCGCGATCGTCGCGTGCGGGATCGCGTCGTCGGAGAGCGCCTCACCGAGGCGGTGGTAGCGATAGCTGCCGACCGTCGTGGAGGTGCAGGTGCCGCCGGCGTCGCGGAAGTAGACCTGCGCGGGCGTCACCTGCGCGCCGAGTGCGTAGATGCGCGAGCCGCTGTAGCAACCGCTTCCGTCGCGGTCCTGGAAGACGATGAGCGACGGTGCGGTGGCGGTTGCGGTGGAGAACATGGCGATCGGATCGGTGCAGCCCGCATCGAGGAAGCGAGCCACGGCGATCTGCGGCGGCACGCAGCGCCCCTCGTCGTCGAACTGGCAGCGGTAGCCCAGGGTGCCGTGGACGGTCTCGAGCAGGGCGCGGCTGCCGTCCTCGCCGTCGACGAAGCGAGCGACCATGCCTTCGGCCCGGACCTCGTCGTCCCGGGTGCCCCGCACGAAGGAGGCGGAAGGGACGTGCTCGGCGACCCACTTCGGACCGCTGGTGTCGACCCCAAGCGCCATGCAGCTGCTCTCGGAGCGGTAGTAGATCCGCCCCTCGGTGAGCACGGCAGGCTCGTCGGTGCGCCGGTAATAGGCACCGGTGGCTTCGCTGCGCGCCCAGCCGGCACAGCCCTCCGCGTCGGCCTCGAGGTAGACGGGCTGGGTGCAGCCCTCGTCGGCGAAGTAGACGGACGCCGCGCTCGCGGGCAGGCAGCGGAGCGCGTCGTCGGCGGCGGTGGCGAAGGTGCAGGCGACCTCGAGCTCGCTGTCCCAGAAGTCGGTGGTCTGCCACGCGCCGGGTGCTGCCTCGAGGTAGCGGCGCCGCAGGCGGGTGCCGCTCGAGCCGGTGGGGTCCTCGTAGCGCAGCTCCTCGCCGCCGCCCGCACCGCCGATGCCCCCGGCACCGCCCGCGCCCCCCGTGCCGCCGGCACCGCCTGCTCCGCCTGCTCCGCCCGCGCCACCGGCGGAACCCGCCGTGCCGCCAGCGCCACCGCGCCCGCCGCCGTCGTCGTCGTCTCCGCAGCCGGCAGCGAGCGCGGCGCAGGTGAGCCCGGCGACGAGCAGCACCGTCCACCTGCTTCGAATGAAACCGTTCATGGGACCCCTCCCGGTGGGCGGTCCCGGCCGCCCACTTTCGCCGCAACCTACCGGGGCCAGCGTCCCAAGCCAATCCACCGGGAGTCCGGTGCCACCCTGCCCGACACGGCAGGCAGATCTACGGGCCGGCGAAGGCTGCAGCCGCCGCTGCGGGCCGGGCGAGGATCCGCGCGGTGATCGCCCGGATCGCCTGCCGGGTGGCGGGCGCTTCCGTCACCGCCGGCCAGGGCTGAACCTCCTCGAGCATCTGCCAGTTCGCGACGCCTGGCGGCGACCACCGCTCGCGTGCGAGGATCCGGGCCAGCCGTGCGGCGCAGACCTCCGGTGCCTCCCAGCGGCGCTTCACCCGCTCGAGGAGCCAGCCGAGGGGCCCGGGGCGCTGGCCCAGGTCGGTCCGCACCACGCCCGGGTGGACGACGAGGACGTCGACCGCCGGGTGCTCCGCCGCCACCTCGCGCATCGCGATGGCGAAGCAGAGCTTGGTCGTCGCGTAGGTGCGGATCGCCGAAAAGTCCGCGCCGCTCGGCGTGCGCTCGGGATCGAAGCGGCCCTTCACGAGCAGGCCGGCGCTGTTGACCAGCACCCGCCGCAGCTTGCCCGAGGCGAGCAGCTCCTCCTGCAAGGCGAGGGGGCCCAGGTGGTTCACGGCGAACGCGGTCTCGAAGCCGTCGACGGTGAGCGTGCGCCGGGAGGGCCAGAGACCGGCGTTGTGGATCAGGGAGGCGCCATCCTCCACCCATGCGGCGAGCTGGCCACCCAGGGCGCGGGCTTCGCCGAGCGCGGAGAGATCGCCCGGGAGCGCGACGGCCTCGCCGCCCCGCGCACGGATCTCCGCCGCCAGATCCTCGAGACGCTGCTCGTCCCGCGCGACGAGGACGAGCCGATCGCCGTGTCCCGCGAGCTCGAGCGCCAGCGCGTGCCCGATCCCCCGGGATGCCCCCGTGATGATGAAGTCCGCCATGCGGAGCAACATCTCCCTGGCCACAACGACTTGGAAGTTTTCTCCAACTACAAGCCATCGACCCGGCGTCTCTCATTGCCTACAATCGGACGCATGGTCGTCGGAGCAAGGCGGGACGGAATCGAACGGCGGGACGCGGTCCTCGACGCGGCGCTGCGCTGCTTCAACGATCGCGGGGTCCTGCTCACGGGGATCGAGGAGATCCGCCGGGCTGCCGGCGCGAGCCCCTCGAGCATCTACCATCTCTTCGGCGGGCTGCCCGGCATCACCACCGCGCTCCTCGTGCGGATCTTCGAGCAGCTCTTCGCTTCCCTCGCCGCCGCCATCGCGAAGAAGCGCACCGCGAAGGGATCCGTCACCGCGCTGGTCGCCGCGCACATCGACTGGATTCTCGCCCACCCGGACGAGGGCCGCTTCATGTACCAGGCGATGTCGCTCGAACTGGGCCCCGCGGTGCAGGAGCCGCTGCAGCTGCGCAAGGCCGAGCTCCTCGCCCCCATCGCCGCCCACCTCCGCCGCTTCATCGAGCGGGGCGATCTCCCGCGCTGGTCGCCGCTGCAGCTCGACGTCGTCCTCCTCGGCCCCAGCCACGAGGCCCTGCGCCGCCACCTAGCCGGCGCCCCCCTCGATCCCGCCTGGATGCGCACCACCCTGCCCGCCCTCGCCTGGCAGAGCGTCGCGCCGCGGGGTAGGCTTCTCATGTGAACGCTGCTGTCACGGAGCGACTGATGACCCGAATCGCGTGGGCCCTTCCCCTCCTCTTCGCCGCTTGCGGCGCCGACGACAACCAGCTCGGCGATGGCGAGTACACGCAGCACTGCCACCTCACGACGACGATGACCGTCGAGAACTCGGATCCCGTCAGCCGTTGGATCGCCACAGGCTGGGGGGTCGAGGCGTTCGAAGAGGTAGAGGAGACGAGCGTCACCTGGCGCGCCACCCATTGGCACGGCGAGGCCGTCGACCTGCGGATCGAACAGGGTGTCTTCCCTCCGCAGCAGCTCTACCTCCCGCACGGGGAGGGCGACGGCGGTCGCTGGGTCGAAGCCGAGGGCACGTGTTCACGCACGCTGGTTCCGTCCGGCGAGTTCGGCGACCTCCCCCGCTACACGTGCTCGCTGACCGCCACCTTCGATGGTGCCGATCGGCCCGTGACGATCGACGTCGGTGAACTCGAGGTCTGCGCCGTCGAGTGAGGCGGCAGCGACCCGCTTGACAGATCGGCTCCGCCGACCTTCTACTTCGCCCTGCATCAAGAGCGGCCCCGCCTTCCGGCGCGGGCCCGACAACCTGGAGACGGACCTCCAAGGTGTCTTGAACGATGCGGTCCTGGCTCTGGTGGCCAGGGCAATCCAAGCGTCCGGAGCGAGGCCCTCCTCGGCATCCGGGAATGAGGGTCTGCACGTGGCTTCGACGCCATCCATCCGTCTCGATCGTTCCTCGTCCATCCAGCTTCGTTCCGACCGGCTCACGGCGCTCCGCCTGGCCCTCGCGACCCGTGTGCTCGTCCTCGACGGCGCCATGGGGACGCAGCTCCAGCAGGCCGGGCTCACCGCCGCGGACTTTGGCGGCGCGCCGTACGAGGGCTGCAACGAGCGCCTCGTCCTCACCCGCCCCGACGTCGTGCGCGGCATCCACGCGAGCTACCTCGAGGCCGGCGCGGACATCGTGGAGACGAATACCTTCGGCGGCACGCCGCTGGTCCTCGGTGAGTTCGCGATCGCCCACGAGGCCGAGGGGATCAACCGCGCCGCAGCGCAGCTCGCCCGGGAGGCGGCGGATGCCCACGCGACGCGGGAGAGGCCGCGCTGGGTGGCGGGCAGCATCGGCCCCACCACCAAGGCCCTCTCGCTCACCACGAGCATCACCTTCGCCGAGCTGGTGGAGCATTTCCGCATCCAGGCCCGCGCGCTCCACGAGGGCGGCGTCGACTACTTCCTCGTCGAGACCTGCCAGGACACCCGCAACATCAAGGCGGCGCTCCTCGGGATCGAGCAGGCCCAGGTGGATCTCGAGCCGAAGCTGCCCGTCGCCGTTTCCGCCACGATCGAGCCGATGGGCACGATGCTCGCCGGCCAGACCGCGGAGGCCCTCGCGGCTGCGCTCGACCACATCGGGCTCCTCTACCTCGGCCTCAACTGCGCCACCGGCCCGCTCTTCATGACGGACCACATCCGCTCGCTCGCCGCACTCTCCCGCACCCGCATCGCCTGCGTGCCCAACGCCGGCCTGCCGGACGAGGAGGGCCGCTACTCCGAGACGCCCGAGGCCCTCGCCCTGGTTCTCCAGCGCTTCGGCGAGAACGGCTGGCTCAACCTCGTCGGCGGCTGCTGCGGCACGGGCCCTGCGCACGTGCAGGCGCTCGCCGCGATGGCGCAGCGGCTGCAGCCGCGTGCGCCCGCGGCGCGCACGACCTCGACCCTCTCCGGCCTCGAGCTCCTCGAGGTCACCGAGGAGAAGCGCCCCATCCTGGTCGGCGAGCGCACCAACGTGATCGGCTCCCGCAAATTCAAGCGGCTCGTCGCCGAGGGGCTGCTCGAGGAGGCGGCGGAGATCGCCCGCGAGCAGGTGAAGGGCGGCGCCGCCATCGTCGACGTCTGCCTCTCCAACCCCGACCGCGACGAGCTCGCCGACACCGACGCCTTCCTCGAGCGGCTCACCCGCACGATCAAGGCGCCGGTGATGATCGACTCCACCGACGAGGTGGTGATCGAGCGCGCGCTCACCCACCTGCAGGGCAAGGCGATCATCAACTCGGTCAACCTCGAGGATGGCGAGGAGCGCTTCGCGAAGGTGGCGCCGATCGCCCGCCGCTACGGCGCCGCCCTCGTCGTCGGCTGCATCGACGAGCAGGGCATGGCGACCACCGCCGCCCGCAAGCTCGAGGTCGCGCTGCGCAGCCACGAGCTCCTCACCACGCGCTATGGGATGCGCCCCGAGGATCTCTACTTCGATCCCCTGGTCTTCCCCTGCGCCACCGGCGATGCGGCCTACCTGGGCTCGGGCCCGGCGACGATCGAGGGCGTGCGTCGGATCAAGGAGCAGCTGCCGCATTCGAAGACGGTGCTCGGCATCTCCAACGTCTCCTTCGGCCTGCCGGATGCGGGGCGCGAGGTCTTGAACTCGGTCTTCCTCTACCACTGCGTGCAGGCGGGCCTCGACCTTGCCCTCGTCAACACCGAGAAGCTCGAGCGCTACGCCAGCATTCCGGAGGAGGAACGCCGGCTCGCCGAGGAGCTGCTCCACGGCAGGGGCGCGGATCCGGTCGCCGCCTTTGCCGCCCGCTTCCGCGATCGCAAGAGCGCAGTACGCGCGAACGACCGGGACCTGCTTCCCATCGACGAGCGCATCGCCCGCAACGTGATCGAGGGGAGCCGCGCCGGGCTCCTCGAGGATCTCACCGAGAAGCTGCGGACGCAGGACGCGCTTTCGATCGTCAACGGGCCGCTCATGGCCGGCATGGACGAGGTCGGCAGGCTCTTCGGCAGGAACGAGCTCATCGTCGCCGAGGTGCTGCAGAGCGCCGAGGTGATGAAGGCGGCGGTGGACTTCCTCGAGCCGCACATGGAGAAGGCGGCGATCGGCTCCCGCGGCAGGCTGCTGCTCGCCACGGTGAAGGGCGACGTCCACGACATCGGCAAGAACCTCGTCGAGATCATCCTCGCCAACAACGGCTTCGAGGTGATCGACCTCGGGATCAAGGTGCCGCCGGAGCGCCTCGTCGCCGCGGTGCGCGAACACGCGCCCGACGCCATCGGACTCTCCGGCCTGCTGGTGAAGAGCGCGCAGCAGATGGTGGCCACGGCGACCGACCTCCGTGCGGCGGGGATCGCCCTGCCGCTGCTGGTGGGCGGCGCCGCGCTCTCCCGGGCCTTCGTCGAGCGCAAGATCGCCCCGGCCTACGACGGGCCCGTCGCCTATGCCCCCGACGCGATGGCGGGCCTCGAGCTGGCGCGCGGGATCCTGACCGGCGCTCCGACCGAGCGCCCGCGGCGCGCCGCCTCCCCCGAGGTGCCCACGCGGCGCGCCCGCCCGATCGTCTCCACCCGCCGCTCCCGCGAGATCCGCCCGCTCGACGAGCTGCCCACGCCGCCGGACCTCTGCCGCCACGTCCTCCGCGAGCTGCCCCTCGATGCGATCTGGCGCTACGTCAACCCGATGATGCTCTACGGGCGCCACCTCGGGCTCAAGGGCCGGCTGGTGCGGCAGATCGAGGAGCTGCCTGCAGCCGAGCTGCAGCGCACGGAGCTCGGCCGCAAGGCGCTCGAGCTGCGCGGCGTGGTGGACGAGGTGAAGGCCGCGTGCAGGGACGGCTGGATGCACGCCCGGGCGGTCTACCGCTTCGCCCGGGTGGAGGCGGAAGGCAATTGCCTGCACCTCGCGGACGAGCGCGGCGAATGGGCGGGCACCTTCACCTTTCCCCGGCAGCAGCGCGACGGCGGCCTCTGCCTCACCGACCTCGCGGAGCGGAGCGACACCATCGGCCTCTTCGTGGTCACCGCCGGCGAGGGGATCCGGGCCAGGGCCGCAGCGCTCAAGGCGAAGGGGGCCTACCTGAAGAGTCACGTGCTCCAGGCGCTGGCGCTGGAGACCGCGGAGGCAGCGGCGGAGTGGATCCATGGCGAGCTGCGTGCGCAATGGGGCTTTCCCGACGCGCCGGAGCTCACCATGCGCGATCGCTTCCGCGCCGCCTACCGAGGCAAGCGCTACTCCTTCGGCTACCCGGCCTGCCCCGACCTCGAGGATCAGCGGCTCCTCTTCCAGCTGCTGAAGCCCGCACAGATCGGGGTCGAGCTCACCGACGGCTGCATGATGGATCCGGAGGCGAGCGTCTCCGCCCTCGTCTTCCACCACCCGGACGCGAGCTATTTCTCGGTGGAGGCGGAGGTCGACGAGGGCGGCAGGCTGGGGGTGGCGCGGTGATCCTCCAGCACGTCACACCTGCCGTTTCCAGTGTGCGCGAGCGGCTCTTCGATCGCGCGCCGTGCATCTCCTTCGAGATCTTTCCGCCCCGCACTTCGGAGGGAGCCGCGCAGCTCGCGCACACCCTGGACGACCTGCAGCCCTTCGATCCGGGCTACGTCTCGGTCACCTGCGGCGCCGGCGGCTCCAGCCACGAAGGCACGCTGGAGACCGCGCGGCTCGTGCAGGCGCGCGGCGTCCGCGTGCTCGCCCACCTCACCTGCAGCGGCCAAGACGGGGCCGAGCTCCACGATCTGCTGCGGCGCCTGCGGGACGAGGGCGTCGAGGATCTGCTCGCGCTGCGCGGCGATCCGCCGGCAGGCGAAACGCACTACGAGCCCCGCCCCGGCGAGCTGGCCCACGCCAGCGACCTGGTGCGCTTCATCCGCGCGAGCAGCGCGCCCTTCTGCATCGGTGCGGCCTGCTACCCGGAGGGCCACCTCGAGAGCGAGAGCAAGGCCGCCGACCTCGACCATCTCCGCGCCAAGGTGGCGGCAGGCGCCGAGTTCCTCGTGACCCAGGTCTTCTTCGAGAACGCCTTCTACTTCGACTTCGTGGAGCGCTGCAGGCGCGCGGGGATCTTCGTCCCGATCGTGCCGGGGATCATGCCGGTCACCTCCTACGAGCAGATCGAGCGGTTCACCAGGAAGTGCGGGGCCACCGTGCCGCGGCGTCTGCAGCTCCAGCTCGAGCGCTACCAGCACGCGCCGGAGGCGGCGCGGCAGGCAGGCGTCGAGCACACCTCCGAGCAATGCGCCGAGCTCCTCGAGCGCGGAGCGCCGGGGATCCATTTCTTCACGCTCAACCGGAGTGACCTCGCGAAGCGGGTTCTCGCGTCGCAGCGGCTCGCTGCGCGGGTGTCTTTTCGCTGAAAGCTCACGGCAGCTCGGCGAGCTCCTCGGCGATCTCGGCGTGCTCGTCGAGATCGAGCTCCTCGCCATCGAGCGGCGCGAAGGCGATCCCCGGGCCGGAGCGCAGCACGAGGAACTCGCGCCCGCCGAACTGCTGCACGACGAGCTCCTCGCCGCCGTACACCCCGACGCCCGACCCGGCGCCGTAGACCCCGACGCCCGAGCCAGCGCCGTACACGCCGACCCCGGAGCCGGCGCCGTACACCCCGACGCCCGAGCCGGCGCCGTACACCCCGACCCCCGAGCCGGCGCCGTATACCCCGACCCCCGAGCCGGCGCCGTACACGCCGACGCCCGAGCCGGCCGCCGCCGCTCCGGGGCCCACCACCGCCACGAGGACCAAAGCTGCCTTGCGCATCCGGCTCATGCCTCGAGCTTGCGCACGCGCCCGCCCCGGCGCGAGCCTCACTTCGGCCGGCGCGTCCAGCTGAGCAGCGGCGTGAAATCGACCCGCCCCCGCTCCACCAGGCCGCCGATCAGCGACCTGCCGAGCTTCGCCAACTCCACCAGGTTGGCGGTGCGCTCGCGGCCGAAGCGGCCCGCCCGGCGCCCCTGCGCGTCGCCGATCTTCGCGGAGAGATCGAAGAGCTCCGCTGCCTGCGCGAACGACTCCAGCGCCCGCTCGATCTGCACCAGCTCGCGCTCGCGGTAGACGCGGGAGACCATCTTCCAGATGTCGGTCTCCGCCTCGAAGAAATCCTTCCGCTCGCCGGGCGGGCGGTGGCGGAGCACGACGCCCCAGCGCTCGAGCTCCGCGAGCGACATCGAGGCGGCGCCGGTGGAGATGGAGAGGCGATCGCAGAGCTCGGAGGCGGAGAGCGGCTTCTCGCTCAGGTAGAGGATCGCCCAGATCCGCCCCAGCACCGCCCGGAAGCCCCAGAACTCGATGAGCCTTCCGACCGCTTCCGCGACCAGGAGCTCCGCCTCCGCCTGCCGATCGTCCCGCTTGGCGCCCATGCGCCGGGCACCATAGCCCAAAGCAGTGCCGCCGGGCGCAACGGATGCGAGGCGTGCGAGGCGCGTTCACAACAAGCGCCTGCCTCGCGTACGATGCCCCCACCATGCGCCTTCTCCTCGCCCTCCTCGCCCTGGCGCTCCTCGCCGGCTGCGCCGAGACGCCCATCGCCTACCAGGAGCGCAAGGCCCGCGAGATGCGGGCGGCGCAGCTGGTCCCCGCAGCAGCCCCGCGCCGCGAGGTCCGCACCGCCCGGGTCCGCATCCACGCCGATCCCGCCTACCAACAGGAGGTCCTGCGCTGGCGGGAGCGGGCCCGCGCCCAGGTCGAGCGGGCCAGCGTCCTCACCGCGGCGTGGTTCGGCGTGCGCCTGCAGGTGGTCGACGTGGTCCCGTGGCAGGGCGCCGGCGGATCGGATCGCCTCGCGGACGTACTCGCCGCCCTCGAGGCCCACGATCGCGGCACCGACGTCGACTGGGTGCTCGGCTTCACCGGCGCGCTGCCCACCGTCACCGCCTCCCTCCACGAGCTGGGCATGGCCCGCCCCCTCTCCCGCCACTTCGTCCTCCGGGCCATGGACGACGCAGCGGAGAGCGCCGCCCTCGACGCCACCTTCGACCTGATTGGCGAGGGCGAGAAGGCCGGCCTCTACCGGCAGCGCAAGCAGCACAAGGAGACGGTGGTCCTGCTCCACGAGTGGGCCCACACGCTGGGCGCGGTCCACGTGCGGGGACGGGAGGACGACCTCCTCGATCCGCTCTACGCCCCGGAGCGCACCGAGATCGGCGGGACGAACCGGAAGCTGATCGAGCTCGGCCTCGCCCACCGGCCCAACTTCGGCAAGGCCTGGCACGAGGCCCTCGAGGCAATCCTTGAAAGGCCCGCCCCGGACCTCGATGCCGAGGCCCTCGCGGAGCTACGGCGGGCCTCGGTGGGCGAGACGCAGCAGTTTTTCGTCCCCCTCGCGCCGGACGACGCAGCCACCTACAACGAGGCCCGCCGCCTCGTCGGCGAGGCGAAGTGGTCACAGGCCTGGAGCGTGCTCGCGCCGCTCGCCTACGCGGCGCCGACGCACCCGCAGGTGCAGCTCCTCGCCTGCCACGTGGCGCTGCGGGCGAGCACCGTCGCCGAGGAGGTCTGCGGTCGCGCGGTGGCAGCGGCGCCCGCCGATCCCGATCTTTGGCTCGTCCTCGCCGAGGGGCGCATGGAGAAGGGTGATCGCGCCGGCGCCGCACAGGCCCTCGAGCAGGCCCGCCTCGCCCTGGGCGAGAGGGAGCAGCAGCAGGCGTGGACCAGCCTCGCCGTGCAGTACATGCGGCTCGACGAGGTGAGCCGCGCGGAGGCTGCGGCGGCGCGCGCAGGCGAGGGGCCGGCGCCGGCGGAGGTGCGGCGCTGGAGCCTCGCCACCCGCAGGCAGCTCGGCCTCACGCCGGGCACCGTCTCCGCCGCAGAGGAGGCGACCTACGTGGCGGCGGTGCGCGACGCGCTGCAGCTCGCCGCCGCCCGCAAGCTCCGCGAGGCGGAAGCAGCGGTGCGCGAGGGGCTCGCGCGCTACCCGAAGGCGCCGGGTTTCCTCGTGGTGCGCTGCGATCTGGCGCTGCGCCGCGGCAACCTCGCCGCAGCCCGGGCCCGCTGCGACGAGGCCCTCGCGGCCTGGGACGAGCTGCCCTGGGCCCACTTTCTCGCGGCCCACCTGAACCGCGGTCCTGCGCGCGCCGAGCAGCACCTGCGCCGTGCGATCGAGCTGGAGCCCGAGGGCGAGCACGCCTGGCGCGAGCTCGCGCGCATCTACCAGCTGCAGCGCAAGGCGGAGGCCCTCGCCGATCTGCAGCAGCGCTTCCGCGATCGGTTCGGCAGGGAGCTGCAGCTCCCGGACGGCAGCTGATCGCCGGCACCTTCTTGGTGCCCCGCCGCAGCCGGCTCGTGTAGCCTCGAACTTCACAACCACGCACCACCCCCGGAGTGCCGATGCGCAGCCTTCTGCTCCTGCTTCCTCTCGCCCTCCTCGTCGCCTGCGGCGGCGGGGAGAAGGCTGCGCCCACCTGCGAGGAGGGCTGTGCGGTCAACCAGGTCTGCGAGGAGGGGCTCTGCGTCTGCGACACGGACGCGGTCGACTGCGACGCCGACATGTCGAACGGCTGCGAGCCGGCGAGCACCTGCTTCTGCGCCTTCGAGGGCGACGCCGCCTTCTGCGAGCGGAACGGCGCGAGCTGCGGCTTCCTCGCCGCCGCCGACAATTGCGGCAACCGGCGGGTGATCGACTGCGGCGCCGGGAGCTGCCCGGCGGACCAGAGCTGCGGCGCCGAGGTCCGCAACGTCTGCGGCGAGGGTGAGTGCCGCGCCGAATCGATCGAGGGGATCTGCGCCGCGCTCGAATGGCAGTGCGGCAGGGGCATGGGCACCGATCGCTGCGGCGAGGCCCACGAGATCGACTGCGGCGACTGCCCCGCCGGCTTCGCCTGCAACCCGCGCCGGGAATGCACCAAGGACGGCATCGGCCCCTGGGAGGTCTGCTTCGCCATGGGCGTCGACTACGGCCCCTGCGCCCCCAACCTCGAGTGCGTCGGCGGCGAGTCCTATGCGGTCTGCGTGCCGCTCTGCTCCGAGGAGGTGGCCTGCCAGTCGCCCTGGCAGTGCGCCGACAGCTACTTCGGCAACGGCATCGGCCTCTGCGGCGATCTCCGCATGCACCTCGAGAGCTGCCAGCCGGAGATCGAGGGCCCCGGCTTCTGCTGGGACGACACCGGCACCCTGGCCTGCGTCTCCAGCACCTGCCACTACGTCTGCGACGTGCAGGGCCAGGGTGAGGTCCCCTGCCCCGCCGGCCTCTTCTGCGGCAGCACCTGGCGCGACGCACCCGAGCTGGGCAACGGGGTGCGCGTCCGCGTCTGCCAGTAGATCAGCGCCGGAAGAAGGAGACCTGCTGGAAGCGAAGGCCCGCGAGGATCTGCTCCACCCGCCGCTCGGAGAGCGAGCCGATCCGCTCGCCGAGGCGGGCCTTCTCCACCGAGCTGATCTGCGACACCACCACCACGCTCTGGCGGGGGAGGTTCGCCTCGCCGGGCTCGAGGAGCACGTTGCCGGGCTCGGTCGCGCGGTGGAGGTTCGAGGTGAGCGCGCAGACGACCACGGTGGTGATGCGCGAGTGGTTGAAGAGGTCGTCCTGCACGACGACGTGGGGATGTGAATAGCTTGGGGCCGGGCCGCGGCTGTCGTCGGGGGCGAGCCAGAAGACGTCCCCGCGGAGGACCTCCGCCGGGCGCGATGCGTCGTCTTTCATCCTGCCGGAGGATAGCGCGCTATGGCGTCCGTGCCAGCAGCTGCTTGAGCGCCTCGAGGTCGGGCGGCTTGGACATGTGCTCGTCGAAGCCGGCCTGCTTCGCCTTCTCGACGTCCTCGGGGAGGGCGTAGCCGCTCAAGGCCGCCAGCACGACGTCCCGGAGCTCGGGGTCCCCGCGAATCGCCGTCGCGACCTGGAAGCCGTCCATGCCAGGCAGGCCCAGATCGCAGAGGATCACCTCGGGCCGGAACTCCCTGGCGCAGGCGATCCCCTCCACGCCACTGTGGGTCAGCGCGACCTGGTGGCCTTCGAAGTCGAGGACGTCGCGCAGGGTCTCGGCGGCGTCGACGTTGTCTTCGATGAGGAGGATGCGGCGCGGGATGGGCTGGTTGGTCGCGGCCACCAGCGGCTCGCCCTCGACGGCTCCCGGGGACTCGACCCGCAGCCGCAGCACGAACGCTGCCCCCTGCCCCACCCCCGGGCTCTCGGCGCTCACCTCGCCGCCGTGCATCTCGACGAGGCCCTTCACCAACGCCAGCCCGAGGCCGAGCCCGCCGCTGCGGCGGTCGAGGGTGGTGTCCGCCTGCACGAAGGGCTCGAAGAGGTGGGGCAGCAGCTCCGGCGCGATCCCCTGCCCCGTGTCGGCCACCCGGATCTCGGACCAGCCCTCCGCCCCGCGGGCGAGGGAGACGGTGGTGCTGCCGCCGCTGCCCGTGAAACGCGCTGCGTTCTGAAGGATGTTGCCGAGGATCTGGGTGAGCCGGTTGGCGTCGCCGCTGGTCCAGATCGGATCGTCGGGCAGCACCAGATCGAGCGAGGTGCCGGCGCGGTCGAAGACGTCGCGGTGATCCTCTACGATCCGCTGCACCAGCTCGCCGAGCTCCAACCGGTCGACCTTGAGCTGGATCTTCCCGCGGGAGATGCGGGTGAGGTCGAGCAGATCGTCGATGAGGTGGGCCATGTGGCTCACCTGGCGGTCGATGATCCCGAGCGCGCGCTCGGCCTTCTCCGTCCCCGGGGCCCGCTGGATCACGTAGAGGCCGTTGCGGATCGGCGCGAGCGGGTTGCGCAGCTCGTGGGAGAGCACCGCGATGAACTCGTCCTTGCGCCGGTCCGCCTCGCGGAGCGCCTGCGCGAGCTCGCGGAAGCGGTGCTCGCTCTGGCGCAGCGCCTCCTCGGTTTCCCGCTGCCGGGTCACGTCGGTGTTGGTGCCGAACCACCGCAGCACCTTGCCGCTCTCGTCGTGGATCGGCTTGGCGCGAGAGAGAAACCAGCGGTAGGTGCCGTCGTGGCGCCGGAGGGGAAACGTGTCCTCCCAGGCGTCGCCGCTCTCGATGCAGGTCCGGTACCTCTGCTCCACCCGATTCACGTGATCCGGGTGGTGGACCTTGCGCCAGCCCCAGCCCTGCATCTCCTCGAAGCCCATGCCCGTGTATTCGAGCCAGCGCCGGTTGTACCAATAGATCCAGCCACTCTCGTCTGCGATCCAGGCGAGCTGGGCAATGTTGTCGGCGAGCGCAGCCAGCTCCCACTGCCCCACGCCATCTGGCTTCGTCCTCCCGGACATCGACCCCTCGGAGTTGCCGCCCCTCCCCCCGGGGCGCAGTCGTCGCCCGCATCGTACGCACCGAAGCCGTAGGCTGCACACCAACTTCCCGGCTGGGTTCTATTCCCGGCCGGGGGACGAGGCCACTTCCGACACCCAGCTGCGCGATCAGTGCAAGGTCTGCCGCGCCTCGCGCCGCTCCGCTGCGGGAACCTCCTGCGCCACCTCGACCGCAGCCACCGCCGCAGCAGGGTCGCGGAAGATCGCAGGCGACCAGAGCCGCTGCAGCTGCCAGCCCTGCCCCTCGAGGATCGCGGCGCGGAAGAGATCCCATTCCACCGCGTCGTCCGCCTTCTCGTAGCGGCTGCCGTCCACCAGCACGCCCGTCGCATCGTGCGGTCTGCCCGGCGGGTGGAGCGCCACGTCGACGCAGAAGCCGTCGTTGCCCCAGTGGACCTCGCCGGCGAGCCCCGCCTCGGCCCACGCAGCGCCCAGCGCCTGGGCCACCGCCGAGGGGCGGCGGCTCTGCCGCACCTCCATCGACGCGGAACCTTCCTCCTCCACCGTGCCGTAGGCGGCGGCGAGCTCCTCCGCGTACTTCAGGTACGAGAAGAGCAGCCAGCCGCCGTTGGGCTGCTGCCCCTGCGCCACCGGCGGCAGCACCCGGTAGATCTCGGGCGGGATCGAGGTGACCAGATGGACCATCTGCCGGGCCCTGGTGACCAGCACGTTGAGGCGCCTGCCGCCGCCGGGCATGCCGAGGGGACCGAAGCGCCGGTAGAATCGCCCCCGCCCGTCGGGACCGTAGGTGGTGGAGACGATCATCACGTCGCGCTCGTCGCCCTGCACGTTCTCGAGGTTCTTGACGAAGAGCCCCTCGAACGAGCCCGCGCCCCGCCGCTCCCGCGCTGCGGCGAGCCGCGTGGCGAACGAGGCATCATCCGCGGCAGCAGCGTCGAGCGCGTCGGCGATGAGATCCCGCTGCGCGAGGTTGAAACAGGCGATGCCGATGCTCGGCGGCGCCTCCGCAGCGAGGAGCTCCCGCACCAGCTCCACCACCGCCTTCGCCTCTGCGGGGTTCTGCCGCTTCTCGTAGGTGCCCGCCACCTGGAGCAGCCGGATCGGCGGCACCTCGGCCCGGTTCTTCGGATGGCCCGGGATTGCCTGGAGCCGCGACTCGTAGAAGGCGTGGTTGGAGAACTCGATGAGGTCCGCGTTGGCGCTGCGGTAGTGCACGTCGAGGTGGCTCTGCTCGATCTCGAGGTTCAAGGCCGCACCCAGCAGATCCTCGACGTCTGCCTGCTGCTCCTCGAAGAGCCCCTGCTCGTCCTCGGCCTCGAAGGCCCCCTCGCTCTGCGCCACCGCGCTCTCGAAGAAGCGCGTGGGCGGCAGCTGCTTCGGGTCGCCGGCGATCACCACCCGCCGCGCCCGGAGCAGCACCGGCAGCGCCTCCTCGAGCCTGCACTGCGAGGCCTCGTCGAAGATCACCACGTCGAAGATCGGCGCCGCCGGGAAGATCTGCGCCACCGTCTGCGGGCTCGCCATCCAGACCGGCCGCAGCTCGAAGATCGGATCGCCGCCCTCGATCCCCTGGCCCGTGGCGATCACCTGCCGCACCCGCATCGCCCGCTCGCCGCGGAGCATGAGCCGCCTGCGCACCTCGGTGCCGGCGCCGTTCAGCCGGGTCCCCGTGGCGGCGAGGAGCCGCTCGCGCTGCACCGCGGTCCAGCGGTGGAGGATGGTGCGGCGCACCAGCTCCTGCTTGCGGTCGTGCAGGGCGCGGAGCCGATCGTGGGAGGCCTGCAGCCTGCCTGCGTCGAGCTCGACCAGCTGCGGGTGCGCTGCGAGCCTCGCGCGGATCGCTTCGCCGAGGCCGCTCTTGCGCAGCAGCGAGAGCGCCTCCTCCGTGCCCCGCCGCTCCGTCACCAGCTGCAGCGCCGCGTCGGCGAGGGGCCCGGGCAGCAGCCCCAGGGTGCGGCGCATGCGCAGCAGCCCCTCGACGCTCCCCTGCCGCCGTACCAATGCGGCCAGAGGCTCTGCGATCGATCCGCCGCTCCGCACGTCGCGGCGCACCCCGTCGAGCCAGCCAGCAGCGAAGAGCTCCGTGGCCGCGAGCGAGGCTTCGGCCCGCGCCACCGCAGCTGCCCGGGCGGGCGCGGCGCGCAGCGTCGCGAGGAGCGCCACAGGATCCCCGAGTCCCGCCGGGATCGTCTCGCGATCCGCGGCGAGCTCCGCCGTCTGCTCGACCACAGCGAGCAGGCGCAGCACCGCCCGGTGGGCATCTGCGCCACGCAGGAGAGCCGCGTCCGCTGGGAGGCCGGCTCCCGCTTCGCCGCCAGCGAGCGCCAGCTGCACCGCGTGGAGCTGCTGCCGGATCTGCATGCCGTGCAGGTAGGCCGCGACGCGATCCCCCGCCTCCGGATCCGGCGTGAAGCCGAAGCGCTCGAGCACGAGGCGCGCCGCCTTGCGCCTGCCGAAGAAGAGGAAGCCGTACCAGCGCCGCGCGACCTGCAGCCAGCTCACCAGGCGCACCAGCCAGACCGCGGCGTCCGCAGGGCCGGGCCGCTGTACCAGCGAAAGCTGCGGATCGAGCGGCGCCTTGCGGACCTCCTCCACCTGCGGCGCCACCGCCACCAGCTGCGCCAGGGCCTGCGCCCGCGCCTCCCGGGGCTGCGCCGCCCAGTGGACGAGGTCGCCCACCGCAGCGACGCCCAGCGTCTCCTCGAGCTTTTCGGCGAACGCCTCGCGCGCCGCAGCCACCTCGGCCACGTCGCCCGCCACCGGGAAGGGCAGCGTCGAAGGCGCCGCGTCGAGTGCCCGCGCCGCCTCTGCGGCAGCGCCGAGGCGCGCCTGCCAGGTCGCCGCCGGCGTTGCGAGGTAGCTGCCGAGTTCGGAGCCGAGCGCCTCGCGCCACGGGTTCTCCGCGTAGCCCTCCGCCGCGCCGCGGTCGAGGATCTCCCGCAGATCGCGGTCGTGGGCGTCGACCGCGTCGAGGCCGACGCCGTCGAGTTCCTCGCCGGTCGCCTCCTCGGCGAGCCACGCGCCGACTAGATCGTGGAAGGATTTGCCGTTTTCACCGCCGAGGAGCGCGTCGTGGTGCGCCGCCAGCTCGGCGTGGATCTTCGCGCGCTCGGCCTCGAGCGACGCGAGCTCGGCTTCCGCCCGCGGATCGACCGGCGCCTCGGCGAGGCCGTCGAGCTGCTCGCGGATCCCGAGGTAGAGATCGCGCTGGTCCCGCTGCGGATCGTGGACCACGGCGCAGAGGCGCCCGAGCCCGAGGTGCTCGAGCCTGTCGTGGACCACGTCGAGGGCGGTGCGTTTGTCGCAGACGAAGAGCACCCGCTCGCCGCGGGCGAGGTGGTCGCCGACGATGTTGGTGATCGTCTGGGATTTGCCGCTCCCCGGCGGCCCGTGGACGACGAGCCCCTTGGCCTCCCGGGCGAGCCGGACCGCCCGGGCCTGGCAGGGATCGGCCCGGGTCACGAGCCGCTCGCCAGCTGCCGGCGGCGCCACCGCGCCGGCGGTGCCGAGGCCCATGCCCGCCTGGAGGAAGCTCTGCACCGGCCCCTCGGTGCCGACCTCGCCGCGGAGCATCGCCTCGGTGTCGCGGATGAGGCCCAAGGAGGCGATCGGGAAGAGCCCGAGCACGGCGGAGGGGAGCAGCGCCACCTTCTCGCCGTCCTCGTCGTCGCTGCGGCGAGTGGGCACGATCGGCTGTCCGGGCGCCGGGAGGAGCGGCGCCTCGATCTCGAGGGCCCCTGCGACGGCGGCGGCGATCTCGTGGAGCTCGCGCCAGGGATCGGCGCCCTCCTCGTCGTGGAAGAGCTCGCCGAGCTTCTTGCCGGTCTGCCGCTCCACCCAGGCGAGGAGCGCGACGTTGGGGACGACGCGGTCGATCCCCTCGCCCACCGCAGCGAGCTCCACGCCCTGCACCCTGCCGGTGCGCACCGTGACCTGCAGCGGCACGAAGGCGAGCGGGGCGAGGATGCGCCGGGTGCTCACCGATCCCGGTGGCACGTGGAGGAGCGGGTAGCCGAGCTGGAGCACGTGGGCGCCGTGATCCTGCGCCCAGGTGCGGGCGTCGTCGGCGATGTTCCGCAGCTTGGCCAGCACGCCCTGCTGCTGCTCCCAGGCCTCGGTGGCCCGCAGCTCGTCCGGCGTCGGCTCGTCGCCCCGCCGCGGCGGCGGCATCGGCACCGCCGCCTTCAGCCTGGCGACGCCCTTCTCTGCGAGCAGCGCCTCCACGATCCCGTGCGGCGCTGTCCCCTCGAGGCGGGCGACCAGCGAGAGGTCGATCCGCTGGCGGCTGTTGTGCGGCCTGCAATTGATCGCGGGGCCGCTGCCGATGGCGGCGTAGAGCCGCTCGAGCATCCGCTGGAGCATCCGGTTGTCGCGCATCGCATCCTCGGTTCGGGCGAGAGCGCACTCTAACTTGGGCGGCGGTGCCGGTGGTATGCTTCGCCGCTGGTGCAGCGGGGGAGTCGAGATGAAAGCCCGGTCAGCCCTTCTACTTCTCGCCGTCGCAGGCTGCGGCCTCGACGACTTCGACTGGGACAATTGCAGCGTCCCGTGGGAGATGCGGATCGAGCACGAGGAGGAGCTGCCCGACGAGCTCGAGCCCCTGAAGCGCGGTCTTCCGGCGCGGAACGTGAAGCAGCAGGGCGACAGCGTGCAGTGGGAGATCGAGCTCGAGGATCTGCGCCTGCGCTTCCGCATCGACGAGGGCCAGTTCTCCACCCAGCACCTCTTCGTCGGCGAGCGGGAGGGCGAGGCACAGCGCGGCTTCTTCGAGGGCACGTGCACCCACGACAGGCGGGAGAGCGACATGTACGACGAGAAGCTCGATCGCTACGTCTGCAACGGTCTCAGCTATTCGGAGAGCGATCCGGTGCGCCGGCGGAGCAAGCTCGTCCTCGAGCAGGTCGACCGGTGCGGGACGAATTGATGGCCACCAAGCTCGAGACCGAACGGCTCCTCCTTCGTGAATTCACCTGGGAGGACCTCGACTTCCTCGCCTCCCTGCTCGCCGATCCGCAGGTGATGCACTTCTGGCCCAAGCCCTCCTACGACCGCGACGAGGCGAAGGCCTGGATGCAGCGCACCCTCGACCGCTACGCCCGCGACGGCTACGGCCACTGGCTCGCCATCGAGAAGTCGACCGGCAGGCCCGTCGGCCAGGTCGGCCCCCTCCTGCAGGAGGAGGAGGGTTTGCGCTTCACCGAGGTGGGCTACATCTTCGCCACCGCTGCGTGGGGCAAGGGCTACGCCACCGAGGCTGCGGCAGCCGTGGTGCACTGGTGCTTCGAGACGCTGGGGCTCGATCGCATGCACGCGCTCATCCGGCCGGAGAACACGCCCTCGCAGCAGGTGGCCAGGCGCCTCGGCATGCGGCCCGGCCGGCAGGTGATGCACGGCGGCTTCGTCCACGACCTGTGGTACGTCGACCGCGAAGCGGAGGAGCAGCGATGATCGAGCAGAGCGGCACGTTCACGTTGGGCGATCGCAAGGTCCACCGCCTCGGCTTCGGCGCGATGCGGATCACCGGCGAGGGGATCTGGGGCGAGCCTGCCGATCGCAAGGAGGCGGAAGCGGTCCTGCGCCGGGCGATCGAACTCGGCATCGACCTCTTCGACACCGCCGATTCCTACGGCCCCGACGTCTCCGAGCGGCTCATCGGCGAGGTGCTCCATCCCTACCCGCCGCAGCTGGTGATCGCCACCAAGGGCGGGCTGACCCGCCCGGGACCGAACGAGTGGCGCCGCAACGGCAGACCCGAGCATTTGCGCCAGGCATGCGAGGGGAGCCTGCGCCGCCTCGAGCTCGAGACGATCGAGCTCTACCAGCTCCACGCGCCGGATCCCGACGTGCCCCTGGAGGAGTCACTCGGCGCGCTCGTCGATTTGCAGCGCGAGGGAAAGATCCGCCACATCGGCGTGAGCAACTTCCAGGTGCCGGAGCTCGAGCGCAGCGTGAAGGTGGCGCGGATCGTCTCGGTCCAGAACCGGTACAACCTCGCCGACCGTGGCTCGCAGGCGGTGCTCGATTGGTGCGAACGGCAGGAGATCGGCTTCCTGCCCTGGAAGCCGCTCCACGTCGAGGGGCTCGAGGACGGGCCGCTCGCGCGGATCGCCGCAGGGCACGGAGCTACGCCGCGGCAGATCGCGCTGGCGTGGCTGCTCCACCGCTCGCCGGTGATGCTGCCGATCCCCGGGACTTCGTCGGTGCGCCACCTGGAAGCGAACGCAGCGGCGGCACGGATCCGGTTGGCGCCGGAGGAAGTGCAGACGTTGAACGCCCTGGCGTGAAACCCTCGCCAGCTCGATCGCTCGAGCCGAGCAGGCCGCCCCCATCCGCAAGCATCAACGACAACAGCATGCTTTCCCCCTACTCGAACCTCTAGCAGGCCCGCGGCTGGCGGAGGAGTGCGGTTTTTCGCACCTCCTCCCTCGCACTGCCCTTTGGCAGAACGGTCGGCGCAGGGCGGTGCCCGCACCGGGTACCGGGGGGGAGGCTCGATGCGACCGACGATGCGGCTCTTGTCGCTGCTGGCGCTCTTTGCGCTCGTGGGCAGCGGTTGTGGAAACGACGGCACCGACTCCAACGGCAACGCCGGTGGCGCCGGCGGCCAGGGCGGAACCGGCGGTGTCGGTGGCACGGGTGGCACCGGTGGAACCGGTGGCACGGGCGGCGGGACCGGTGGAACCGGCGGCGACGGCGGTGCCGGCGGGGCCGGCGGGGCCGGTGGCCAGGGTGGCGCAGGCGGCAGCATCGGCTGCGAAGAGGGCCTCCCCTGTGATCTCGGCGTGGTCTGCCTCGTGGGTGAGACCGAGTGCGTCGATGGCGATACCGTCTGCAGCAGCGTCGGCAATGAGCCCGACGGCACCTCCTGCGGCGACGACCTGGTCTGCGACGAGGGCCTCTGCGTGGCGTGCGCGAGCGACGCCAGCTGCACCCCCGAGAATCCCTGCCTCGAAGGCAGCGTCGACTGCAGCACCGGCGAGGAGGTCTGCGTCGCAGGCGACCCGGTGGCGAACGGCACCAGCTGCGGCGACGGCTCCGTCTGCAGCGACGGGGAATGCCTCGCCTGCGTCGAAGACGAGGTCTGCGTTCCCGAGAACAGCTGCCACGTCGGCGCCACCAGCTGCGACACCGGCGCCAGCGTCTGCGTCGACACCGGCGCCGCCGTGCCGGACGGCACGCCCTGCGCGACCGGCGGCTGCGCGGACGGCGTCTGCTCGCCCTTCTTCCAGCTGGTCCTCGAGAGCGGCGACAGCCAGACCGGTGTGATCAACACGCAGCTCGCAGCGCCGGTCGTGCTCCGGCTCACCGACGACGGCGGGCAGCCGGTGCCGAACTTCCCGCTCTCGGTCGAGGCCCCCGCCGGCGCGCATGCAGCGCTGCAGGCCGCCACCACCGATGACGACGGCCGGATCCGCATCGATCTGCGCCTCGGCCGCGACACCGCGCAGCCGCAGCGCTGGCTCGTCTTGTCGCCGCGCCTCGCCCAGCCGCTCGAGTTCTTCGCCACGGCAACCGAGCCCGCCGCCGGGACCATCCTGCCCCTCGTGAACCTCGGCTACACCATGGGCAACGGCCCCATCCCCGGCCCCGGTCCCGTCGCACAGATCGGCGAGCCGCAGGGCCTCGACGTGGCGGCGGACGGCACCGTCTACTTCTCCGACGACAGCTGCCGCGTCTTCCGGCTCACGCCAGCAGGCGCCCTCGAGTGGATCGGCGGCACGGTCTGCGGCCCCGCTGCTGGCGATGGCGGCCTCGCCACCCTGGCCACCTTCGACCAGATCTACAGCGTGGCGGTGGACGTCTCCTCGGACAGCCTCTACGTCGCGGATGCCGAGAACGGCCTCGTGCGCCGGATCGATCTGGGCACCGGCATCGCCACCACCTTCGCCGGCGGCGGCACCACGCCGATCTTCGGCCGCGGCGACTCCGCCACCGCCACCGGCGCCGACCTCTGGTACCCGGCACAGGTCGCCGTGGCTCCCGGCGGCGGCATGGTCTACATCGGCGAGTCCGGCCTGCACCTCATCGCCGAGGTGGATCCCTCGTCCGGCGTGCTCAGCGCGATCTGGTCGCCGGGCAGGCCGCTGTGCAGCTCCACCGACGTGGCGCTGATCGGCTGCGGCAGCGAGATGGAATGGGGCTGCGGCCTCGAGGTGCGCAGCGACGGCGTGCTCTTCGTCGCTGGCGAGGTCTGCGGCGACGGGCGCCAGCCGACGCCCGCGATCTTCTCGATCGACAAGAGCGACGGCACCGTCGCGCTCCACGTCGGCAGGGACGGCGGCAGCGACCTCGACGGCGCCGCGGGCCCGGACGTCTACCTGCGCAACACGCCGCACGTCGCGCTAGACGCCGGTGGCAACGTGATCTTCGCCGATCCCACCACCCACCGCCTCCGCCGTGTCGACGCAGCTACGGGGCTCGTCTCCACCCTCGCCGGCGACACCATCTCCGGCAGCACCGGGGACTGGGGCCCTGCGACCAGCGCACGCCTCGCCACCCCGCGCGCCCTGGCGCAGCACGGCGGTCACATCGTCTTCGCCGACTCGCTCAACTACGCGGTTCGCACGATCCACTGAGGTAGTCGAAGATGCACGCCCTGCCCGCCTTCGCGCCGCCGCTGGCCAGGCTTCGCGACGAGATCGAGCCGCTCGTGAAGAGCGCGCTCCGCCTCGTCCCGGCGACGAGCCGATCGGGCAGGACGTGGCTCGGCGGCAGGCCGCTGGCGCCGCCAGGCGCCGGCTGGCCCTGCTCGCCCAATGGCCCCCTGTGGTTCGTGGGCCAGATCGATCTGGAAGAGGTGCACGAGGCGGGAGCGCCGCTGCTTCTCCCGAAGCACGGGCTCCTGCAGCTCTTCTACGATTTCGATGCGATGCCGACGGGGCACAGCCCCGCCGACCGCGCCTTCTGGAGCTTGCGGTTCGTGGCGGATCCCAGCGGCGCCTTTCCGGTGGCGCCGCCCGCCGGCTGCGACGAGCTCGCCCAGCGCCTCCTCCGGCCGGAGCTCGAGCTCACCCTGCCCGCGATCGGCGACCTCGAGATCCCGCCCTCGATCCTCGCGCAGGACGCGGCGTGGTGCGCCTTCTGGGATCTGCAGGCGGAGATGACCCGGGGCCGCGGTCCTGCCCACCGGCTCGGCGGCAACGGCGCCTGGGAACAGGACGATCCGCGGCCCGAGGCGGAGCTGGTTTCGCTCGGCCACGACTGCAGCGACGGTCCGCCGACGCCCCTGCCGGACGACGTCTACGAGGCGAGCACCGACTGGACGCTGCTCTGGCAGATCGACGGCGACGACGAAGCCGGCTTGCGTTGGGGTGAATCCGGCAAGCTCTACCTCCTCGCGCGCACGGCGGATCTCGCCCGCGGCGACTTCTCGCAGGTGCAGCTCGCGCTACAGTGCGGCTGAAAGGGTCACAGGGATGAAGCGGACGATCGGATGGGCGCTGCTCGCGGTGCTGCTCGCAGGCTGTGGCACCGAGGCGGCGAAGCCGAAGGTGGAAGGGCCCGGCGGCAGCGGCGGTGACGGCGGGAGCGGTGGGAGCGGTGGGAGCGGTGGCACCGGCGGCAGCGGCGGCGCCGGCGGAATGGGCGGCGCTGGTGGTGCAGGCGGAAGCGGCGGTGCCGGTGGTGCCGGTGGCGCTGGTGGTGCGGGTGGAGCAGGCGGCGGCGCTGGCATGGGAGGCGCCGGCGGTGGATCCGCCTGCATCCCCGACGAAAGCTGCGACCTCGCCGCGCAGCCGTGCAAGGTCGGCGCGATCGATTGCTCCGGCGACGAGCCGAGCTGCGTCGCCGTCGACGACGTGGCCGACGGCACCGCCTGCGGCGACGACCAGGTCTGCAGCGGCGGCGTCTGCTACCCCTGCACCGAGGGCGCCTCCTGCGCGCCCACCAACCCCTGCACCGAGGGGATCGTCGCCTGCGGCAGCGGCCTGCCCGTGTGCAACGCCACCGGCGTCGCCCTGGAGAACGGCACCGACTGCCCGGGCGGCATGTGCTGGGACGGCGCCTGCACCTCCTGGGAGCTGCAGGTGGTCCACTCGCCGATCCAGGCGCTCTGGCCCCTCGAGCTGCAGGCTGAGCTCCTCCTGCGGATCGAGACCCCGCAGGGCGCCGGCGTGCCCGACCGCCTCGTGACCATGAGCCCGCCGGCGAGCACCGGTCTGCCCCAGGTGACTGCGACCACCGACGCGGTGGGCATCGCCCGCTTCGCGATCCGCAACCCCCGCCTCCCGGGCGAGTACCACTACGTCTTCTCCGCCGACCATGTCGATCCGGTGGAGGTGATGGTCCCCGTCGACACGCCCTGGAGCGAGGCGATCTATTCGGTCGTGGGCGGCAGCTTCACCCGGGGCAGCACCGGCATCCCCGGCCTCGGCTTCGACGCGCAGATCGACGAGCCTGCGGGTCTCGCCGCCGCCGCGAGCGGGGACGTCTACTTCGCGGAAGGCTGCAGGATCCATCGCCTCGCCACCACCGGCCTCGTCGAAACCATCGCCGGCGGCGCCTGCGGCACCACCGCCGGGAACGGCGGCCCCGCGGTGCAGGCCACCTTCGGTACGATCAGCGACGTGGCGCTCACGCCCACCGCCGAGCTTTACGTGGCGGATCGGGACAACGCGGTGGTGCGGGTGATCGATCTGATGACGGGCACGGTGACCGCTGCAGCCGGCGGCGGCGCTGCCGGTGCACCGGACTACGGCGCCGGCGGTGCTGCCAGCGGCGCCAACTTCGGTGCCCTCACCACCCTCGCCATCGGCTGGGATGGCGCGGTCTACATCGGCGACGACCTGCGCGACCGGATCTGGCGCCTCGACCCCGCCACCGCCACCATCGGCACCTGGCTCCAGGCCGATCCCGCCTGCACCGGCGCGGTGGCGGTCGCCTCCTGCGGCGACGCGAAGACCGGCTGCGGCGTCACGTTTGCCTCGGGGGGTGATGCCTTCGTCGCCGCGGAGATCTGCGGCACGGCGGTCGGCAGCCCGACCTTCGGCATCGTCCGCCGCGTCGCCGCCGACGGGAGCTTCGTCCACGTCGCCGGCAGCGCCACCGGCGAGCTCGGCAACGACATCGTCGCCACCGGCAGCCGCTTCCTCGCGGTCCCCGGCCTCGCCCTCGACTTCGAGGGCAACCTGCTCGTCACCGACCGGCTCGACCACCGTCTCCGCCGCATCGAGCGGTGGGGGCGGATCATCGGCATCTCCGGCGCCTCGGGCCAGCCGGGCTCGAGCGGTGATTTCAACGGCGCCTTCGGCGCACGGCTCGACGGCCCCACCCACGTCGAAGTGGTCGGCGAGAACCTCGTCGTCGTCGACGCGGGCAACTTCGCCCTGCGGGAGATCTACGCCGCGGCGCCGCCGCTCGCCGTGCCCCCCTTCCTCTTCCTCTTCGACGGCGACGGCCAGACCGCCACCGTGGGCACCGCCCCCGCCCTGCCCCTCGTCCTCCGGGTCACCGACTTCGGTGGCATGCCCTTCACCGGCGCCCGGATCACCTGGGAAGCAGGCACGCCGGGCGGCAGCGTCGACGCGCAGGCCTCGCTCGTCGACGCGAACGGGCTGACCCAGACCACCGTGGTACTCGGCGCCACCCCGGGCAGCTACGCCTTCAACGCCACGCTGACCGACATCCTCGGCGGCACCGCGTCGACCACCTTCACCCTGCAGGCGACCGCGGCGCCCTGACCTGCAGGCACTCGGTAGCGACGGCGCGCCGACGCGAAGCATGCGTCGGCGCGCCGTGGCGTTCCTGTCAGGCCCTGCCCACTCGCACGCGATCGCGCGGCTGCATAGCGAATCGATCCGGCCTGGACCCGATCGCAGCCCCGGCGGGGTCTATTCGCAGATCGAGCGGTATGGGATTCTATGCCCATTCAACCGTGGGGGCGGTGATGGCGCGGGTTCTCGGAGCGAAGCGGCGGCGGAGCCGGAAGAAGGGCCAGCAGGACCTGCCGTTGCCGGAGGTCTTCACCCACGGCGGGAAGCGGACGGGAGCAGGCCGTAAGCGGATCGCGCCGCGGCCACAGGTGAAGCACCGCCCCCGCCCCGTGCTCGGCGAGGACCACCCGGTGCTCGTCACCTGGCGCGTCCTCGACCACGTCTGGAGCATGCAGTCGAAGCGGAGCTTCCGCGTGCTCCTCCGCGCCTTTCGTCCGGCGGTGGAGCGCTTCGGCGCGCGGATCACGCACTTCTCGGTGCAGGGCAACCACCTCCATCTCATCGTCGAGGCGAGCGGGACGCAGGCGCTCTCGAGCGCGATGCAGGGGCTCGGGGTGCGGATCGCACGCGGGCTCAACCGGCTGATGGGGCGCGCGGGGAAGGTCTTTGCCGATCGGTTCCATGCGCACGCCCTCGGCTCACCTACGGAAGCGCGCAACGCGATCGAATACGTGCGCGGCAACACCCGCATCCACGCCGAGCGGCAGCGGCGTGCCGTCTCGAGCTACGTGGATCGCTTCGCCGTCTCGCACGAGCAGCTCGGCGACGAGAAGGCGTGGTGGCGGACCTTCGACGACGGCAGCCCACCGGTGGCCCCGCCGGCCAGCTGGCTCCTCGAGACGGGCTGGCGCCGGGCGCGCCCGAAGAAGACCGTGCCGGCCTTCGCCTTCCCGGGGTAGCAGGGCCTCAGTGATAGAGCCGGCGCAGCCCCAGCCGCCGCGCGAGCCGCAGGCGCCTGCGGTTGCGGCGGACGATCGACGCGTTGAGCGCCGCGGCGAACGTGGTCCACGCCAGGTAGGGCACCAGCAGCAGCCCCGCCCTGCGGTCGACCCTCGCGGTGGCAGCGGTGCAGGCAACCAGCGTGGGCTGGAGCAGGCCGATGTCCGCCAGGGCGAGCCCCGGTCGCCGCAGGCCGAAGAAGAGCGGCGACCACGCCGCGTTGAGCGCCAGCTGCGCGCTCCACAGTCCCAGGGCCCGCCGCCTCGCCCGGGAGGGCGGCGCCCGCCAGACCCGCCACGCCGACCAGGCCATCATCCCGTAGAGCACGGTCCAGACCGGGCCGAACGCCGCCGCCGGCGGCTGCCAGGGCGGCTTCTCCAGCGCCCGGTATTCGGGCCCCAGCCCGCTCCTCGTCGCCACCGCTCCCAGCAGCGCGGTCCCTGCCACCGCGCCCCCGATCCCCACCGCTGCCCCGACGTCCCATCGTTCCATCTCCCGAAGGTGGGACCTCCGCGCACCTTGGACAGCGACCGCCAGGCGCCGGTCCGGTTGCCTCTTGCCTCGACGCCGGGTACGGGAAGGCCCCCCCACCGAAGTGGGTTCGAGGGGGGCGAAACGGCCCTCCCACGGGGGAGGCCCCCCTCGCAGCACCGAGGACCTGCAAGCGTTCCGAATTGGGGCAGGTTCTCCTTGCGCAGGGATACAGGGAGTTTAGAAGTCCGTTGATTCGGCGTTTCAGCGCGGAACAACACGGATCGGCGGCTCAGAGGGCCGTTGCCGGGAGCGGCCCGAGGTCATGAAGGACAACCACCCAGCGGTCGAGGCGGAAGGGCTCTGCAGGCGCTACGGGCGCTCGTGGGCCTTGATCGACATCGACCTGAAGGTTCCCCGCGGCACCGCCCTGCTCGTCGCCGGCCGCAACGGCTCCGGCAAGTCGACGCTCTTCCGCGTCCTCGCCGGCGCGCTGAAACCGGACCGCGGCAGCTACCGCATGAACGGCCACGACGGCATCCAGGCCAGGCAGGAGGCCCGGGCGCAGGTCGGCCTCCTCGGCCACTACTCGAATACCTGGGACGCCCTCTCGGCGCTGCAGAACCTCCAGGTCACCGCCCGCTTCGCCGGCAGACCCGCAGGCAGGCGCGACCTGATGCCGCTCCTCGAGGAGGTCGGCCTCGCCGAGCGCGCCGACAGCCCGATCACCTCGTTCTCGGCCGGCATGCGCAAGCGCATCGCCTTCGCCCGGGTGCTCCTCCAGGAGCCGAGCGTGATCCTCCTCGACGAGCCCTACGGCCAGCTCGATCCCCCGGGCTTCGCCTTCGTCGACGCCCTCATCCCCAGGCTCACCGCGCGGGGCACCACCGTGCTCATGGCCTCGCACCACCTCGAGAAGGGCGCCGAGCTCTGCGACATGGGCATCGCCCTGGAGCGCGGCCGGGTGATCTTCAGCGGCAGGGCGAAGGACCTCCCTGCAGCCTTCGCCGCGCACCACGCCCCCGCCCGGAAGCTGGAGGCCGTTCGATGAGGCAGCTCGTCGCCGCCGCCCACAAGGACCTCCTCCTCTCCTGGCGCACCCGCGCCCAGGCGAGCGCGGTGATGGTCTTCGGGGCCACCACCCTCCTCCTCTTCTCCTTCGCGGTGGGCCCCAACTCGGCGGCCCTCCGCGCCAATGCCGGCGGCTTCCTCTGGGTGGCCCTGCTCCTCTCCTCCACGCTGGCGCTGGCGGAGAGCTACCGCAGCGAGATCGAGCAGAAGGCGCTGGAGGGGCTCCTCCTCCTGCCCGCCTCGCCTCGCGCCCTCTACTACGGCAAGGCGCTCGCCAACTGGCTGCAGCTCCTGCTGGTCGGGATCGGGCTCATCCCGGTGATGATCGTCCTCTACGATCCCGGCTCGCAGAATCTGCTCGCCCTCGTCGGGGTTCTCGCCCTCGGAACGGCAGGGCTTTCCGCCCCGGGCACCCTCTACGCGGCGATGGCCTCGCAGGCCCGGGCGCAGCAGGTTCTCCTGCCCCTGCTCCTCTTCCCGCTGGTGGTGCCGGTGCTGCTCGCCGCCGTGAAGGCGAGCTCGCTCCTGCTCCTCGGCGATCCGATGGGGCAGGCGTCCTCCTGGGTGCTGCTTCTGGCTGCATTCAACGGTGTTTTCTGGCCACTCTGCGGTCTGCTGTTCGGCCAGGTGGTAGAGGAGTAGGAGAGCCCATGGCTTCGACGACCAACGAAAAACGCCCCCTGCTGGCGTACGGCCTCATCGGCCTTGCCGTGGTGCTCTTCACCATCGGCTCCTACATCGGCCTCGCCGTCGCCCCCCGCGAGCACTTCATGGGCGAGGTCCAGCGGATCATGTACGTCCACGTGCCCACGGCGTGGATCGGCATGCTCACCCTCACCTTCGCCTTCGTCTGCGCGCTCCTCTTCCTCTTCAAGCACGACTGGAAGTGGGACTCGCGGCTCGAGGCGGCGATCGAGGTCGGCGTGCTGCTCTGCTTCCTGCTCTGTGTGCAGGGCGCGATCTGGGCCAAGCCGACCTGGGGCGTCTGGTGGGATTGGGATCCCCGGCTCACCGCGGTGGCGGTGATGCTCTTCGCCTTCATCGGCATCCTCGCGCTGCGCCACTTCGTCGAGGAGCCGGTGCGCCGCGCGACCTGGTCGGCGGTCGCGACCATCATCGCCTTCGCCGACGTGCCCATCGTCTACTACTCGGTGAAGTGGTGGAACTCGCTGCACCAGGTGCAGTCGACCCCCGAGACGGTGGACGGGCCGATGATCACGCCGCTGCGGATCAACGCCTTCGCCATGCTCTTTCTGATGATGGGCCTGGTGTCCCTGCGCACGCGCCTCGCCGCGCGGCGCCTCGAGAACGAGATCGCTCCGCCTCTGCCGGAGCGCGAGCGCAGCGACGATCGCATCGCCGCTGCCGGAGGTGAGGCATGACCGGCGGCATCGTCATCGGCGGCTGGGAGTACGTCTGGGCCGCCTACGGAATCACCTTCACCGTCCTCGGTGGCTACACCATCTCGTTGCTGCTCCGCCTCAAGGGCGAGAAGCGCCACAACGATGAGGAAGTTCGATGAGCACCGCTGCCCCTGCCCTCCCCCCGATTTCGAAGAAGACGAAGATCTTTGCAGTGGTGGCCCTCGCCATCGCCGGCGCGGCTTTCTCCTTCATCGCCCTCGGCGGTCTCGGTGAGAACCTCGTCTACTACTGGGCCCCGAGCGACCTGCGCGCCAACGCCGACAAGGCGGTGGGCGCCACCATCCGCCTCGGCGGCCAGGTGGCCCCGGGCACCATCGTCTTCGACGGCACCAACAAGCTCGCCTTCGAGGTGACCGACGGAAAGGCCAACGTCCCGGTGAAGGCCGAGGGCGTGCCGCCCGCGATGTTCCGGGAGAGCATCGGCGTGGTGGTCGAGGGGACGATGACGGCGGAGGGACACTTCACCTCCAACCGCCTCATGGTCTCCCACGACAACGAGTACCGCGCGCCGAAGGAAGGCGAGGCGTACGACGCCGAGAAGATGATCAAGCAGGTGATGAAGGACAACGAGGACGGGCGATGAACGCGATCCTCGGCCAGACGCTGGTGCTCCTCGCCCTGCTCACCGCTGCGGTGGGCAGCGTGCTGGGCTTCACCTCGGGCTTCAAGAAGAACGACGCCGCCCTGCAGTGGGCGCGGCGGATGGCCTACGCCTTCTCCGCGCTGATGATCGGCGCCAACGTGCTGATGGTCTACGCGCTGCTCACCCACGACTTCTCGGTGAGCTACGTGGCGCAGGTGGGCTCCCGCGCGACGCCGACCTGGGTGACGGTGGTGAGCCTCTGGTCCTCGCTCGAGGGCTCGATTCTCTTCTGGGGCGCGATCCTCGGTCTCTACGTCGGCGGCGCCGTCTACTGGAGCCGCAACAAGCACCCCGAGGTGATGCCCTGGGCGCTGGGCATCCTGCTCGCGTGCTCGGTCTTCTTCGCCTTCCTGATCGCGGGGCCTGCCAACCCCTTCCATGTGGTGCCCAACCCGCCAGCCGACGGCCCCGGCGCGAACCCGCTCCTCCAGAACCACATCCTCATGGTCGTCCACCCGCCTGCGCTCTACCTGGGCTACGTGGGCATGACCGTCCCCTTCGCCTTCGCCGTGGCGGCGCTGATGGCGGGCCGCCTCGGTCCCGACCTGCTCAAGAGCCTGCGGCAGTGGCTGCTCGTGCCCTGGATGTTTCTCACCGTCGGCATCGTGCTCGGCGGCTGGTGGGCCTACGAGGTCCTCGGCTGGGGCGGCTACTGGGCGTGGGATCCGGTCGAGAACGCCTCGCTGCTCCCGTGGCTCACGGCCACCGCTGCGGTGCACTCGATCCTCGTGGTGGAGCGCAAGGGGATCCTCAAGGGCTGGACCGTCACCCTGGTGCTGGCGACCTTCCTGCTCACCATCCTCGGCACCTTCATGACGCGCTCGGGCGTCTTCAACTCGGTGCACTCCTTCACCCAGTCGGACATCGGCCCGACCTTCCTCGGCTTCCTCGGCTTCGGCCTCGTCTTCTCCGTGCTGCTCCTGGCCGCGCGGATCGGCACGCTGGAAGCGGAGGGGCGGATCGACGATGCGAAGAGCCGCGAGAGCTTCTTCCTCGTCCAGAACCTGATCTTCGTCGGCCTCACCTTCACCGTGCTCATCGGCACCGTCTTCCCGCTGATCGTCGAGGCGGTGAAGGGCGTGCAGATCAGCGTGGGCGAGCCGTACTTCAACCGGATGGCGATCCCGCTCGGCGTGGCGCTGCTCTTCGTGATGGGCATCGGCCCCGCGCTGCCCTGGGGCCGCTCGAGCCGCCAGGAAGCCGTGCGCGCGGTGCTGCCGCCGCTCGCAGGCGCTGCCGTGGTCACCGCGATCGGCGTGGCCCTGGGCGCCCGCAGCCCCTGGCTCATCCTCACGCTGCTCACCGGCGGCTACACGCTGCAGGTGACGCTCAAGGAGATGTTCCTGCCGGTGCGCCAGCGCCTCAAGGGTGGCCGCAACAGCCTCGGCCAGGCGCTGACCTCGCTGGTCGGCCCGGGCCGGCGCCGCTTCGGCGGCTACGTGGTCCATCTCGGCGTGGTGCTGGTGATGGTGGCGATCGGCGTCTCCAGCACCCACAAGGTGACGGCGGAGACGACGCTGCCGCCGGGTGGTTCGACCACCCTCGGCCCCTACACCCTCACCTTCCTCGGCACGCAGGATCGGGTGGAGCCGCACCGCCGCTCCACCATCGCGCAGGTCGAGGTGAAGAAGGGCACCGAGTCGCTCGGCATCCTCGAGCCGGCGATGAACCATTACTTCACCCGCCGCGAGCCGATCGGCACCCCCGCGGTCCACAGCACGGTGAAGGAGGACATCTACCTGTCGATGATGAGCATCGACGGGAAGGGCAACCTCGGCCTCCGCGCCTTCCTCGAGCCGATGGTCGGCTGGATCTGGTTCGGAACCGCCATCATCGTGCTCGGCTCGCTGCTCTCGATGTGGCCGCGCCGCTCGCTCGCCACCGCTTCCGCGCGGAGCCGGCAGCCCGTCGCCGCCGGTGGCCCTGCCCCCGACAACGTGGAGCCCGCAGCGTGAACAAAAAGGTCCTCATCGCAGGATTGGTCCTCGTGCTGCCGCTCATCGCGCTCTTCGCGATGAGCTTCGGCAACGACCCGCACTCGGTCCGCTCGCCGCTGGTGGGCAGGCAGGCGCCGCCCTTCGCCCTCACCAGCGTCGGCGAGAAGCAGACCGTTTCTCTGGACGCGCTCAAGGGCAAGCCGGCGGTGGTCAACTTCTGGGCCACCTGGTGCCAGCCCTGCAAGATGGAGCACGGCGTGCTCACCCGCGGGGCGAATGCCTTCGGCGAGCAGGTGCAGTTCGTCGGCGTGGTCTACGACGACAAGGAAGAGGCGATCACCGAGTTCCTCGATCGCTACGGCAGCGGCTACCCCGCGCTGATCGACGAGGGCGGCAAGACCGCCATCGCCTACGGCGTCACCGGCGTGCCCGAGACCTTCTTCATCGACGCCAACGGGAAGATCGTCTCGAAATACGCCGGGCCGCTCTCCCCCGATCTGCTCGCGAAACACGTGCGCGAGCTGCTGGAGGCGCAGTGAGCCTGCTCCGTTTCTCCCTGCCCTGCTGGGTGCGGATGGTCCTCGCCTTCCTGGCCGCAGGCTGGGTCGGTCTCGGCGCGGTGCGCGCCGGCGCCACCAAGCCCCTGCCGCCCAACCACCCGCCGGTCCCCGCTGCAGCTGCGCCTGCGGCGCCCGCAGGCGACGGCATGGACGCCGACGCAGCCGCGGTGCTGAACCAGGCCGCCGCCCGTGCCGAGCAGGCAGGCAAGCCGGTCGACCGCGCCTTCGTGGTTTCGGTGGTCGGTGAGCCCGAAGACGCGATCCCGGCGACGCCCGAGGCCCTCGAGGAGAAGACCCACGCGGTGGCGCTGCTGCTCCGCTGCCCGGTCTGCCAGGGCAGCGCCGTCGCCGACTCGCCCTCCTCCACCGCCGTCAACATGAAGAACGAGGTCCGCGACCTCGTGGCCCTCGGCTTCGGCCAGAACCAGATCCTCCGCTACTTCGAGGCGTCCTATGGCCAGTTCGTGCTGATGGAGCCGAAGGCCGAAGGGATCAACTGGCTGGTGTGGCTCGGCCCCGGCGTGCTCGTCCTCGCGGGCCTCGGGGTGGTGGCCTACACGGTGAAGAAGCTCGGCGCCGGCAAGGCGGGTGCGGTGGCGGGCCACGTGCCCGGCCGCGGCGAGCTGCCCGAAGATGCGGAGCTGTCGCGCTACGTGCGCAAGGTGCGCGAGCTGGCCTACGGCTGGTCCGGCGGCGAGCCCCCGGCGGATCTCGCGAAGGGAGCGGAGTGATGGGCGGCGGGATGCACGAGACCAACTGGCTGCCGCCCCTGCTGGTGCTGGGGCTGGGGCTCCTCGCGGGCCTCGTCCTCGCGGTGAAATTCGCCCGCTCGAAGCGCGGCGCCGCGGCGGCGATGCCGCACGCGGTGGCGATCGAGGACGTCGAGGTGCGCGATCTGCGCGTGCAGCGCGACCTGCTCGTGGCGCAGCTGCGCGAGCTCGACGACACGGCGGGCAAGCGCACCGCCGACGAGCTCGCCCGGGACCGCTTCGCGCTCGAGCTGCAGGCGGCGGCGGTGCTGCGCGATCTCGACCTCGCCGAGGCCCGGGAGCGCAAGGCGGAGGCGGCTGCAGCTGCAGCGCCCGCCGCTGCTGCGGCGAAGCCCACGCCGGCGTGGGTGGGCGCTGCCTGGGGCGGCGGCGTGGTGCTCTTCGGCGCCCTGCTCTTCTTCATCCTCCAGAGCGAGTCGGGCAACCGCGCCCCCGGCGGCTCGATCACCGGCAACGGCCCCACCGTAAACGGCCCCGCTGGCAACGGTCAGATGGCCGAGGGGCAGCAGGCCCCGGCGCAGCCCGATCCCGAGCTCGAGCAGTTCATCGCCAGGGCGCAGGCCAACCCGCAGGATCTCGAGGCGCAGCTCGACCTCGCGCAGGCCTTCCTCTACCGGGAGCGGCTGGTCGAGGTCTTCCAGGTGGTCCAGCACATCAAGACCCTCGACGCCGAGAACCCGCGGGCGCTGACCTACGAGGCGGTGGTGCGGCAGGCGATGGGCATGGCCGAGCAGGCCCTCGCGCTCCTCGACACGGCGGTGCGGAAGGATCCGCAGCTCGCCGAGGCGTGGGTGCGCCGCGGCCTCGTCGCCTTCGACGTGGCGAAATACGACGTGGCGGTGGAGTCCTGGGAGAAGGCGCTGGCGATCCGGCCCGACGGCAAGGAGGCGCTGGCCCCGGTGATCGCCGAGGCGAAGCTCCGCATGGAGAACAAGGGCAAGGTGGCGCCGGTGCCGTCGCCGGAGGAGCTGGCTGCAGCGCCGGTGAAGGCACCCGCACCCGCACCCGAGCCCGCCGCTGGCCCGAACGATCTCCAGGTGGTCCTCGAGCTCGATCCGGCCCTCGCCGGCAAGGTGGCCCCGGGCACGCCGATCTTCGTCTCCGTCCGCTCCGCCGGCGTGAAGATGGGCCCGCCCGCTGCCGCCAAGCGGCTCGCCGCAGGCAGCTTCCCGCTCACGCTGGTCATCGGCCCGGGCGACACGATGATGGGCCAGCCCCTGCCCAATCCGGCGTACGTCGAGGCCCGCATCGACGGCGACGGCAACGCGATGACACGCGACCCGTCCGACCCCTCGGCCAACGCCGACGGCGTCGCCGCAGGCAAGGCGACCACGCTGGTGCTCCGCGCCGGCAACTGACGGCAAGCGCTGCTGCAAAGAGAGACGCCCGGCCCGCATCGAAGCGGCGCCGGGCGTTTCCATTTGCAGCTGCAGCTCCGGCCTACCAGCTCACCGTGAGGTCGTAGACGCCTTCGTGGAAGGAGCTGAAGCCGTCGACGATGGCGAACCAGAGGCCGTCGCCGACGAGGGGCACGCCGGTGAGCTCGGAGGCCCGCCCGCAGGATGCGTCGTCGTTGCAGGCCACCGGCGAGCCGGTGCAGGTGGAGCCGATGGCGACCACGGTGTCCCAGGTGGCGCCGCAGGTGGTGGCGCTGGCGGTGTGGGTGCCGGGGCAGGTGGTGAAGTACCAGAAGTCCTCGGGCCCTGCTGCACCGGAGCAGGCCACCCGCGTGTTGGTGCCGCCGGTGGTGTCGCCGCTCACCTGCACGCCGCTCTCGATCGGGCTCGCTCCGCTGCAGCTCGAGGTCTGCACCTTGATCTGCACGGTGGTGTCGGCGGTGACCCCGTGGGCCTCGACCACGACGAAGTGCGTGCCGGCGGGAAGCACGCCCACCCACTGTTCCTGCTGCGTGCCGCAGGCGTCGTCGGTGCAGCTCGACTCCGTCCCCGTGCAGCTGCCGGTGCGGACGGAGAGCGAGGTGGAGACGGCGGAGCCGAAGGTGGAGAGATAGACGAGCTGCTCGCTCGGCAGATCCAGCTGGAAGATCACGTCGCGTCCCGAGGCAGCGCCGCAGCTCGAAGTGACGTCGTCGACCGTGGCCGTGCCCACCGCCGCGGTGAAGGTGCCGTCCCGCACCAGCGGGAACGCGTTCGCGCAGCTGTCGTTGGTGTCGATCGGCGGGCAGCGATCGTCGGGCATGCCGTCGCAATCCTCGTCGATGCCGTTGTGGCAGATCTCGGCGCTCGGCACGCAGCTGTTCGGATCGTGGGGGATCTCCACCGGGATGGTGGTGACGTTGTTGGTGTAGTCGAGCTCCGCGAAGACCCGCGCCGGGTTGACGGCGATCTCCAGCTGGTACTGGCCGGCGGGAACGCCGGTGATGTCGACCCACTGGCAGTCGAGGCCGCTGCCGTAGGTGTCGGCCCAGCCCATCGAGATCCCCTGGTTGCTGCAGCCGTACTGGGGGGAGGTGGCGGGCGCGTCGGGGTCCACGCGGTTGATGTCCATCAGGCAGAAGGCCTGCTTGTGGCCCACCGCCGCCACGTTCCCCTGCATGTCGAGGAGCCGGTAGCTCGCGTAATCCTCGAAGTGGTAGTGGCCATGGCACTGGCTGAAGACCAGGTGCGGGTTGCCGCTCGGCGGCCCCACCGCCAGGTCGGCGGTGCCGAGGTTCGGCGTGCGGGTGGAGAAGCGCAGCAGCCTGCGGTCGCCGGTGCCGGCGACGCAGCCCTCGACCACCGCGCAGGAGTTCGCCTCGAAGTTGGTGACGAGGTAGTTGAGCGAGCTGGAGAGCACCCCGGCGTCGACGCTCAAGTCCGGCAGCGGCATCGTGGTACAGACGCCCTTCACGCAGCCCTGCCCCGCGTCGCACTCCACGCCGCAGGCGCCGCAGTGGAGCGGGCTGTCCTGCAGGTTGGCGCAGAAGCCGTCGCAATCGGTCTCGGTGGCGCGGCAATCCTCGGTGCAGCCGCCGTCGAGGCAGCGCTGCCCGTTGCCGCAGACCGTGCCGCAGCCGCCGCAATTGTTGGGGTCCGCGGCCAGGTCGGCGCAGTAGCCTTCGCACGCGGAGGTGGGCTCGGGGCAGGCGCAGCCGCCGTCGATGCAGACCTCGCCGAGGCCGCAGGTTGTGCCGCAGGCGCCGCAGTTCTCGGGGTCGGTGCCGAGCGCGACGCAGCGGCCGTCGCAGGGGCTCTCGTTGCCGAAGCAGCGGAGCTCGCAGACGCCGTCGCTGCAGCGCTCGTCCTCGGCGCAGGCCTTGTCGCAGGCGCCGCAGTGATCCTCGTTGTCGAGCACCGGAACGCAGGTGCCGCCGCAGGCGAGCTCGTCCGCCCTGCAGCCGCAGGCGCCGGCGCTGCATTCCTGGTTGCCTTCGCAGGCGTCGTCGCATGCGCCGCAGTGCAGGCTGTCGCTCTGGAGGTCCACGCAGCTCGTGCCGCAGGCGGTGCGGCCGCCCCGGCAATCGAGGACGCAGGCGCCCTCGCTGCAGACCTCGCCCGTGGCGCAGGCCGTGCCGCACGCGCCGCAATTGGCTCCGTCGCCCTGGAGGTCGACGCAGGTGTTGCCGCAACGGGTCTCGCCGCCGCAGTCCGCGCAGGCGAAGCCGTCTCCGTCGGCGGCACAGACCTCGGTGGCGCCGCAGGCGACCCCGCAGCCGCCGCAGCTCTCCCTGGCCCCGGGGTCGGTGCAGACCCCGGCGCAGGCGATCGCACCTTCGGCGCAGCAGACGCCGTCGGTGCAGGCGCTGCCCGGCTCGCAGACGTTGCCGCACGCGCCGCAATTCGCCTCGTCGCTCCCCGTGTCGACACACGAGCCACCACACTCGGTCTGCGCACAGCTCGCCTCGTCCTCGCCGCAGCCCGTGGCCGCGATCGCGACGACGAAGAGCAACGCCAAACGGCACCACCGCTTCATGGGGACCCCTCCCGTTGACCTGGAGGGGCGATTCTTCCACCCCCGCTGCCCAAAAGAAAAGCGGGCGCCCTCACGAAGAGGACGCCCGCCCTTTTACTCGCCGTATGTCGGCCGCTTACGGGCTGACGAGATCCGCCGGCCCATGAACGACGCCGCATCACATCACTGCTGCAGCACCAGGTCCTCGGTGGAGAAGGGCAGGAGGTTGTACCGCTGCTGGTACTGGTTCTGGATTCCCGTGATCGAGCTGAAGACGTCGCCGACCTGGTAGTTCCAGTTGCCCAGCGCCGAGTTGCCGTAGTCGTCGACCACCACACCACCAGTGACGACGAATTCCTTGTACTGCGCGTCGGGTGGCGAAGTGACGGTGACGTTCTCGATCCGGAGGAGCACGCTCTCGTAGGCCTCCGCCAGGGCGCCGGTGGGCGCGATGTCCGCCGGATTGACGACCGTCGCGGCGGGAATCGTTCCGGCGCCGATGGTGGTCACCTGCGGCGACGTGATCTCCGAGAGGTTGTTGTACTCGACGTAGCTGCCCGAGATCCGAACGTCGTCACCGAGGGCAACCGTGGGCGTCGTACCCGTGTAGACGTAGATCCCCGACCACGGACCACCCGCGCGGTCCTGGCACCAGAATCCGGTGCTCGACCGGATGCGGCTGACGGCGCATTCGATGCTGACGTTCGAGCCTTCGGGCACGGGGTTCGTCTGGTCTCGGTTCTGGATCTGCGCGATCGTGACCGGGCAACCCATGGCGCCGGGGTTCGCCACGTCGGGGCAGAGGTCGCATAGGTCGCCCTTGCCGTCGTCGTCGGCGTCGGCCTGGTCGGCGTTCGGAAGGCCGGGGCAGTTGTCCTCGATCTCGTCGACGCCGTCGCCGTCGCGATCGTCGAGGCTCGCCAGGGTGCAGTCCTCCGTGCCGGCGTTCATCGGGCAGACGTCGCAGACGTCGCCGCGGGCGTCGCCGTCGAAGTCCGGCTGCAGCCCGCCGTCCATGGGACGGATCGGGTTGAAGACGCTGGGGCAGTTGTCGAACTCGTCGGCGATCCCGTCGCCGTCGCGATCCCCTTCGACCGCCTCGCCCGTGTAGAAGGTCGAGCCGAGCTCCACCGGGTCGGGGAGCGAGGAATCGGTGTTGTCGCGGCTGGGAACACAGGTCGGCTCGTTCTCCGGCGCGCCGCAGAAGAAGAGCGGGTAGGCGGAGCCGTTGCTGCCCTCGAGCGTGGCGAAGCTCGCGCCCACCTCGTCGGAGAGGCAGACCTTCTTCTGGTTGCCGCAGACGTCGACCGCGTCGCAGCCCGCCTCGGCGCGCAAGCCATCGACGAGGTCCGCCTCGCCGTAGAGGAGCTTGCCCGCGCGGAAGACGGCGAGCACGTCCTGCGCCTCCGCCTCGAGGACCGCGCGGTGATCCGCGTGGCCGCCGCCGACGAAGAGCGAGAGGTCGGCGACCTTGCCCACCTCGATGGTGCCGAGCACGTCGCCGACCGCCATCGCCTCGGCGCCGTTGCGGGTCGCCATCAGCCAGAGCTGCTCGTCGGTGAAGTAGGAGCCGTAGTAGGTCTGGTTGAGCGAGTCGATGCAGGCGAGCTCGCGCAGCATGTTCATCGAGCCGGACTGGAGCCAGTCGGTGCCCAGGGCGATGGTGACGCCGAAGGAGTCGTACTGGGTCACGGCGGCGGTGTCGCCGTAGAGGCTGATGTTGGTGCGCGGCGACCAGACCAGCTTGCTGCCGGTGGCGGCGAGCTCGGCGATCTGCATCGGGTCGAGGCCGACGCCGTGGATCAGCGCGGTCTGCGGCTCGATGAGGTCGTTGTCGCCGCTGCGGATGCACTCGAACTCATTGCGGGCGGCGGCGTCGATGCCCTCGCCGACGTGGGGCGCGTAGCCGTCGTAGCTCGAGAAGTAGCTCGGGGTGCGGATGTTGCCGTACTGGCAGCCCGAGGTCCGCTTCGCGCCGTTGGAGTCGCCGAGCGGGAAGGTGTCGTAGCGCACGCCCCGCTTGCCCGGGAGGCCGAGCAGGCTCGCGGCGTGGTCGAGGTTGCGGAGCAGGCCGACGATGTTGTTGCCCGAGACCGAGCCGTTGGTCGCGGTGGCGCCAGCCATGAGGAAGCGCAGCTCGGCCCACTGGAGCGCGGGGATGCTGCTCGTGGCGCCGCCGGAGGAGAGCTCGTCGTGCCCATCGGCGCCGGTGCGCCAGTCGTGGCGGTGCTCGTACTTCTCGGCGGTCCGCGGCTGCGGCGCCTTGAGGTAGGTGATGTGATCGTGGGCGTTGATCAGGCCCGGCGAGAGGACGGCGTCCTCGCAGGCGACGCGGCTCGCGCCAGCGGCGAGGACGTGCTCCTCACAGCCGCAGCCGACGCACTGGATCACGCCGTCGGCGTCGACCAGCACCTGGCCGCGGCGGAAGACCTCGCCGGGGACGAGGATGTCGGCGGTGACGAGGAGGTTGCCGTCGCCGGCGGTGGCCTCGCAGCCACTGGCGGGAACGGTGTTCTCGCAGGTGGTGACGGTCGGGAGGGGATGGCCGCTGGTGAAGTCGCCGCCGGTGCCACCGGTGCCGCCGCTTCCGCCAGCACCGCCCGCTCCGCCTTCGCCACCCGCGCCGCCGCTGCCGCCCATGCCGCCATCGCCGCCGGCGCCACCCACGCCACCGTCACCGCCGGTACCACCGCTGCCGCCGGTCGCGCCGGTGCCGCCCTGGCCGCCGTGGGGCTCGGTGTCGCCGCCGCAGGCAGCCGTGCCCACCAGCGCCAGCACCGCGAGAATTGCGAGCTGCTTCTTCATGGTTTCTCCCGATCCCCCAGCGTTTTCGGCTTTCGTAGCCCCAAAGCGCCGCAGCGCGAGGGCCCAAGGCGCGCGTCTCATACCCCACAGTCGGACTTTGCCGCCAGTCCGGGTCCGGAAACGTCACGCGCGCGTTGCACGCTGTGCGGGCAGGCGCCCGCATGTTAGTTGGCGGCCCGACCGCCGGAGTGCGGCAGGAGGTCCCCGTGGCAGCTCGGATCATCGACGGCAAGGCGATCGCGGCACAGGTGCGCGGCGAGGTGGCGGAGGGCGTGCGCGCCTTCGCCGCAGCCCACGGCAGGGCGCCGCGGCTCGAGTTGATCCGGGTCGGCGACGACCCGGCCTCTGCCAGCTACGTGCGGAGCAAGCACAAGGCCGCCACCGAGGCGGGGATCGAAGTGGCCGAGCACCACCTCCCGGAAGACGCGGGGACGGCCCAGATCCTCACCCTGATCGAGCGGCTCAACGCCGACGAGGAGGTGGACGGCATCCTCGCCCAGCTGCCCCTGCCCGCAGGTTGCGACGAGCAGGCGGTGCTGGACGCCATCGATCCGGCGAAGGACGTCGACGGCCTCCACCTCGTCAACCAGGGAAAGCTCCTCGCGGGCAGGAAGGACGGCCTCGTCGCCTGCACCCCCGCCGGCGTGATGCGCCTCCTCCGCGAGGCGGGCTGCGATCCCAGGGGAAAAAAGGCGGTGGTGATCGGCCGCTCCAGCCTCGTCGGCAAGCCGGTGGCCCTGCTCCTCCTCCAGGCGGACGCCACGGTCACCATCTGTCACACGAAAACGGCGGATCTGGAGGCGGAGGTCCGCGCCGCCGAGATCGTGGTCGCGGCCGCGGGAAGCCTGGGCCTCGTCCGCGGCGCCTGGATCCGGGAGGGCGCCTGGGTGATCGACGTGGCGATGAACCGCGACGAGGCGGGCAAGCTCGCCGGCGACGTGGAGTTCGCCGCCGCCGCAGAGCGCGCCGCCGCGATCACCCCGGTGCCTGGCGGCGTGGGGCCGATGACGATCGCCCTCCTCCTCCAGAACACCCTCCGCGCCGCCGTTCTGCGCACCGGCAGCGATTGACTCTTCGAGGCGTAACGGCCACTTGTCGCACCACGATAGCGGCTGCTTGACACTTCGGTCGCCGCCGATAGCATGCGCGCCGATTTCGCCCCTGGGAGGGACCCACATCATGGCCAACTCGCGTCGAACCCCGCTCTACGAGGCCCACAAGCGTCACGGCGGCAGGCTGGTGGAGTTTGCCGGCTGGGAGCTCCCCGTGCAGTACGCCGGCGTGATCGAGGAGCACAAGGCCGTGCGCGAGGCCGCCGGCCTCTTCGACGTCTCGCACATGGGCGAGGTGTGGTTCCTCGGCGAGGGCGCGCTGGAGGCCTGCAACGAGCTGGTCACCAACGACCTCGCCCGCCTCGCCGACGGCCAGGCGATGTACGCCGGCCTGCTCAACGAGCGCGGCGGCTTCGTCGACGACGTGATCTGCTACCGCTTCTCGCCCACGAAGATCCTCGTCTGCGTCAACGCCTCCAACGCCGACAAGGACTACGCCTGGATGCGCGACCACGCGCGCGAGGGCGTCACGGTGAAGAACGAGAGCGACGACTGGGCGCAGCTCGCGCTGCAGGGCCCGAAGGCCGTCGCCATCGCGCAGAAGCTCACCTCGCACGATCTCTCCGCGATCAAATTCTTCCACTTCGCGGAGATCGAGCTGGGCGGCAAGGCCGTGATCATGGCCCGCACCGGCTACACCGGCGAGGACGGCTTCGAGATCTTCTGCCAGCCGGGCGACGCCGAGACGCTCTGGGAGGCGCTCCTCGAGGCGGGCAAGGCAGACGGCCTCCAGCCCGCGGGCCTGGGCGCCCGCGACTCGCTGCGCACCGAGGCGAAGCTCGCCCTCTACGGCAACGACATCGACGACGACCACACGCCCCTCGAGGCCGGCCTCGGCTGGATCGTGAAGTGGGACAAGGGCGACTTCATGGGCAGGGACGCCCTCGAGGAGCAGAAGGCCGAGGGCGTGCAGCGCAAGCTCGTCGGCTTCACCCTCACCGAGCGCGGGATCCCGCGCCACGGCTACCCGATCCTCAAGGACGGCGAGCGCGTGGGTGAGGTCACCTCCGGCACCCAGAGCCCCACCCTCGGCATGCCCATCGGCCTCGCCTACGTGCCCACCGAGCTCGCGGCGGAGGGCTCGACCTTCCACGTCGAGATCCGGGGCAAGCCCGTCGCCGCCAAGGTCGTGAAGACTCCCTTCTACAAGCGGCAGGCCTGAAGCCCGCCCCTCACCCAAGGAGGCCTGCGATGGCCGACTACCCCAAGGATCTGAAGTACACCAAGGACCACGAGTGGGCCCGCATCGAGGGCAACCAGGTCACGGTCGGCATCACCGCCTTCGCGCAGGAGAGCCTGGGCGACGTGGTCTACGTGGAACTTCCCGAGGTCGGCACCGAGATCAAGGCGGGCCAGCCCTTCGGCGTGGTCGAGTCGACCAAGGCCGTGAGCGAGCTCTTCGCCCCCCTGAGCGGCAAGGTCGTGGAGCGGAACGACGCGGTCGTCGACTCCCCCGAGACCGTGAATAACGACCCCTACACCGCCGGTTGGATGATTCGCGTCGAGGCGAGCAACGAGACGGAGCTCGCGTCGCTGCTGGATCAGACCGCCTACACCCAGTTCGTCGAGGAACAGGGCCACTAGGCCCTTCCCCTTCTCCGCCACATAGAGAAAGCCGGTCCATGCGCTACCATCCCCACACCGAGTCCGACATCCGGGAGATGCTCGCGAAGATCGGGGTCCAGAGCCTCGACGAGCTCTTCACCTCGATCCCCCAGAGCTTGCAGATGGACCGGCCCCTGGCCGTGGAGCCCGCCCTCGACGAGCGGGCTCTCATGGAGCACCTCGAGGAGCTCGCTGCGAAGCAGCCGAAGGCCGTCCCCTTCCTCGGCGCCGGTGCCTACCCGCACCACGTGCCGCCCTCGGTGGATCAGCTCCTGCTCCGCGGCGAGCTCTACACGGCCTACACGCCCTACCAGCCGGAGATCGCGCAGGGCACCCTGCAGATCACCTTCGAGTTCCAGACCTTCGTCACGCTGCTGACCGGTCTCGAGATCGCCAACGCCTCGATGTACGACGGCGCGTCGGCCACCGCAGAAGCGGCGCTGATGTCGATCAGGGTCGGCAACGGCAAGCGCAGCAAAGTGGTCGTCTCCAAGGCGCTCCACCCCGAGTACCGCGAGACGGTGCGGACCTACCTGGGCGAGGGCTTCGAGCTCGTCGAGGTGGCCTTCGACCCGCTCACCGGCAAGACCGACCTCGCCGCCCTCGAGGCTGCGGTGGACGCCAACACCGCCGGCGTGATCATCGGATACCCCAATTTCTTCGGCGTGGTCGACGATCTGCCCGGCGCCTCGAAGATCGCGCAGCAGCACGGCGCGCTCTGCATCTCCGCGACCACCGAGGCGCTGGCCTTCGGGCTGCTCCAGGCCCCGGGCCAGCTCGGCGCCGACATCGCCGTGGGCGAGATGCAGTCCTTCGGCAACGGCGTGAACTTCGGCGGGCCGGGCCTGGGCTTCTTCGCCACCCGCGAGAAGTTCCTCCGCCAGTTCCCCGGCCGCGTCGCCGGCGCCACCGTGGACAGGAAGGGCGAGCGCGGCTTCGTGCTCACCCTCTCCACCCGCGAGCAGCACATCCGCCGCGAGAAGGCGACGTCGAACATCTGCACCAACCACGGCCTCAACGCCGCGGCGGCGACGATCCACCTCTCGATGCTCGGCAAGCACGGCCTGCGCGCGATGGCGCTCCTCAACTGGCGCCGCGCGAAGTACGCCCGCGAGCAGCTCGCCGCGAAGGGGCTCGAGCCCGTCTTCAGCGGCCCCGTCTTCAACGAGTTCGCCGTCCACGCGCCGAAGGATGCGGTGCAGCGGATCGGCGAGGCCGGCCTCGCCGGCGGCCTGAAGCTCGACCGCTACTACACCGAGCTCGGCGATGGACTGCTGCTCTGCGTCACCGAGCTGCACGACAAGGCCCGCATCGACGCCCTCGTGGCGGCGCTCTCCTAGAGGTACACCGACGTGGCCACCGAACGCTTCTTTCCCAAGTCCTCCCCCGGCGCTCACGGCATCCAGTACCGCGAGCCGCTGATCTTCGAGCGCTCCGAGCAGGGCCGCATGGGCGTCTCGCTCCCGGACGCCGGCGTGCCCGAGGCGGATCCCGCCAGCGAGATCCCCGCGGAGCTCCTCCGCGGCGAGATCGAGAACATGCCCTCGGTGACCGAGGTGCAGGCGGTTCGCCACTTCGTGCGCCTCTCGCAGCTGAACTACTCGGTGGACACCGGCTTCTTCCCGCTGGGCTCGTGCACCATGAAGTTCAACCCGAAGGTGAACGAGTGGGCGGCGCGCCTCCCCGGCTTCGCCGGCGCGCACCCCTACCTGCCGGAAGAGCAGAGCCAGGGCGCGCTGGAGCTGATGTACCGCCTCGAGCGGATGCTCTCCGAGATCGCCGGCCTGCACGTCACCACCCTCGAGCCTGCAGCAGGCGCGCAGGGTGAGCTCTCCGGCCTGATGATGATCCGCGCGTGGCACATGGCCAACCACGGCAAGCCGCGCAAGAAGGTCCTCATCCCCGACTCCGCCCACGGCACCAACCCCGCGTCGGCGGCGCTCAACGGCTACGTCGCCGTCGAGCTCAAGTCGAACAAGGACGGTGTGCTCGAGCCCGAGACGGTCGCCGCGGCGATGGACGAGGACGTCGCCGCGATCATGATGACCAACCCCAACACGCTGGGCATCTTCGAGACCCACGTGAAGGAGATCGCCGAGATCGTCCACGCCCGCGGCGGCCTGGTCTACGGCGACGGCGCCAACATGAACGCGCTGCTCGGTCGCGCCCGCCCCGGCGACATGGGCATCGACGTGATGCAGTACAACCTGCACAAGACCTTCTCCACGCCGCACGGCGGTGGCGGTCCCGGCTCGGGCCCCGTCTCGGTGGCGAAGACGCTGGAGCCCTTCCTCCCCCGCCCGATCGTGGTGAAGGACGGCAACCACTACCACCTCGAGTTCGACCGCCCGCAGTCGGTCGGCAAGCTCCGCACCTTCTGGGGCAACTTCGGGATGATGGTCCGGGCCTACACGTACATGCGTGAGCTCGGCCCCGAGGGGCTCAAGGCCTGCTCCGATCTCGCGGTGCTCAACGCGCAGTACATCCGCGCGCTGATCGAGAAGGAGTGGAACGTCCCCTACGGCAACCGCTCGCTCCACGAGGTCGTCTACAACGACAAGAACCTCAAGGAGACCGGCTGCACCACGATGGACGTGGCCAAGGCCCTGGTCGACCACGGCTACCACCCGCCCACCGTCTACTTCCCGCTCATCGTCCCCGGCGCGATCATGGTCGAGCCGACGGAGACCGAGACCAAGGAGACGCTGGAGAACTTCGCCCAGGCGATGATGGCGATCGCGGCGCAGGCCCGCGAGGAGCCGGAGGCGCTGAAGGAGATGCCGAAGAAGCCGATCGTCGAGCGTCTCGACGAGACCCGTGCCGCCCGGAAGCCCGTGCTGCGCTGGACCCCGGGCTTCGGCGCCGAGGAGTAAGCTTCCCGGAACGAGCACGTCTACGGCGGTGTCCTTCCCGGGCGCCGCCGTTTTCGTTCCTGCCCGGGCGACAGCAACCGATCGGAGGACCGCGCATCCGTGCAGCCTTCGGTCGTTCGGAGACGAGAGGAAGACGCGATGAAGTGGAACCACCTGCCGGCGATGACGCTCTCCGCTGCGGTGCTGCTCGCTGGCTGCGCCCATGGCGGCGAGGAGAAGAAGGCGGGCCCTTCCACCCGTGCGGTGAAGCAGGGCGGCCTCGACGCGCGCCTCACCGGCTACGACTACCCGTTCCCCGTCTCCACCTTCGTCGTCGAGGCGCAGCAGCAGAAGCTCGAGATGGCCTACATGGACGTGCGCCCCGCCCAGCCGAACGGCAGGACGGTGGTGCTCCTCCACGGCAAGAACTTCTCCGGCGCCTACTGGGCCGACACCATCGAGCTGCTCCGCGACGCGGGCTACCGGGTGGTCGTCCCCGACCAGATCGGCTTCGGCAAATCCTCGAAGCCCGAGCGCTTCCAGTTCTCCTTCCAGCAGCTCGCCGCCAGCACCCGCGATCTGCTCGACTCGCTCGGCGTCGGCGACTTCTCCGTGGTCGGCCACTCGATGGGCGGCATGCTCGCCACGCGGATGGCGCTGATGTTCCCCGAGCGCGTCGAGAAGCTCGCGCTCGTGAACCCGATCGGCCTCGAGGATTGGAAGCAGCACGTCCCCTACCGCACCGTCGACGAGTGGTACGCGCAGGAGCTCCGCGCCACGCCCGAGGGCGTGAAGCGGTACATGGAGCAGAACTACTTCGACGGTCAGTGGAAGCCCGCCTACGACGCCCTCGTCGAGATGCCGATCGGCTGGATGCAGGGGCCGGACTGGCAGCAGGTGGCGTGGAACGCGGCCCTCACCTACGACATGGTCTTCACCCAGCCGGTGGTGCACGAGTTTCCGGAAGTGAAGGCGGAGACCCTGCTCGTCATCGGCCAGCGCGACCGCACGGCGGTGCGCACCGGCAGCGACGCAGCGGTCCACGCCCGGCTCGGCAACTACCCGCAGCTCGGCCGCAAGGCGGCGGCGGCGATCCCCAACGCCACGCTGGTGGAGCTGGCGGGGATCGGCCACCTGCCGCAGGTCGAGGCCTTCGACGCCTACGCCGCTGCCCTCGTCGGCTTCCTGCGCTGATTTTAGCGCGCCGGCGGCGCCGGCGGCTCGGCGCTGCCGGTCTGGCCGTCGGGTCGCGCCGCCTCGCCCCCCGGCGCGAGCTGCGGATCGCGCAGGCCGAAGCCTTCGCCCGGGGTGCTGAGCACCGCCACGTCGTTCGCCACCGGCTGGCCCTCCTCGACCACGAAGGAGGCGCGGACCTCCGCGCCCTGCTCGAGCTGGTCGGGCGCCATCAGGCTGCCACCCAGCGTCACCTGCGACGGACTCTCGAGACGCAGGCTGATCGGCTGGCCCTGCTCCGGCTGGATCCGCAGCTGGTCTTCGCTCACGCCGACCACGCGGCCGCTCACCTCCTCGAGTGCCGAGGCGCTGGGGTCGAGCTGCGCGCCGCCGGCGTCGTAGCGCTCGTAGAGCTGCCAGGGCTGGGCCTCCTCGACGTCCACGTAGGCGGCGGGCGCCTCCGCGCTCCCCAGGGGACGCTCCTCGCCGAGCGCCCGGCTGGTGGCGGCGTTGCCCCGGTTGTCGATGGGACCGCCGGGAGCGAACGTGCCCTTCGGCGCTGCGCCGTGCTCCCGCGAGCAGGCGACGAGCACGAGGGCCCCGACGACGAGTACGAGCGTGCGGCGCATCGTGTGAACCTCCTGTTCCCGATCAATCTGGGCAGGAGGGAGCGGGCGCTGCACGGAGGCCGGGACCTCGATCAGCGGAAGATGCGGAAGCCTGCCCGTCCGGTCTGCAGGTAGAAGCCGAACTGGAAGCGGATCTGCCCCCGCTCGTCCACCAGGCCCCGCGGCGGGTTGGGAAAGGGCTGCGCCCGCTCGAAGGCGGCGATCGCCTCGCGGTCGAGGAAGTCCACGCCGCTCGACTGCTCGACGTAGACGTCGCTCACCTTGCCGTCCGGCGCGAGGACCACGGTGAGCAGCGTGTGGCGATCCTTCCAGGCGTAGATCTCGCCGGTGGGATCGCGGCGCCGGAGCGCCTGGATCGGATCCCAGGTCTCGGAGACGTGGCGCTTCACCCGGTTGAAGAACGAGGCGTATTTCCACTCGCGGGTGTTGAGGAAGGTGGCCTCGCCCTCCTCCATCCCCTCGACGTGGTCGGGTGCCGGGCCGCCGGTGATCCGGTCGAGGGAGGCCTGGCTGGGAAAGAGCCTGGCGAGGGGCAGGCCGCTGCCGGCGGGGCCGCCGGCGCCGGTGGCGGCGTCCTCGCCCTCCCCTTCGCCCTGCTGGATCCGGAAGCGATCCGAGTTGCCCTGCAGCGCCTCGGACTCCTCTCGGTTCTCGAAGCCGCCGGCGCCCTTCGGGTTGTTCTTCAGGGCGAGCTCGTCACGCTTCTCCACCGAGGGGATCTCGAGCTTGTTGCCGGCCTTGCCCTTGCTCGCGTCCTCCCCCTTGCCAGCATCGCCGCGCGCGAGGCCGTCGCCGGTCTTCCCCTTCGGCGGACTGTCGGCGGGCTCGTCGGTGGGCTTCTGCGTGGTGGTCTGCTTCGGCATGGTGACCTTCGCCCCCGGCGCGCGGTTGCGGGCGATGGTCTCCTTGTCCGTCTGGTTCGAGCTCTCCGCGGCGAGCTTCGCGTTCGGATCCTCGCGGCCGTTGCCCGGCGCCGTCTCCACCACCTGCCCCGGCGGCTTCTCCGGCTTCTCCTCTTCCTCGGGCTTCTTCTCCTCCGGCTGCTTCTCCCGCGAGGGCTTCGGACCGATGGCCTTCGGCCCCTCGCTGCGGGCGGCGCCCATGGTCGCATCCCATTCGGACGCGGGGATCTCCACGAAGGAGACCTTCGGCTCCGGGGGCGGCGCGCTGGAGGCGGGGCGGAGGGTGAAGAGGAGGGCGAGCGCGGGCACACCGATCAGGTGGGCGAGGAGCGCGAGGACGATCGCGACCCAGGCCCGCCTGCGATTCCAGGTGGCGGCTTCTTTCCGCCTGCGCTCGCGAAGGTTCAAGTCCACCGGCAGACCAAGCTAACGCGCGGCAGGGGGGAATTCACTCCCTCGAAAGCGGAGCGAGCGGTCTCTTTTCAGTAGAGCTTCGTGGGCTCGGCGCCGTTGTAGTAGTGGCGCAGGATCGCCCGGTGGTCGTGGCCCCGCTCGGCGCGGCCGATGGCGCCGGTCTGGCACATGCCCACCCCGTGGCCCCAGCCCGCGCCCCGGAAGCGCCACCCGGTCGGTCGCTCGGCAGGCCCCTCGCGCTCCACCACGAAGAGGGCGGAGTTGAGGTTGCCGAGGAGGCGCCGGATCTTGAGCTCGCCGCTGACCACCGTGGCGCCGCCGGTGCCGGTGAAGGCGAGGCCCAAGGCCCGCCCCGAGACGCCGCGGCCGGTGACCTCGAGGTGGCGGATGGCGCCCACGCCGAGCCTCGAGCCCACCGCGTCCATCTCGGCTGCGGTGAAGCGGCGCTCCCAGCGGTATTTGTCCGCCCGGGAGAAGCTCGACTCGCGGCACATGCTGGGGACGTCCGAGGCGAGGAAGGTGTGGACGTCCTCCACCTTCGCCTCGAAGGGGACCAGCGGCGCCGGGTGGCCGAGCCAGTCGGGGACGCCGCGGAGGCTGGGGTTGGGGGGCGTGCCCCAGACCGCCTCGTTGTTCTCGGTGTGGCCGCCGCAGGTCGAGGAGTAGACCGAGTCGACCAGGGTGCCGTCCTGCGCGAAGAGCGCCTCGCCCCGGGAGGCGGCGATCGCCTGGTCGGTGCGCGGGTGCTCGCCGGAGAGCCCCTTGTAGACCTGGCAGTGCTGCTCGGCGCAGAGGAGGAAGGGGTCGCCGGTGTGGCGGGCGCCGATCTTCGCGAGGATCTCGCCCCGGGCGGTGACCGCTTGGGCTTTGAGCGCTTCGAGGGGCGCGGTGGCGAAGATCTCGCTGGGCACGATGCCGCGGATCAGCTCCTCGAGCGGAAGGGCGTTGACCACGGCGACGCCGCCGGCGGCGTCGACGGTGACGAGGAGGCGGCCGCGGTAGGTGCGGTCCTCGCGGCCGTGGGCCGCGTAGCCGATGTCGTGCTCGACGGCGTGGACGACGATGCCGCCCTGCGCGTCGACGGCGGCGGCGTTCTTCGCGGTGATGATGCGCTTGCCGGCGGCGTCGAGGATCTCGATGGAGCCGCTCGGCCGCCGCGCGAGGGCCGAGTGGAGCGTCGGCTGGGCGTCGTCGAACTTCGCCGCAGCCGCGTCGGCGAGGGCCTGCGCCTCGGCGCGGGTGCCCTTGCGGCCGATCAGGATCACGTAGCGGCGGTTGTCGAGGACGCGGCCGTGGAGGCCGAAGACCCCGCCGATGGTGGCGGCGCGTACGGGGTAGCCGCGCGCCGCCCACTTCGCCAGCGCGGCGCGGGCAGCGTCCTTGTCGTGGAAGGGAAGCTCCGCCACCTGCGCGCTCCAGGCGACCTCTGCTTCGCGGGTCTGCCTCGCGCGGAAGCGGAGCGTGGTGCCGGGGGCGACGGGGATGCGCTTGCTCCCGACCTCGATTGCGCCGGCGCCCTTCGCGGTGAGGCGGATCTCGTCCTCGCCCTCGTCGATGCGGACGGTGACGAGCGGGCTGCCGTCGGGAGCGAATTGGAGCCTATGGGCCCAGAGCGTCTCCATCGGATCGCGCGGCTCCACCTCTGCGGCGCTGGCGGCGGCGGGAAGGAGGAGGAGCGTGGCGGCGAGGAGAAGGGAGCGCATGGAGCGAGAACCGCGCGCACTCTAACAGAGCGATCCCCGTGACCCAACGCGGGCGGTCGGCGAGGCTGTGGGCCGTCGTGCGGCTACCAGCCGGTGCCGGCGTAATCACGGGCGCCCTCGATCGCCACGGCGCCGAGCTGGCGTTCAGCCGCCGAGGCCCACCGAGCGGCGGGCCCAGGCGCGGAAGGCGGCGGTGATCCGGCGCACGACGGGACCCACCTTGCCGCCGCCGAGCAGGTGTTCCTCGTCCTCGATGCCCACGCGGACTGCAGGGACGATCTCGCGCACGCTCGAGGTGATCATCGCCTCGTCGGCGCCGAGGAGATCGGCGGGGAGGAGGTGGCGCTCCTCCACCGGGATCCCTTCGGCCTGCGCCACCTCGAAGATCACGCTGCGGGTGACGCCCTCGAGGATCCCCACCTCGGACGGCGGCGTGATCAAGCGACCGCCCTGCACCACGAAGAGGTTCGAGGTGGAGCCCTCGGTGATGCGGCCGTCGCTGTCGAGCATCACCGCTTCGTAGGCGCCGCGGGCCTTCGCCTCGCGGAGGGCGAGCACGTTGTTCAGGTAGTTGCCCGTCTTGGCCTTCGGATCGATCGCCTCCCGCAGGTTCTTGCGCACGCCCACCAGCTGCACCTTCACGCCCTGCTCGTACGCCTCCGGCGGCGGCAGGTGGATCGGCTGGACGATCACCAGCATCTGCGGGTCCGAGGCGAGCGCGGTGTCGAGGCCGATGGCGCCGGCGCCGCGGGTGGCGACGATGCGGACGTAGCTCTCCTCGTTGCCTGCTGCGGCGAGGGTGCGCTCCACCTCGGCGAGGATCTTCTCGTCGCTCCAGGGCAGCTCCATCCCGATCCGCTCGGCGGAGCCCTGCATGCGGAGGAGGTGGCGGTCCATCGCGAAGGGCCTGCCGCCGTAGGTGCGAACCACCTCGTAGACCGAATCGCCGTAGAGGAAGCCGCGGTCGAAGACCGAGATCGTCGCCTCCTGCGGTGGGACGAGCGTGCCGTTCAGGTTGACGAGAGTTCCCATGGCTTTTTCCACAGAGCGATATCGCCGCAAGGCTTGGAGGAAAGGTAGGACAGGTCCATCTTGGCCCGGTGTTCGGGCGACGGCGAGCAAGAGAGCAGACGACCACCGCGGACGCCGTGGAGTGCACCCACTGCGGCTGCCGGATGAGCAGCACCGCGGCAGCGGACGGCGGGCGATACTACTCCTGCCCGCGCTGCACCCGCACCTACGCATCGATCTACTCGGAGACGATCCGCAAGGCCGCGGGCGTCCGCACCCCGGCCTCCGCTGCGAGCACCCGCCCCGACGAGAAATTCGCCGAGGCGAAGCGGCGGCTCGAAGCCTGGCTCCGCAGGCTCGACGAGCAGGATCCCTTCTTCGTCCTCGGCGTGCGCCCCGGCGCGAACATGGATCAGGTGCGCTCCCGCTACCGCGAGCTGGCGCTCGTCCACCACCCCGACCGCGGCGGCGACGAGCGGCAGATGCGCCGCATCCTCCGCGCCTACGACCAGATCCGCGTGCTCCACGCCACCGGCCGCGCCCCAAAGGGCGAGCCGAAGCGCATCGCCGCCCCCCTCGTCGACGAAGAGGTCTGAAGGCGGCGCCTGCCCGCGGTCGATCCAACCGCTCTCGGAGGGCGACCGGCTCCTGGATTGCTGTCGCCGTGGGCCTGGTCGCGGTAGATCCCGGTCGATGGAATCGATCGAAGGAAAGCGCTTCTTCACCTCCTGGAGCGGTGGCAAGGATGCCTGCCTCGCCACGTGGCGGATGGTGCGTGCGGGCGGCCTGCCCCGTGCCCTGCTCACGATCTGCCGCGAGGACGGCGCCCGCTCCCGCTCGCACGGTCTGTCGCCGGCCGTGCTGCGGGCACAGGCGGACGCACTCGGGTTGCCGCTGCACCTCCGCGCCGCCTCGTGGTCGGACTACGAGGAGGAATTCGTCGACGCACTGCGTGCCCTCCGTGCCAGCGGAATCGAGGCCGGCGTCTTCGGAGACATCGAGGGTGAAGCGCACCGCGGTTGGGTGGAGCGGGTCTGCGCGCGCGCCGACATCGAGGCCCATCTGCCGCTCTGGGGCAACGAGCGCCGTGCGCTGGTGGGAGAATTCATCGAGGCGGGCTTCGAAGCGCGGCTCGTGGTTGCACGCCAGGGCCACCTCGAGGCGGGTCATCTCGGAAGGCGGTTCGATACGGACCTGCTCGCTGAGCTGCGGGCCCGCGGCGTCGACGTTGCAGGCGAAGGCGGCGAATTCCACACCGTCGTCACCGGCGGTCCGCTCTTCCGCAGCCCGATCTCCCTGCGGGAGGGGCGCCGGGAGCTGCACAGTGGCTGCTTCTTCCTCGAGCTCGAGGCCGCAGAAGCCGACTCGATGGGGCCGTCCGTGCCGATGGCGAAGACGAATCGCCGCTGAAGCTCCAGGCCACGCCACCGGCCGCACGCCGCCCCCCCTCTCCCACGCGGGGTAGCTGGCTTGCGCGTCAGCTCCGCCCGAGCGCCGCGAGGATCTCCGCCGTCGGCGGGTTGCCCTTCTGCGCGTAGACGATGCGACCGTCGAGGCCGATGCCGTAGACGATGCGCTGCTGCGGACCGAGACCGAGCAGCTTGCCGACGCCGTAGGCCTTGCGGATGCGCCCGCCCTCGTCGACCAGAAGCGGGAAGTCGTAGCCCTGCCGCTGGGCGAAGCGCTGGTGCGCCTCGAGGCTCGCCGGGTTCACGCCGAAGACCACCGTGTCGGCGCTCTCGTAATCCGCCGCCGCGTCGCGCACCGCGCAGAGCTGCTTCGTGCAGGTCGGCGTCTCGTCCACCGGATAGAAGATCAGCACCACCCTCTTCTTCCCCAGGTAGGCGGCGAGATCGATCGTCCCCTTGGTGCTCTCGGCGCGGAAGGTCGGGGCCTCGTCGTTCACTGCGAGCATCGATGTCTCCTCCACGGGCGGCCTGCCTGATTGCCTGCCCAGCGCCGGGGGTGGTACGACCTTGGGATCCCTACCGCATTCGAACGCTTCCCTAGGAGCACGAAAGCCATGCGTCGCCTTGCGATCCTCCTCGGCCTGGGTGCCCTCCTCGCCGCCTGCAGCCAGCCCGACTTCTACGAGATGCGCCCCACCTCGCTCTCCTTCGAGACCAAGGGCATGACCCGCACCGTGCGCGCAGTGGCCAAGGACCGCCGCGGCAACGAGCACCCGACCTCCAAGCCCCTCGAGTGGAAGTCGAGCGACGAGAAGGTCGCCACCGTCGACGCGAAGGGCGTGGTCACCGCGGTGGGCTCCGGCGTCGCCACCATCAAGGCGATCCGCGGCGACCTCGTCGGCGAGGTGATGGTCGACGTGAACGCGGTGGAGAAGCTGGTGGTGGAGCCGGCCACCGAGATCCGCCTCGAGCAGGACGGCAAGCCCTACGCCCCGGTGATCAAGACCCTCGACATCCGTGGCAAGGAGCTCACCGGCCGCATGGTCCGGGTGAAGTGCGCCGACGAGAAGATCTGCACCACCGACGGCGACAAGCGCATCTGGGCCCACAACCCGGGCGAGACCACCTACGAGCTCAACGCCGACGGCCTGAAGCAGACGGTGAAAGTTGTGGTCGAGGCTGCAAAGCGTCGTTGACGCCGGCCGACAAGCTCTCTAAATTGCGCGCCGATTCTTGGAGCCGCTAGCTCAATGGCAGAGCAACGGCCTTTTAAGCCGATGGTTGTGGGTTCGACTCCCACGCGGCTCACCAAGTGAAGAAAGGTCCCCATCGTCCAGAGGCCCAGGACGCTGCCCTTTCAAGGCGGTAACCGGGGTTCGAATCCCCGTGGGGACGCCATCTCGAAGGCCGGGTGCTCGCAAGGGCACCCGGCCTTCACCTTTTCCGCCACCTTTCGGCAGGCGCCAGCCCGCCCCGCCTTGACCGCTGCCCTCCCCGCGGCGAGCCTTTCAACATGTCCAAGGCATTCGTGAAGGAAGACGGCGAGGGCGAGGAGCTCCCGGAGCTCCCCGCATTCGACGAGAGCGACGACGACGACGAGGGAGAAGCCCGCCCCCGCGGCGGCCGCTACATCACCCCCGAAGGCTTCAAGGCCCTGCAGGACGAGCTCGACCACCTCTGGAAGGTGGAGCGGCCCAAGGTCACCACCGAGGTGATGTGGGCCGCGGCGCAGGGCGACCGCTCCGAGAACGCCGAGTACATCTACGGCAAGAAGCGCCTCCGCGAGATCGACCGCCGTCTCCGCTTCCTCTCCAAGCGCCTCGACTCCCTCACCGTGGTTCATCCCTCGCCCGAGCAGGAGGGCACGGTGCGCTTCGGCGCCTGGGTCACGGTGGAGGACGAGGAGGGCGAGCAGCAGACCTACCGCATCGTCGGCCCCGACGAATTCGACGTGAAGAACCGCAAGATCTCGGTCGACTCCCCGCTGGCCAAGGCGCTCCTCGGCAAGAAGGAGGACGACGTGGCGCTGGTGGTCCGCCCGAAGGGCGAGGTGGAGCTCACCATCGTCGAGATCCGCTACCAGTGAAGCTTCGGGTCCACGAGCGTCTGCCCGGTCTCCACCCGCTGCATGCCTGGCATCGCTGGCGCGACGAGCTGGTCCACCGGGCGGCGCGGATCCCGAAGGTGCGCGGCCTCCGGGAGCGCGAGCGCGCCGACGGCAGCCGCCTGCTCGAGGGGGCGGTCGACGTCGAGATCCCGCTCATGGCCCGGGCCTTCGTCCCCCGCGACGCCCTCGTGGTCGAGCTCCTCGAACAGTGGGACGAGGAGCGGGTCGGCTGCGTCTGGATCCTCCGCTCCCGCGGCTTCTCCGCGGAGGCCGCCTCCGCAGCGGGCGAGCTCACGTTCCGGGACGACGGCCTCCTCGTGGAGGGGGAGGTCCGCGTCGACCTCTGCGCGCTCCCACAGCTGCCGAGCGGCCTGGCGAAGAGCGCGGGCCCCGGCCTCGAACAGCTCCTCGCCCGGCAGATCGAAGCGGGTTACCGGCTCCTCGCCCGCACCCTGCTCTAGGCCCCCGTGCCTCGCCCGCCGAAACGGCAAGCCCCACCCACGCGAGGGGCACCCCCCTGCCCGCCCGTGCAAAAGGGTCACAGTTTGTAGCGGGTGATTGGCACGATCGAACGAATCCCCACCCCGCTCCTCCCCCAGCGCCTCACCCTGGACGCCCTCCCCCTGCGTCCGGTGGTGCGCCGCTGGGCGGAGGCCACCGTCCGCGAGCTCACCCCCGTGGTGAAGCGCGTCCCTTCCACCGGGCAGCGGCGCCTGCTCGCGATCTTCGTCGACGGTCTCGGCGCGAAGCTCCTCGAGAAGGCGGCCCGCGACGGCACCATGCCCTTCCTCGCCAGGCTCCGGGACAGCAGGGCGATGCGCGAGACCCGCACCTTCTCGGGCATGCCCTCCACCACCACCGCCTACCAGGCGGGGCTCTTCTACGGCCTGCGCCATCCGGACGTGCCCGCGTTCAACTGGCTCGATCGCAAGAGCCGCGAGCAGCGGATGATGTTCAAGCCGCAGCACGCTGCGCAGGAGGAGGCGCGGATCCGCGCCCTCGCCGGCGACGGCCTGATGAAGGGCGGCGCGAGCTACCTCTCGATCCTCCGCGGCGGCGCAGCCGACCACCTCAACACCGTGGGCGCCGCGGCGGTCCTCGGCCGCGAAGAGCTGCCCAACCTCGACCGCGAGGAGCTCCCGGCGCTCCTGCAGATCCACGGGCAGACCGCCTTCGCCCTGGCGGCGCGGCTGGCGATGGAGACGGGCCCCTTCCTCTGGGACATGCGCCGCTTCGTCCGCGAGAAGGCGTCGAGCCGCCACGAGTTCATGTTCCTGCTCAACCACCTGCTCGTCGGCACCCTGGTGAAGGAGGTGGCGCAGGGGCAGGCGATCGTCGATCTCGTCCGCGGCGTCCCCCGCGTCTTCCTCAACTTCCACGACTTCGACGAGGTCTCGCACCGCCGCGGCCCCGACCTCGCCATGGAGCAGGTGCTCCGCGGCATCGACCACTCGGTGGAGGCGATGTTCGCCATCGCCGCCGCGGTGGACGATCCGGTGGACGTCTACGTCTTCAGCGACCATGGCCAGATCGAGGCGGTCCCCTTCGAGCGCGAATACGGCATGACCTTCGCCGACTGGATCCGCGGCCTCGGCGATGGCGGCAAGGCGCCGCCGGAGCTGCCCCGGAGCGTGGAGGTGGCGGTGGGCGCCAGCGCCGGGCCGCCCGCCTTCGAGCCCGACCTGCAGATCGTCGACTGCGGCGACTACGCGCAGATCTACTTCGAGGACGGCCCGCCGCTGGACGCCAGCGCCATCGTCGAGCGCCACGCCCGCACCTTCGCCCGGATCCTCACCTGCCCTGGCGTGGGCCTCGCCCTGGTGCGCCACGCAGGCGCCGCCCTCGCCTTCGATCCCGGCGGCAGGCTGGTCGATCCCGAGGATCCCGCCACCGTCCCGAAGGGCTGCTCGCCCCGCGGCGTGGCGGCTGCGCTGGAGGAGCTCGCCAGCTCGGAGGCAGCAGGCGACGTGCTCGTCTACGGGAGTTGGCGCGAGGGCGGCTGCGTTTCGCTTTCGTGGGAGTGGAGCTCCCACGGCGGCCCGAGCTTCGACGAGACGGAGAACTTCCTCCTCCATCCCGTGGGCATTCCCTTCGATGCCGCGCGGATCTCACACGCCGCCGATCTGCACCATGCGTTCCGGTCGCTCTACGGCGGACCGGCCTAGAGGCAAGGCGAGATGGCGAGCCCGAACCAGCAGCGACTCACCACCAGGCGGCGGCCACCCGATCCGGCGCGGGCGCCGTGGACGGTGGGCCGCGTACTCAAGCGGCTCGCCCTCGCGCTGGTGGCGGTCTCGCTCACCGCGATCCTCATCGGCTCGGCCTTCTTCAAACCGGTCTTCGCCGGCGGCTTCCGGATCGAGCCGCGCTTTCCCATCGGCCAGTGGTTCGCCGACCTGCCCAGCCACCTGTGGTGGGTGCTCGTCTTCGCGATCTTCACCGCCTCGATGGCGCCCTTGCGCGCCTGGCGCTGGGGGTTCGTGCTCCCACGGCCGAAACCGCACTACGAGGATCGCTACCACGCGGTGGCGATCGGCCTGCTCGCCAACAACGCGGTGCCGGGAAAGCTGGGCGAGGCGATCCGCTCGATGTCGCTCACCCGCTTCTCCGAGCAGCGCGGCAGGGCGATACCCTTCGCGCAGAGCCTGGGGACGGTGCTCGTCTGCAAGCTCATCGACGTGATCGCGCTCCTCACCCTGGTGAGCCTCTCGCCGAGCGGCCCCTTCTTCGGCGCGACCACGAGCCTCAAGGGCGGCTTCGTCGGCGTGGTGATCGTGCTGCCTGTCCTGATCGCGCTCCTTTTCCTCACCGCGCGCTACGCGCCGAAGATCGCCGACTGGCTCCACGCGAAGGGACGCTCGCCGAAGCTCGAGAACACGCTGCGCGAGCTGGCGGTGGGCGTCGCAGCCAGCGGCTCGCTCCTCCACGTGGGCAAGGCCTTCGGCGCGACGTTGATCGCGATCGGCGCGGTGGCCACCGGCTACACCTTCGCCATGTACGGCGTGGGGATGGAGCCCGGGGTCACCGCGGGCATCGTGATGCTCGCCGCAGTGACGCTGGGACAGAGCCCGCCCGGGGTTCCGGCGGGGCTCGGCGTCTACTACCTCGCCGCCACCTGGTCGGCGCGGCTCCTCGGCGCCACCGCGGAACAGGCGGCGACGCTCGCCGTGCTCACCCACCTCACCACCGTGCTCACGCACATGAGCGTCGGGGGTGTCTCGCTCTTCGTGCGCAAGGTGCGGCTCCGGGATTTCCTGCCGAAGCGGAAGAAGAAGCAGGGGAGCGACGAGGTGGTCGCCGAGGGCGCGAGGCTTCCGGCGTAAGAGGCTCCCGGCGTAGAGGGTCCCGGCGTCGAGGCGCCCGGCGGAAACGCTGCGCAAAGGCGGCGGCGCGGGTAGGATGCGCCGCCATGATGCACGAGCTCTTCCTCCACCCGCCCGCAGGCGAACTGCCCCGCTCCTTCCACGACGTGCAGCGCGTGCTGCGCGAAGCAGAGACCCTCGCCCCCTACGTCAACGAGGAGGCGAGCACGCCGGAGCAGGTCGTCCTCACCGACGGCGACACCGGCGTCTGGGCGATCCTCGCGCCGCGCTTCCTCGGCGAGGAGGAGGAGGAGGAAGCCGAGGAGCCCGGCGTGCTCCTCCTCCTGATCCCCTACGGCAGGCCGCGCTTCTTCGGCATCGAGGGATCCCTCTTCGCCGTGGCGCTGCAGCAGGAGCTCGGCTACCTGGTGGAGGATCCGCAGGCGCGCGATCCGGCGCCGCGGGCCCGGAGCGAGGAGGAGCTCCTGCCGTCGTGGGAGGCGGGCAACCGCGCCGCCCTCACCGAGCTGCGCGAATCGGGCGCCGCGCCGTCCGAGCTGCCCACCGCCGTGGACGCGAACCTCCTCGCCCAGGTCTTCAGCCACAACCTCCACCGGCGCGAGGTGCGGATCAAGGCGGGGCCCGACGTGCAGATCCCGCGGCTGATGCTCGCCTCGGTGGCGCTGCGCAAGGAGCCGGCGGTGATCGGCCGCTACGAGGCGGGGGCGCCGCTGTGGCTGCCGCAGGTGGCGACCCATCTCCTGCTCCGCCGGGAGAAGAAGACCTGGCTCGGCACGAAGGAGGAGTGGGTCCGGGTGGAGGTCGATGCGGTGCGGGCGCTGCTCGAGCCGTGGGCGAAGGCCGACGAGGCGCCTTCGGGGATGATGGCCTACCGGCCCGAGGCCGCTGCGAAGGATCCGCTCTGGAAGGGGCTCGAGGGGCCGCCTGCGCGGGAGACGGCGCTCATCGACTGGAACGGCGTGGTGGACGAAGGGGCGTGAAGCGCTCGCTGCGCGGAAGGTCGACGCGGGCGCGCCTGTTCGCGGGGCTGTCGCGGCGCGGCTTTACAGCAGCCGGCGCCACCGCCATTCTGCGCCGCCCCGCAGGGCCGAAGGGAGCACCATGAAGAAGCTCGGCTGGCTGATCGTGAACGCAGGACAGGCAATCTTCCTCGGCGTCTGGACCGCGTTCTGGATCTCGGCCGCGCTGCTCGTGCTCGCCGTCACCTTCCGTCGCGACCTGCCGCTGATCATGGCCCGCACCTGCTGGGCGCCCGGGATCCTCTGGGGCGCCGGCGCCAAGGTGCAGGTCGAGGGGGGCGAGGGGATCGACTGGTCCAGGCCCCACATCTTCCTGATGAACCACCAGTCGGCCATCGACATCCCGGTGGCGTTCCTGGTGCTGAAGACGCCGCTCCGCTTCATCGCCAAGCGCATCCTCGCCAGGGTGCCCTTCCTCGGCTGGTACATGTGGGCAACGGGGATGATCTTCGTCGAGCGCGAGAAGAGCACGAAGGCGGTGGCGAGCCTCCAGCACGCAGGCGAGCGGATCCGCGCCGGGGCGAGCATCCTCGCCTACCCGGAGGGCACGCGGTCGCGGAACAGCCGGATCCTCCCGTTCAAGAAGGGCACGTTCGTGGTGGCGATCGAGGCCCAGGTGCCGGTGGTGCCGGTGGCGATCTCCGGCGCGGACCAGGTCCTCTCCAGCACCGGCTTCCGGGTGCGCCCGGGGACCATCCGCGTGAAGATCGGCGATCCGATCCCCACCGCGGGCCTGAAGCGCTACCACCGCGAGGCGCTGCTCAAGCAGGTGCACGACGAGGTGATCGACATGCACCTCGCCATCGGCGGCCCCGGCGGCGATCGCCACGCAGCGGTGGCCGCCCGGGGCAAGCTCGGCGTCCCCGCGCCGGAGAGCGAGCAGCTCGCCGACGAGACCGAGCCGCCGGTCCGGCAACGGTCGGCTTGAACCCGGCGGGGGGCTGCCGCCTCGCGCAGGCGCGGCCTTAGGGTGGCGCCCATGAGCGAAGACTGGCGCAAGAACCTGATCGAAGACGACGAGGACCGGATCGCCGAGCTGCTGCGCGGCGCCAGCCGGGTGGCGGTGCTGGGCATCAAGACCGAGGCACAATCCGGCCAGCCTGCGTTCTACGTGGCGAAATACCTGGCCGAGGCGGGGCTCGAGGTGGTGCCGGTGCCGGTCTACTACCCGGAGGTCACGACCATCCTCGGCAAGCCCGTCTACCGCAAGGTGGCCGACGTGCCCGGCGCGGTCGACATCGTCGACATCTTCCGGCGGGGGCCCGACGTGGCCGGGCACCTCGACGATCTGCTGGCGAAGAAGCCGCGGGCGGTCTGGATGCAGAGTGGGATTCGCAACGATTCGGTGGCGGAATCGTTGGCGAAGGCGGGCATCCTCGTCGTCCAGGACCGCTGCCTGATGGTCGATCACCGGCGTTATCGGGCCTGAAAGCGGCGTTTTCGACCTTTTCCAGTTGATTGCGTTCCCCCTGCCCCTACATGCGGGGCGGCGGCGTCTACCAGCCGACGGTCGATTTGTATCGCCGTTGGAGTTGTGGCAGATCCCGCGCCACTCCCGGTGAACCCGGGCAGGAGGGATCGCAGCGATGACCAACAAGATGATGTGGGCGGTGGCCCTGATCGCTGCCGCCTCGCTGGCCACTGCCTGTGGCGACGACGGCGGCGACGACAACACCGGCGGCTCGGGCGGCACCGGCGCGACCGGCGGTACGGGTGGCACCGGCGGTACGGGTGGCGCCGGCGGTATGGGTGGCGCCGGCGGCACCGGTGGTACCGGCGGCACCGTCGAAGAGATCTGCGACAACGGCGAGGACGACGACGCGAACGGTGACACCGATTGCGACGACGCCGCCTGTGCCGAGGACGCTGCGTGCACCGGCTGCCAGGACAGCACCGACTGCGAAGCCGGCGTCTGCGACACCACCACCAACACCTGCGTGGTCTGCACCGCCGAGGCGGGCTGCGAGGATCCGACCGGCACGTGTGACACCTCCGTCGAAGGCGGCGTCTGCGTGGGCTGCCTCGCCGATGCGGACTGCAACGGCGGCGTCTGCGACACCACGACCAACAGCTGCGTCGAGTGTCTCGAGACCGCCGACTGCACCGCCGGCGTCTGCGACACGGAGGCGAACGCCTGCGTGACCTGCACGGCCACCGAGGGTTGCACCGACAGCGTCTGCGACACGAGCGTCGCCGGCGGCGCCTGCGTCGAATGCATCGTCGACGCCGACTGCGCCGATGACGAGGCCTGCGGCGTCGACAACGCCTGCGGCGTCCGGGGCAGCGTCGAGATCGCCGCGCTCCGCGCAGTGACGCCGGTCTCCGGCCTCAACTTCCCCGTCACCGACGTCACCGTGACCTATACCCGGCCGGCGCTCGGCAACCTGAGCAACGACCCTGCCGGCTTCTTCGTGCAGGCCGAGCAGGACGGCCCTGCCCTCTTCGTGGCGGTGGACCCCACCGGCACCTCCCCTGCGCTCCAGGCTGGTGACGTCGTGTCGTTCACCGTCACCGACTCGGTCGGCACCTCCGGCATGGTCCGCGCCACCGCGATCAGCGGCCTCAGCGTCGCCACCACCGGCACCGACGTCGCGGCGCTGAAGCAGGACGTCTCGGCAGCCACCGACCTGATCACCAACCTCGGCGGCTACGAGGCGGAGCTGATCGCCCTCACCGGCACGGTGGCCGAGGACTTCCGCAGCGCAGGTTCCGAGCACGTCTCCGCGCTCTTCGCCACCGAGGGCCAGGCGACCGACAGCAACCTCAAGGTCCGCATGCCGGCAGCGATGCAGGCCGCGCTCGACCTCGCCGAGGGATGCGTGATCACCCTCGACCAGGCGGTGATGTGGCGCTTCAACAACCAGGCGCAGCCCTCGGCCTTCGCCGCGGACGACGTCTCCGTCGCCTCCTGCCCGGCGCCGAACGTCCTCGGCGCCGCTGCCGCCACCTCGACCGAGGTGGTGGTCACCTTCGACCGCATCCTCGACGAGGAGAGCGTGCAGGCCACCGACTTCACCATCACCCCCGCCCTCGCGGTGGACGGCATCGTGGTGAACGGCAAGACCGTGACCCTCACCACCGCGGCGCAGGGCGCCGAGACGTATACGGTGACGGTCGCCGGCGTCACCGACCTCTACGGCGCCGCAATCGGCTCGGGCGACAGCGCCACCTTCTCCGGCGCCGGCGTGCCCCGCGCGCAGCTGCTCATCACCGAGGCGAACGTCAACGTCGGTAGCGGCCGCGATCTCTTCGAGCTGTACGCGGTGACCGGCGGCACGGTGCAGGACTACCGCCTCCGCACCATGGACGGCTCTTCCGGCCAGACCCTCGCCACCCTGCCGAACGTCACGGTCGCCGCCGGCGACTTCATCGTCATCCACATCAACCCGGACGCCACCGTGACGGCGGAGACCACCGCGATCGACGAGCACCCGCAGTCGAGCGCCGCTGGCAACTACGACACCGCCTGGGACTTCGTCGGTGGGGCCACCGGTGTGGCCTACTCGCACCGCGTCGTGGTCGTGGAGGATCACGTCGGAGCGATCGTCGACGCCGTGCCCTTCGCCCACGTGACGATGACCGGTACGCCCCCGGGCTACTTCCCGGCCAACCTCCAGAGCCTGCAGAGCGCCGGCCTCTGGACTCCCGCCGACTGCGGCGGCTCGACCTGCGCCTACGACTCGGTGCCGAGCGCCCTCGACGTCAGCGCCTCCTGGAGCGGCGTGGGTACCACCGCCACCGGCAACAGCGCCCAGCGCGCCTGGACCGCCACCGGTCCCGCCGACACGATGAGCAACGCCGACTGGAATGCGGCTGCCGCCCCGACCTGGGGTGCGGCGACCGTGATGGCGCCTTGACCACGCGCCATCCGTAGCACGACGGGCCCGTCGCTCACGCGGCGGGCCCGCTTCGTTCCTACGCCCCGTTCATGAGCCCGCGCGCCAGGTGGCCCACCAGCCACGCGGCCCCGGCAGCCGCCATCGCCAGCGACACCACCTCCAGCGCCGAGCGCCACCGCGACCTGCCCACGTAGGGCGCCCGGGTCGCCCCCACCGCAGCCAGCGTCAGCGCCGAGAGCAGGAGCGCCAGCTCGAGCACCGAGAGCCTTGCCGGCCGTAGCGGCAGATAGGCGAGCAGCGGCACCGCTCCCGCGACCACGAACGCGGCGAGCGTCGCAGCGCCGTGGCGCCAGGGCTGCTCCTTGCGCACCGACTGCCCCTCCTGCTGGAGCTCCGACTTGAGGCCGAGGTAGTTGCTCACCCCCATCGAGAGCCCGTCCGCCACCAGGTTCGCCAGCCCGAGCACCAGCCCGACCCGCGGCTCGAAGGCGGCGCCGCTCGCGCCCGCCACCACCGCGAGCGTGGTGACCACGCCGTCGCTGGCGCCGTACATCATGTCGCGCAGGTAGTGGCCGAAGCCATGCTCCGGCCGGCCCGGTGGATCCTTGCGCCTGCCCTTCCGCGTCGTCATCGGGGGCGACGCTGCGCACCGCAGGAAGGATGGCGCGAGGGAGCTGCCCCATTCCGTGCGCTCCGCCTTCGGCTCCGCCGGGCAGGGGCCGCCCCCCGAAACGTGCTCCCCACTCGGCCAGCGGGCGCACCGATGCGATGGCATGGCGCCATCCCTACTCTTTTCGACGGGAAGGAAGGGGTGGCGGCGATGGTGAAGGACAACCAGGATTCCTACAAGCGCGGTGGCCGGAGCGGCGGCCCCGGTGGCACGCGCAAGCAGCACCGCTCGAAGCTCTCGCAGGAGAAGGCTGAGCTCCGCCGCGCCTCGCGCGAAGGCGCGACGCGGGCCGCGCTCACCGCGACGGAAGAAGCGGAGGCGCAGCTCCAGTCCCTCGGTCGGGACGAGCGACACGGCCGCTGGCGGAGCAACCAGCAGGCCTTCGAGGGCAGCGCCTTCGCCCGTGAGATCCGCGAGGAGGAGGCGCCCTTCGGCTTCGGCATTCCCGCCAGCGAGGACGCAGCGCTCGGCCACGAGCGCGAGCCCTTCGAGCGGGAACGCGGCGAGATGCTCCACGCTGCCCGCGATCAGGATCGGGAGCGGGCGGAGCGAAGGCTCTCGCCGACGCAGCGCCGCCTGGTGCGGACCTTCCCGCCCGTCTTCCGTGCAGTCGGCGACGCGGCCCGCGCGATCGAGAAGCCGATCCGCAACGCGCTGGAGACGCTGCAGCTCCTCGGACGTTCCGCACGCCGCACGAGCTGAAGCGACGCGCACCACACCGGGCCTCGCGCAGCGGCAGCGCGGGCCCATTGCACTGCACCCGGGGGGCGTGAGGCAGGGCTCCATGTTCGAAGACTACCCGCCGTCGGGCTCGTCCTGGCTCGAGCGTCCGCTCGCAGCGCTGGGCCGGCGTGGCACCGCGATCCGTCCGCCCTTCCGCGGCGGGCGGCGCTTCCTGATCGTGCACCTCGACGGCGTCTCCCGCGAAGTCCTCGGCCGCGCCATCGGCGCCGGCTACATGCCCTGGCTCGCCGGCGCGATCGAGCGCGGTGAGTACGGCCTGGCCGCCTCCCACGCCGGCACGCCCGCCTCCACGCCCGCCTTCCAATCCTCGCTCTTCTACGGCGACCACGGCGATCTGCCGGGCTTCATCTGGCACGACAAGCGGCGGGGCAAGGACGTGCGGATGGACGACGCAGCGGAGGTGCTGCGGCTCGAGGAGAGCATCGCCCGTCCCGGCCTCCTCGCGGGCGGCTCCACCTATTTCTCCATCGTCTCCGGCGGCGCCAGCGAGCCGGCGTTCTGCACCAGCCGCCTCGCCCGCGACCTCGCCATCGGCGGCCCCGACGAGAAGAACCTCTACGACCACGCCGCCTCGGCCATCGCCCACGCGCTGCCGGTGGTGCGCGGCCTCGCCAAATTCGCCGGCACCGCGGCGAGCGGCGCGATCAGCTCCGCGCGCTGGGCGATCGAGCAGCGCCGCCTGCGCCACGAGCCGCGCTTCGTGATCCACCGCGCCCTGCTCGGCGAGCTCCTCGCCGAGTTCGCGACCCACCTCACGCTCCTCGACCTGAGCCGGGGCGTGCCGGCGATCTACACGGTCTACGCGGGCTACGACGAGATCGCCCACCGCCGCGGCCCCTTCTCCGAGGAGGCGCTCGCCGAGCTGCGCGTCGCCGACGACGCGCTCGCGCTGCTCCACGCCGCGATCAAGGCGCGGCCCGAACGCCGCTACGAGATGTACGTGCTCTCCGATCACGGGCAGGAGCCGACCCGCCCGATCGAGCGCGTGCTCGCAGGGCCCAACCTCGCCGACTGGATCCTCGCCGCCGATCGCAGGGGAGGCGTCGACCCGGCGCGGGTCAAGCGGATCGCCCGGGACCGCCTCCGCCGGGAGCGCCTCGAGGCGGTGCCCTTCTTCAAGCGCCTCTGCGGCGGCGCGAGCCGCGAGGGCGGCGGCGAGGAGAACCGGCCGAAAGTGATCGTCTCCGAGGCGGGGGACGTGGCGCACGTCTACTTCACCGACCGCACCGCGCCGCTCACCTTCGAGGAGATGGAGGCGCGCTGGCCCGCGCAGCTCCGCGCGGTGCTCGAATGCCCTGCGAGCGGCATCGTCGCCATTCGCGGCGGCAGCGCGGGCTTCGCCTTCCTGCAGGGCAAGCGCTTCGACCTCTCCGATCCCGGCGCGCTGGAGGGCGTGCTCCGCTACGACGGGACGCGCCTGCGCAGCTACCTGCTGGAGATGCTGCAGATGCCCTCCGCCGGCGACCTGGTGGTCTACGGCGCCGGCGTGCCCGGCGGGGACGTGGCCTACGCCTTCGAGTTCGGTTCCCACGGCGGCGTCGGGGCCGGCGACGTGGAGACCTTCTTCATCCACCCCTGGCACGTTCCCGTCGGGGACGCACAGATGGGGCCGCGGGAGCTGCATGCCTTCTTCCGCGAGCGCTTCGTACCCGAGTACGCGGCGAAGGCGCCGACCATCGCCACCTTGGAGCACGGTCTGCACGATGGCAGGCATTGAGAGCGGCGGCGCCACCGAGCTGGTGGTCGCCACCTACAACATCCATGGGTGCATCGGCACCGACAAGCGCTTCGACCTCGGCCGCGTCGCCACGGTGATCGAGGAGATCGGCGCCGACGTGGTCGCGCTGCAGGAAGTGGGTGACGTCCGCGGCCGCGGCCCCGCCGGTGATTACGCGGCGGAGCTGGGCGACAGGATCGGCTGTTCGGTGATCTACCAACCGACGATGCTGCGCGGCGACCGTGCCTACGGCAACGCCATCGTCAGCCGCCTGCCGGTGGAGGGCAGCCGCTCCTACGATCTCTCGGTGCGGCGCCGGGAGCCCCGCGGCTGCCTGCGCGCGGATCTGCGCTTCGGCGAGAGCCCGGTGCACGTCTTCGGGCTCCACCTCGGCCTCGCCAGGGCGGAGCAGCGCGAGCAGGCGGCGATGCTCCTCGGCGCCGACATCGTCCGCGACGCCGCGGTCTCCTGGCCGCTCGTCGTGATGGGCGACTTCAATTTCTGGTTCAACGGGCCCATCGCCCGCACCGTGCGTCGTTCGCTCATCGACGCGGCGGTCGCCGCGGGAACGCCGGGGCCGACCTACCCCGCTCGCAGCCCGATCCTGCGGCTCGACCGGATCTACGTGGACGACGCCTGGGCCGCCGAGTCGACCTGGGTCCACCGCTCCGAAGCGGCCCGGGTGGCCAGCGATCACCTGCCCCTGGTGGCGCGGCTGCGCCTGCGGCGCGAGCAGATGGAGCTGCCGCCCGGCGCCGAGCGGGGCACCCTCGCTGCCGGCGCTCCCTGAGTGTGTTCCCCCTGTAGCCACTCCGCCCCAAGCGGGGTGGTTTCCAATGCAGGGGTCCGCGCCTAGGTTGGCTCTTCGTTGCGTGGGGCGGTCGACGCCCCCCGGGAGGACCCATGGGGCAGGAGAGCCGGAGCGCGTCCGTCCGCCGTGATCCCGAACAGATCCGGGCGGAGATCGAGAACGCCCGGGCCGAGATCGCCGACTCGCTGCTCTCCTTGCGCGACGAGGTGAGCGAGCGGCTCGACTGGCGCAATTTCGTCCAGCGTCGGCCCTTCGTCGCCGTGGGCATGGCATTCGCCGTCGGCTACCTGCTGGGCCGGCGCTGACGGCATACGAAAAGGGAGCACGACCGATGAACCAGGGATCGAGCGGACCGGGTGGGTTCGGGGGCAACGGCGCCGACAAGCGGGAGCGCGTGCAGCACTTCGCCCACGAGGCCTCTGCGCAGGTCGAGCATGCGAAGGTCGTCTTCGACGACATCAACAACCGCGCCATCGCCTTCATCCGGGAGCGCCCGGGCATGGCGCTGCTCGGTGCGGTCGCGGTCGGATACCTCGTGGGAAAGATCGCCTCGAAGGCGAAGTGAGGAGGGTGCGGTGGCCGAGATGAACCAGACGGATCGCAGCGTCGGCGACATCGCCTCGGAGCTGGGTGACGCGGCGGTCGAGCTCTACGAGCGGCTCGACGTCGCCCGGCAGCTGCAGGAGCACCCCTACCGCACCCTCGCCGTCGCGGCGGGTGTGGGCTACGTGCTCGGCGGCGGGCTCTTCACCCCGCTCACCGGTGCGCTGGTGCGGGTGGGCAGCCGGGCGATGCTGCTGCCGCTGCTGCAGAGCGCGCTCACCAACATGGCCGAGGCCGAGGACGAGTCGCAGCAGTTCTTCTGAGTTCCGCTTCGCCGTCGGCGGGGCCCTGCGCCTATCGCGCGGGGCCTCTTCGCGTTTCTACGGCGAATGCGCGGCGTCGAGGATCTTCGCCCACACGTCGTCGCGGCCGAAGCCCTCCTCCGCCGAGAAGCCGATCAAGGTGCGGGGGAGGAATTGCAGCTGGGCCTCGATCTGCCGGAGCCTGCCTGCGCGGTGCGCCTTGGGCAGCCGGTCCATCTTCGTGGCCACCACGATCGGCCGGCGGCCCGTGGCCTCGAGCCAGCGCAGCATCTCGATGTCGTCGTCGGTGGGGCCGACCTTGCCGTCGATGATCACCACCACCGCCTTGAGCGGCTCGCGCTCGGCGAGGTAGCCCTCGATCATCCTCGCCCACTGCGCGCGCTCTGCCTTCGAGACCTTGGCGAAGCCGTAGCCGGGGAGGTCGCAGAAGCGCAGCTTCTCCTTCGTGGCGGCGCGCTCGAGGGTGAGCTCGAAGAAATTGAGGGCGCGGGTGCGGCCCGGCGTTCCGGAGACACGGGCGATGCCCTTGCGGCCGGAGAGCTTGTTCAACATCGAGGACTTGCCGACGTTCGACCGGCCCACGAAGGCGATCTCAGGAAGATCGGCGGGGGGCCAGCCAGCAGGCGCGACCGCAGTGGTGACGAAATCCGCGGCGATGACCTTCATCGGTTGCTCCTTCGGGAAACGGTGGGCGCTACCACGAGGGACGGCCCAACGGCAAGCAGCGCGCCGGGAAGATTGCCCGCGGCTCCGCGAACCTGCTACGGATGCGGGCCTCGAATTGCCCGGGAGGGAAGAGCTACCTTGCAGCGGATCGGCCTCACCGGCGGCATCGCCTCTGGCAAGAGCACGGTGGCGCGCCTTCTCGCGGCGCGCGGGGTGCCCGTCATCGACGCCGACGCGTTGGCCCGCGAGGTGGTGGCGCCGGGGAGCGAGGGGCTCGCGGCGATTGCCGCACGCTGGCCGCAGGTGGTGCGGGACGGCGTCCTCGATCGCAAGGCGCTGGGGGCGCTCGTCTTCGCCGCCCCGGCGGAGCGCCTGGCGCTCGAGGCGATCACCCACCCGCGGATCCGGGCGGAGTCGACGCGGCGGATGGCGGCGGCGGAGCGCGCCGGCGCGCAGCAGGTCGTCTACGAAGCCGCCCTGCTCTTCGAGAACGATCTCGACCGGGGGCTCGACGGCACCATCCTCGTCGCTGCCGATCCGGCGCTGCAGGTGGAGCGGTTGCAGGGGCGCGACGGGCTCTCGGCCGAGGAGGCCGAGGCGCGGCTGCGGGCGCAGCTTCCCCTGGCGGAGAAGAAGGCCCGGGCCACCTGGGTGATCGACAACAGCGGCGACCTCGAGGCGCTCCGGCGCCGGGTGGACGAGGTCTGGGCCGAGGTGGTGCGCCGCACCTGATCGGCAGCTTTCGAGCGGGGAGAGCATGCGCAACGTGCACTTCGTCACCGGGTATCCCGGCTTCATCGGCAAGCGGCTCGCAGCGAGGTTGCTCGAGCGGGATCGCAAGGGCCAGCTCTACGTGCTGGTGCAGCCGCGCTTCGCCAAGGACGCACGGCGCGAGGTGGCCCGCCTCGATCCGAAGCAGGGGGCGCGGGTCACCGTCCTCGTCGGCGACGTCGTCGACATGCACCTCGGGCTGAGCGGCGAGGAGTACCGCAAGCTTGCCGACGAGGTGACCCACGTCTTCCACCTCGCGGCGATCAGCTACCTGGGCGTCGATCGGCGGACTCTCGAGCGCGTGAACGTCGACGGCACGCGGAACGTCCTCGAGCTGGCGCGGGACGCCAGGCACCTGGTGCGCCTCAGCCACATGTCGACCGTGCACGTCGCCGGCGACAGGCAGGGCGTGATCGACGAGGACGAGCTCGAGGAAGGCCAGCGCTTCCACAACGCCTACGAGGAGACCAAGTTCCGGGCCGAGGTGCTGGTGCGCAAGGCGATGGCCGAGCTGCCCATCTCCGTCTTTCGCCCCTCGACCGTGGTGGGCGATTCGCGGACCGGCGAGATCGATCGCTTCGACGGGCCCTATTACACCGCCTTCGAACTGGTCACCTCGCCGCTGCGGGTGCCGGTGCCGCTGCCGGGGGACGGCTCGTTCCCGCTGAACGTGGTGCCGTCCGACTTCGTGGTCGATGCGATCCTCGAGCTCGCCTTCCGCAAGGAGGCGGAAGGCCGGACCTTCCACCTCGTCGACCCCAACCCGATGTCGGCGCGGAAGGTCTACGAGTACGTCGCCCAGAAGGCGGGGAAGCGTCCGCCGCGGGCGCGGCTGCCGGCCAGGGCGTCGGTGGCGCTGCTGCGCCTGCCCTTCCTCGAGCGGCTCTCCCGGCCGCAGCGGGCGGCGATCGAGCACCTGAACGAGCTGGTGATCTACAACTGCCGCAACACCCTCGAGCAGCTCGACGGCACGGGGATCCGCTGCCCGCCGCTCACGGCCTATCTCGACAAGCTGCTGGCGTTCGTCGAGGAGCAGCAGCGGCTGCGCCGCGAGGCTCGCACGAGGCCCGAGGCGGCGCCGGAGGATCCGCTCGCGCCCAGCGAGGCGGCAGCGCCCGCCGAGGCCGCTGCCGAGGATGCAGAGGGCGCCGCGGAAGAGGTGCTCGCGGCTGTAGCGACCGTGGAGGGCGCCGAGAAGCGCCAGCGGCCCACCAGGCAGCGGCAGGCGCGGCAGGGCGCCGCCCGCCCCACCCGCCCGCGCAAGCGTGCCGGTGCCGGCGAGGGTGAGGGCGCCCCCGGCGTTGCGGCGGAGCCCGCAGCGCCAGCTGCCGTTTCCGCGGAAACGCCGTCCGAGGGCGCGGCGGAGCCCGAGGGGGCCTCTCAGCCGCCCGACGCAAGCGCAGCGCGCACGCGCTAGCCAGCCGCCCCGTTTCCGCGGAAACGCCCAGCGCCCCCCACGGGGGAAGGCCCGGTTTCCGCGGAAACGCCCAGGGCCCCGGACAGAAGAAGGCCCGGTCCCCCACGCGGGGAGCCGGGCCTTCTTCGTTGCACGCGCGGCCGCCGCTCAGCGCTTGCTGCGGCGGAGGGCGCGGATGCGCAGGCGCAGGGCGTTCAGGTTGATGAAGCCCGCCGCGTCGGCCTGGCGGTAGACCTCGTCCTTCTCGAAGGTCGAGAACTCCGGGGCGTAGAGCGTGTTCTCGCTCTTGCGGCCGGCGACCTGCATGCCGCCGCGGTAGAGCTTCATCCGGACCACGCCGCTGACGTCCGCCTGCGACTCGTCGATCATCGACTGGAGCAGCTCGCGCTCCGGGGCGTACCAGAAGCCGTTGTAGACGAGCTGCGCGTAGCGCGGGATGAGCGAGTCGCGGAGGTTCACCACCTCGCGGTCGAGGGTGATCGACTCGAGGGCGCGGTGCGCAGCGTGGAGCACGGTGCCGCCCGGGGTCTCGTAGACGCCGCGGCTCTTCATGCCGACGAAGCGATCCTCGACCATGTCGACGCGGCCGATGCCGTGGAGGCCGGCGATCTCGTTGAGCTTCGCCAGCAGCGTGGCGGGGCTCATGCGCTCGCCGTCGACGGCGACGGGGTTGCCCTTATCGAACGAGATCTCGACGTACTGCGGCTTCTCCGGCGCCTCGGTCGGATCGCGGGTCAGCAGGAACATCGAGGCGTCCGGCTCGTTCCACGGATCCTCGAGGACGCCGCCCTCGTAGGAGATGTGGAAGAGGTTGCGGTCCATCGAGTAGGGCTTGGCGCGGGTCGCGGTGACCGGGATGCCGTGCTTGTCGGCGTAGTCCAGCATCTCGGTGCGGCTGCCGAGGTTCCACTCGCGCCAGGGCGCGATGATCTTGATCGCCGGATCGTAGTGGTAATAGGTCAGCTCGAAGCGGACCTGGTCGTTGCCCTTGCCGGTGGCGCCGTGGGAGACGGCGTCGGCGCCGAATTCGCGGGCGACCTCCATCTGGTGCTTGGCGATGATCGGGCGGGCGAGGCTCGTGCCCATGAGGTACGTGCCCTGGTAGACCGCGTTGGCGCGGAGCGCGGGGAAGACGAAGTCCCGCACGAATTCCTCGCGCAGGTCGCGCTGCACGTAGGCGCTGGCGCCGGTGCGCTTCGCCTTCTCCTCCAGCGGGGAGAGCTCTTCGCCCTGGCCGAGATCGGCGCAGAAGGCGATGACCTCCGCACCGTAGGTCTCCTTGAGCCAGGTCAGGATGATCGACGTGTCCAGACCGCCCGAATAGGCGAGGACGATCTTGCGAACCGAATCGCGGCCGGCCATGCGCGCCTCCAGCAAACGACCTCGGGGATCGAGGGTGGCGCCTTGTAGCAGCGAGGGGCCGTGACGCGCAACGTCAGGTGGGAGGCAGTTCGCCAGCCCGCCTGCCCGGACGCCATCAGCTGCAGATCACGCCCTGCTCCACCAGCTCCGCGAGGATCTTCGCGGTATCGAGGCGGCTGAGGCCGGAGAGCGCGTAGAGGTCGTCGATGGTGATCGTCCCGTCGATCTGGGCGAGCACGAAACCCGCCCGGTGATCGAGGTTGAGCCAGACGATCTCGTCCGGGCGGAGCACCACCCGCGGCCTGCTCTCCAGCGAGCCGAGCTTCGACTCGTACATCTGGACGAGGGTGTCCTGGTTGCGCTCCAGGTAGCCGCGGGCGTCGCGGTGATCGGGCTGGAGCGAGAGGGCCTTCTGCACCAGCTCGAGGGAGCCCGAGAAATCGCCGAGGTCGAAGAGCTCCCGCGCCCCCTGCATCAGCGTATCGGCCTCCGCCCGCCGGCTCGGCCCCGGGGTTGCCAGGCCTGCGAGCGCCGGCGGCACCGCTACCGGCGCTGGCGCCTCCTCGTCGAGCATCAGAAGCGCATCGCCAGCCACGTCGTCGGCAAGAAGGACCGCCTCGCCGGTATCGGCGACGTCCCAGCCGGTGGAGCCGGGGCCCGGGGTCCACGGCTCCGCACCGATCGCCTCCATGGGCTCGGGCAGCGCGCTCCCCTCCGCCGTCCACGGATCGGCAGTTCCCGCCTCGGGCGGCAACACGTCCGACCACGGAGAGGCGAGCAGCGGATCGGCGTTGCCATGGCCCGCCCACCCGGGGGCATCGGGCGCCAGGGCCGGAAGGGGCGGCGGCTCTGCCGCGGCGTCCCACGCGGCGGGAGCGGAGGCGACGGACGCAGCGGCCTCCGCATCCCAGGGCAGCTCGCCGGTCGCGTGCAGCCCCGCCTCGGAGTGCCACTCCTGCCAGGGGAGCGCCCCTGCAGCCACCGGCGGTAGATCGCCGCCGTTCTGCGGCCCGTTGCGGTCGAACCAGTCGTCGAGGCGCAGGTTCGGGTCGGCCCCGGTCCCCGCGGGTGCGTCCTCGAACCAGGGCAGCAGTTCCGCGGCGGCGGGCTCCTGCGCGGCGGCGAGATGCGCCGGCGCGACGGCGGCGGCTTCGGAGACGCCGGCGCGGCTGGCCAATTCGAGGTAGTCGCGAGCGCGCTCGTTCTGCGGCTCGAGGGCCACCACCTGCTGCCAGGTGTCGACCGCTCGATCGAGCTCCCCGAGCGCGAAATGCCGGAGCCCTCGTTCGAGCAACTGGACGATGCGTGGGTCTGCCATGGCTCAGCTCCGGGGTGCGCCGACGCGCTGCAGCAGGCCCTTGCACAAAGCCAGCGTCCGCTCGAGCTGCTCCGAGCTGGCCATCATCGCCTCGAGGTCCCTGCCGGCAACGGCGTCGCGGGCCCGCGAGAGCGTCCGCTCCGCCTTCGAGATGGCATCGTTGCCGAACTCGCTGCCCTGCATGATCTCGCGGACGGAGGGAAAGACGCTCTCCACCTCGCGGAGCAGGTTCCGCACCTCGGCGCGGCGACGCTCCGACTCCTCGCTCTGCTTCTGCTCGACGAGGTAGTCCTTCTGCTCCTCGATGATGAGCTGCATCTCCTCCTCGGTGAGGCCGCTGGTCGCGGTCACCTGGATCGACTGCTGCAACCCGGTGTCGCGATCCTGGGCCGACACCGAGACGATGCCGTCGGCGGAGATGTCGAATTGCACCTCGATCTCCACCTCGCCGCGGGGCGCGGGGCGAAGGCCGGTGAGCATGAACTCGCCGAGGAGCTCGTTCTCCGCAGCCTTCTCCTCCTCGCCCTGGAGCACGAGGATCTTCGCCGAGGTCTGGTTGTCCTTGACCGTCGTGAAGATGTGCGAGGCCCTGGTGGGAACCGTGGTGTTCCGCGCGATGATGGTCTGGGTGTAGCCGCCCGCCACCATGATGCCGAGGGACTGCGGCGTCACGTCGAGGAGGAGCACCTCGCTCTCCTCGGTGGTGAGCGCATGGCCCTGGATCGCGGCACCGAGTGCGACGACCTCGTCGGCATGGACGCCCTTGCACGGCTCGCGGCCGAAGAGCCGGCGTACCGCCTCCTGCACCCGGGGCATGCGGGTCTGGCCGCCGACCAGCACCACCTCGGCGATGTCCAGCGGCGAGAGGCGCGCTTCCTCGAGCACCTTCTCGGTGAGGTGGATCGTCCGCTCGACCAGATCGCTCGCGAGCTCCTCGAACTTCTCCCGGGTCAGGGTCCGCTGCAGATGGAGCGCGGCCCCGCCGGTGGGCGGCGTGTAGAGGAAGGGCAGCTCGATGCGCGTTTCCCGCAGGGTGGAGAGCTCGCACTTGGCCTTCTCGGAGGCGTCCTTGAGGCGCTGCAGCGCCATCTTGTCCCGGCGGAGATCGACCGAGTGCTCCCTGGCGAAGTGGAAGACGAGCCACTCGATGATGCGGTTGTCGAAGTCCTCGCCGCCGAGGAAGGAATCCCCCGCCGTAGCGAGCACCTCGAAGACGCCGCGGCGCAGCTCGAGGACCGAGATGTCGAACGTACCTCCGCCCAGATCGTAGACCACGATCCTGCCGGAGATCTCCTTGCCGAAGCCGTAGGCGAGGGCCGCGGCGGTGGGCTCGTTGATGATCCGGAGGACCTCGAGGCCGGCGATCCGGCCCGCGTCCTTGGTGGCCTGGCGCTGCCCATCGTTGAAGTAGGCCGGGACGGTGATCACGGCCTGCCGGACCGGCTGGCCGAAATGGGCTTCGGCGTCGAGCTTCAGCTCCTGCAGGACCATCGCCGAGATCTCGGGGACGGTGAGATCCCTGCCGCCCAGCGCAATCCGCACGTCGTCGTGGGTGCCGCAGCCGATCGGATAGGGCAGCGTGTCGGAGGCCTGCTGCACCTCCTGCGAGGAGTATTTGCGGCCGATGAGGCGCTTGGCGGCGGCGACCGTCTGCTCGGGGTTGGTGATCGCCTGGCGCTTGGCGATGGAGCCGACCAGTCGCTTGCCGTTCCGGGCGACCGCCACCACCGAGGGGGTGAGGTGGTGCCCGCTCCGCGAGGGGATCACCACGGGCGTGCCGTCCGCGACGGTGGCGACCACCGAGTTGGTGGTTCCGAGATCGATTCCGATGGTTGGTTCGCTGGCCATAAACCGCCGCCCGGAAGCAGGGGCCAGATGCTCCTGCCCGCGTTTCCCTCAAGGAAACGCCAGCGACCGCCCCCTGTGGTGCGCCCACGATAGACGTGGGTCCGACCTCCGTCAAATCGCGTTCTACACTTCGCGTGCACCCCAGCCTACCACCGGACGGCGGCTTCCGGCGCCTCCGGATCGAGGAGGAAGAGGGTGATCGCGGTGGCGGAGAGGACGCCGGCGCCGACGAGCAATCCGGTGCCCCATCGCGCCTGGGACTGGATGGCGTCGGACTCCGACCGCGTCGCCCTGGCGGCCCGCTCCGAGGGCGCCACCCCGCCCCACGAACGCAGTTGCCCGCGCAGCGCCTCGTCCCTCGCCTTGCCGTCGAGGTGCAGGTAGAGCCCGAGGGCCCCGGCCAGCACGGCAGTTCCGCCGGTCCCCCACCGGGCGGCGGTCCAGACCGGATCCGCTCGCGTCGCCGGGGCGGCAGCTTCGACCGACCCGCGCTCCGCCACCAGGGGCTGCCCCACCGACGCCACCGGCGCCAGGGCCCCCGGCATCGCGTCGGTGAGGGCGAGGTGGGCGATCGATTCGACGCCGCCGGGGGCCCCGGGAGGAAGGGCGAGCTCCCGCCGGATCCGACCGTCGGCGTCGACGACCCAGGCGAGCCACCCCCCGTCCTCCGCCGCCTGCAAGGCCAGGACGAAGTCGCTGCCGAGGCGCCGCGCGACCTGCTCGACCGCCTGCCGGCGGGTGGCAGTCTCGAGCGCGGCGACGAGGACCGGCCCCTCTTCCGCGGAGAGGCTGCCTTCGACAGCCAGATCCACCGTGACGCGGCTCTCGTCACCAGGCCGCACCACCACCTCGTGGAGCAGCGAGCGTCGCTGCGGGTTCTCGAAGCGGTCGGTCACCACCACGCGGTAGCGCCCCGGCGACAGGGCGATCGCCTCCCCCGGGACTGCCACCGGGAAGGAGTCGAGGAAGACGTGGCCGCCGGCACAGGCCGGTTCGCAAGCGACACGGAGGAGGCCTCGCTCGCCGGCGTCCAGCAGCCGCCGCTGCTCGGCGTAGAGCTCGACCACCTCCGCGGGATAGGAGGCATCGGCGGGGCTCCACCGCGGCTGGATCCGGGCCACCGCTGCAAATTGCTCCGCGGCAAGGCGCTTGCCCGCCTCGTCCCTGCTGGCCAGGTGGATCATCCCGAGCAGCATCCGCGCTGCCCGCGTGCGCTCCCAGGCCTCCGGGATGCCGCTCGCGTGGCCGAGTTCCTCCAGGGCCTGCTCGAGGTTCTCGCGGGCCACCCCGAGCTCGAGCTGGAAGAAGTAGAGCTCTGCCGCGTCGATGCGGTCGCGCACCGAGCGAAGGCTCGCTCCGCGAAGGCCGAGCCGCAGCCCGGTCTGTTCCTCGTCGCGGACCACGCCGCTCCCGCGGGCGGAGAGCTCGAGGGAGAGCGCGCCCCGCAGCACCGCCACCTCCTCCCGGATCTCCGGCTCGCCGGCAGCGCGCAGGCCCACCACCGTCCAGCGATCGAGACGTCCCTCCGCAGCCCGTGCCGAGGCGGCGTCGAGGAGAAGCAGGGCGGCGCAGCCGATCCGCACCAGCCAACGGGCAGGCGTCTTCACGGGCAGCTCCCGTCGCTCGGATCGTCGCTGCCGCCCCACGTCCACCGCGCCTCGGTGGAGCGACCACCGAGACCGTCGCTCGCCCGGGCCGCGACCGCCGCCGTCGCGCCGACCGCGGTACCGGTGTCGAGGGTGCAATAGAAGCCGAGGTGATCGGCACGCCCCTGGAGCCTCACTTCGAGGGGACAGCGCCAATCGCCACCGAGCGGCGTGCAGGCAAGCGTCGCCGTCCCGCGCCAGGTCGTGCCGTCGCGCACCTGCGCCTCGCTCAGGTGCTCGTATCCGAAGCCGACCTCCAGCACGACCGGATCGCCATCCGGATCACGCACGGTGACCGCGTCCGAGAAGGTGAGTGGCCCGTTGGTCGAGCCCCAGCGCGTGGCGACGCGGGCATCCGGTTCGGCGAGGCATCCGACACCGCTGTAATGCGGAATGCAGCAGCTGAACGTCTGGCAGGAGCGGCCTGTGGCGACGCTGGCCGTCACCGGCCGGGTGATCACCTCCGGCGCCCGGTTGGAGACGAGCACGCTGCCGGTGGAGCTCGCCGACCCGCCCCACCCGTCGCTCACCCGGACGATCACGCGGTACGAGCGCTCGAGGAAATCGGGGCCGATCCCCTCGAGCAGATAGCCCCCCTCCTCCTCGACGAGGCGCACCACCCGCCCGACCGCCTCGGGGTCGAGAGGATCGAGCTCCACCGTGACGGCGAGCGGATCGCCGTCGGGATCGCTCGCTTCGAGGCTCTCCAGCGAGATCGCCTTGCGGTAGACGCGGCTGCCGTCCGCCTCCGTGCGCAGGTAGGAATGGCCCTCGCGCGGATCGCCGCCGAAGGTCGCGCTGGGCCCGGTGTTGCCCACGGGGATGGCCGCCCTGTCGGCGGCCTCGGCGCCGTTGATGTCCGCTGCCACCACCGCGAGCTCGATGGCGAGGAGCTCCTCCCGCGTCCCGATCGCGCGCACCAGGGTATCGAGCGAGGCAGGGTCTTCGAACTCGACGATCTCCGAGGTGCTGCTCCAGCGCACCGAGCCCGGCGCCGGGGGATCGCCGTCGGGATCCTCCCAGGTGATCACGCTGCCGGCAGCACGAGCGAGGAGGTAGCGAACCCCGCCCTCATCGGCGAGTGCGCTGTGCGGCACAGCGGAGCCGTCGTGGGCACGCAGCACCGGCGGCCGGTTGCGAACCTCCACTGCGAGCTGCCTGGTGGTGGCTGCGCCCAGCGCGTCGGTGGCAGTGACCTCGACCTGCCAGGTCCCGGCGATGGCGCACGCCGGCGCGCACACCAGCTCGAGCGTGGTGATGCCGCCCTCGTCCTCGACGAAGCGGTGCGCAACGTCGGTGCGATCCGAGAGGAGCCGGAAGGCGACGCTGGTCGGGCCGACGTCCTCCACCTCGACGGCGAGGGAAGCGCTCGCGCTGCAGGTGAACGGATCGCCGCCGCATTGGTGGTCGACCAACACCTCGGGCAGCACGATCGCGGGCGCCGCGTTCCGGGCCTGCAGCGTCACGCTCGCCTCACTCGCACCGCCCTTGCCGTCGAGGGCGCGCACCCGCACCGCGTAGCGGATCGCCTCGGTCCCAGCGACCGTGGAGAGCGTCGCGCGGTTGCCGGCACCGGCGAGGGAGCCGGCGCCGCCCTCGAGATCCCATTCGAACGAGAGCGGATCGCCGTCACCGTCGGTCGCCTGCGCCTCGAGCAGCACCTCCGCACCGGGCTGGAAGGGATCGGGCGTGGCGACGAGCTGCACCGTCGGCTCGCTGTTGCGCGCGGCGACGTGGAGCCGCCCCTCGGCCACTGCACCCGAGGCGCTGCGGGCGGTGACCACCACGTCGACGCCCTGGTGCGGAACCTGCCGCCGGATCACCGCCCGGCGGCCCTCGATCTCCAGCGAAGCGGCGCCGTCCGGCTCCACCCGGAATTCCATGCCCGCTGCGGCGGACGAGGCCCCCGCATCCACCACGACCGCCTCTCCGATCCGCGCCTCGCGCCGATCCGCCGTGAGCACGATCTCGGGCGCGGGATCCGCGACGCAGAGCCGATGTTTGCAGAGCGCACCCACGCCGCAATCGACGTCGGTGCTGCAGGTCGTGATCTCCTCGCCCCCGCAGGACCCGAGCAGCGCCGCCACCACCAACGAGACGAAAAACCGACCACCCCCACCACGCATGAGACCCCCTCCGCGTTCAGAAGCGCCCTGCCATCGAAAAGCCATCCGGGCCCGCCCGCACCGACACGCCGCCCTCGTCCGAGCCCGACGGCGCCAACCAGAAGAGTGCAGCGCCGCCCGCAACGAGGAGGACGCCGCTGCCGAGGAGCGCCGAGGTGGCGATCTGCCGCCGCTCGTACCGCTCCTGCAGCAGGCGCTGCTCCCTCGCCGCTCCTGCGGGAAACGCGCCGCTGCCCGCCCGCAATGCCTCGCGCTCCGAGCGGATCGACCGCGCGTCCAGGGCAGGCCATGCAGCGAGAGCGATCGCGGCGCCGCCGGCGCCGAGCAGCGACCACCGCAGCGGCTGCCACACCCCCTGCCCATCGCCGGGCGCCGGCTCGGGCGCCGCCGGCAGCTCCGCGGTGCCGACCACCGCCAGCTCGTCGGAGCGCGGCTCGACCCGGACCTGCGTCTGCCGATCGAAGTGGATCTCGACGTAGGCGCGCGCTTCGCCGAGCCCGGTCCGCGCGACGCGGAGCAGGTGCTGTCCCGGTGCGAGATCGCGAAAGTGCGTCGCCTCGGGCGCGATCCCGCGGCGCTCGCCGTCGAGCCAGATCTCCGAGCCCGGCGTCGCCTCGACCAGCAACTCCCCCACCCAGCGTGCCGGCGCCAGGAGCCGCACCAGGCGCTCCCGTACGGCGTGACGGAGGGCCTCGCCGCGCGGCAGCGGTTCGGAGAGGCGCGCGATGCTCTCGTCCTCGACCCCCACCCGGACGAGCAGCAGGACGAGGTTCTCGCCGACCGGACGAAGCGAGGCGTGGAGAACGACGTCCGCACCGGCGGCGACGCCAGCGGCGACCAGGCAGCTGCGTTCCACCGTCGGGCAGCGGGTGGCCCCGGGCTCCACGAGCGGCAGGAGCACGCGCGCTTCGGATTCGAGATGGGCGCCGACCTCCGCAGCGACCGCGGCTTCGACGGCGGGTGCGGCCAGGGGCACGAGCAGCAGCTGCTGCGCGGCGCTGGCGCGTGCCAACGCCGGGCAAACGAGCGCGATTGCCACGAGGATCCAGCGGATCCCGCGCATGCCCATCCCCCCCGGAAGCCCTATGGAGCCTTCCGCTTGCGGTGTTTCCGACCCGATTACCACGTGTGCCCCTGTAGGGCTCAACACGGCGGCCCCGGCCGGGCCGCCCTCGCGGAAGGCGATCGACCAGCGCCCGACAATTCGTCGTACGGAGGGGGGAGGAGCAACCGCCGTGCCGGGCGCAAGCGCCCGTCGTCACGGCGGCTGCGGTGGCCCGGCGGGCGGGCCGGGCCCGAGGTCAGACCAGCGCCTCGAGGATCGCCTTCTGGACGTGGAGGCGGTTCTCCGCCTCGTCGAAGACCGCCGACTGCGGTCCCTCGAGCACGTCCGCGTCGATCTCCTCGCCGCGGTGGGCCGGCAGGCAGTGGAGCACGATCGCCTGGCTGTCGGCGCCGCGCATCATCTCCGCATCGACGCGGTAGCCGGCGAAGGCGCGGGCGCGGAGCTGCGCCTCCTCCTCCTGTCCCATCGACGCCCAGACGTCCGTGGTGACCACGTTGGCGCCACGGGCTGCCTCGCGCGGATCGGCCACGAGCACCACCTTGCCCAGCCGGCGCTTCTCGGCCTCGCCGAGGAAGTACGCGTGGGGCTGGTAGCCCTCGGGGCAGGCGAGGCGCAGCTCGAAGCCGAGGATCGAGGCGGCCTCGATCCACGAGTGGGCCATGTTGTTGCCGTCGCCGATCCAGGCCACGACGAGATCCTCGACGGTGCCGAGGCGCTCCTGCGCCGTGAGCAGGTCGGCGAGGACCTGGCAGGGATGGAGCTCGTCGGTGAGGCCGTTGATCACCGGCGCCGTCGACCAGCGAGCGAACTCCTCGAGCTTGGCCTGGGCGAAGGTCCGCAGGACCACCGCGTGCAGGTAGCGCGAGAGCACCCGCGCCGCGTCGGGGATCGGCTCGCCGCGGCCGAGCTGCGTCTGCGCCACCGGCAGATCGAGCGCGAGCGCGCCGAGCTCGTGCGCGCCCACCGCGAAGGAGACGCGGGTGCGGGTCGAGGCCTTCTCGAAGATGAGCCCCACGCTCTTGCCCGCGAGGCTCGCGTGGCGCGTGCCCTGCTGCCGGAGCGCCTTGAGCGCCGCCGCGCGCTGGAGCAGGTAGAGGAGCTCCTCGCGCTGGTAATCGGCGAAGGAGAGGAAATCGCGCTTCTTCTTGCCGCGCTTCAGATCCACTTCAGGACTCCACGATGGCGCGTTCGATGACGTCGACCGCTTCGTCGATCTGCACGTGCTCGACGACGAGCGGCGGCGCGAGGCGCACCACCCGCTCGCCGGCGGCGTTGACCAGGAGGCCCAGCTCGCGGCAGCGGCCGATCACCTTGCCCGCCTCACCCGGCAGCTCGATGCCACGGAGCAGGCCCTGCCCCCGGGTCTCGACCACGCGATCACCGAGGCGCCGCGCCATGTCGCCGAGCCTGCCGGCCAGGTACTCGCCCGCGATCTGCGCGTGCTCGAGCACGCCGCCGGTGGTGAGCTCGTCGAAGACCGCGGTGGCGCACGCCGCAGCCAGCGGGTTGCCGCCGAAGGTCGAGGCGTGGGTGCCGGGGACGAGGGACTTCGCGATCGCCTCGGTGGTGAGCATCGCCCCGATGGGGATGCCGTTGCCGAGCGCCTTGGCCAGCGTCATCAGGTCGGGAGCGACGCCGTGGTGCTCGTAGCCGAAGAGCTTGCCGGTGCGGCCCATGCCGGTCTGCACCTCGTCGAAGACGAGGAGGATCCCCTCGCCGTCGCAGAGCGCGCGCAGGGCCTTCAGGAAGCCCGCGGGCGCCGGGCGGACGCCGCCCTCGCCCTGCATCGGCTCGACGATGATCGCGGCGGTCTGCCTGGTGACCAGGGCCCTGACCGACTCGATGTCGCCATAACGCGCGTGCTTCACGCCCGGCACCATCGGCTCGAAGCCCTTCCAATACTTCGGCTGCCCGGTGGCGCTCACGGTGAAGAGCGTGCGGCCGTGGAAGCTGCTCTCGAAGGCGATGATCTCGAAGCGATCCTCGCCGCGGTCGCGTTGGAAGCGCCGGGTGAGCTTGAGCGCCGCCTCGTTCGCCTCCGCGCCCGAGTTGCAGAAGAAGACGCGCTCGGCAAAAGAGGCGCCGGTGAGGCGCTCCGCCAGCTCGATCTGCGGCTCGGTGTAGAAGACGTTGCTCGCGTGCCAGAGCTGCTTCGCCTGCTTCTCGAGGGCAGCCAGCACCTTCGGGTGGCAGTGGCCGAGGGAGGTGGTGGCGATCCCGGCGATGAAGTCGAGGTAACGCTTGCCGTCGGCGTCCCAGACGTGGACGCCCTCGCCGCGGACGACGGCGATGGGCTGCTGCTTGTAATTGCCGACCAGCACCCGCTGCGCACGGGCTGCCAGCTGCTCGTTCTTCGTCGTCATCACTCGCTCCTACCGCCGGATGACCGTGCCCACGCCGCGGTCGGTGAAGATCTCGAGGAGGAGCGCGTGGGGCACCCGTCCGTCGATCACGTGCACGCTGCCCACGCCCTGCGAGAGGGCGTCGAGGCAGGAGCGCACCTTGGGGATCATTCCCCCGCTCACGGTGCCATCCTCGATGGCCCGCTCGGCGGCGCGCTCGTCGAGCTCGTTGATGAGGTTCCTGTCTCGGTCGAGGATCCCCTGGATGTCGGTGAGCAGCACGAGCTTCTCGGCGCCCAGCGCACCGGCGACGCGCCCGGCGACGGTGTCGGCGTTGATGTTGAGGGCGCGGCCGTCGGCATCCACCGCGACCGGCGCGATGATCGGCAGGAAGCCGTTGTCGAGGAGGGAGCGGATGAGCCTCGCGTCGACGCGGACCACCTCGCCGACGCGGCCGATGTCCGGCTCCCCTTCGCGCGGCTCGATCTTGCGGCCGAGGATGCAGGTGGCGTCGCGGCCGGAGAGCCCCACCGCGCGGCCGCCGGCGTTGGTCACGTTGGTGACGACCTCGCCGTTCACCTGGCCGGCGAGCACCATCTCCACCACGCCCATGGTCGGCTCGTCGGTGACGCGCAAGCCCTGGACGAAGGTGCTCTTGATCCCCATCCGATCGAGGGCGACGTCGATCTGCGGGCCGCCGCCGTGGACCACCACCGGCCGGATCCCGACGTGCTGGAGCAACACCACGTCCTGCGCGAACGAGGCCTTGCAGCTCTCGTCGGTCATCGCGTGGCCGCCGTATTTGATCACGAGGGTCTTGCCGGCGAAGGCGCGCAACCAGGGCAGCGCCTCCACGAGCGTACGGGCTTTTTCGAGCGCCTTTTCCATCCAACTGCCTCTGGGCGACCCGGGAACCCGGGCCGAAAGAAGCGGCGGAGTATGGGGCAAAGGGTCCGGTGTGTCGACAGGAGTCGGCAGGCTTCCCGGGAGCGGAATCAGAGCCCCGAGAGCTTGCCGATGATCTCCTTCATCACCTCGCTGGTGCCGCCGCCGATGGTGATGAGGCGCACGTCCCGCCAGGCCCTGGCGATGGGTGTCTCGGTGACGTAGCCCATGCCGCCGAAGAATTGCATGCAGTCGTAGGCGACCTGCTGGGCGAGGTCCCCCGAGTAGAGCTTGGCCATCGAGATCTCGCGGACCGGCGGCGTGTCGCCCCTGCCGTGGAGCCAGTCGTCGAAGAGCGCGGTGGCGTGGTAGCAGAGGTGCCTGCCCGCCTCGATCCCGGTCATGTGCTCCACGAATTTGTGGCGCCAGACCTGGAAGGTGCCGATCGGCCTGCCGAAGGCCTCGCGTTCGCGGCCGTAGCGCATTGCCTGCTCGACCATCCGCTCCATGCCCGCGTTGGCCATCAGGGCGCCGACGAGCCGCTCGCCCTGGAAGTTGGTCATGATCTGGTAGAAGCCGGCGTTCTCCTCGCCCAGCAGGAAGCGGCGGGGGATGCGACAATCCTCGAAGTAGAGGATCGCCGTGTCCGAGGAGAGGTTCCCGACCTTCTCGAGCTTCTTCGCCACCGAGAAGCCCTTCACGTCGGTGGGGAAGGTGACGAGCGAGATCCCGCCGTAACCCGCCTCGCCGGTCCGCACCGCCAGCGTGATGAAGTCGGCGCGGGTGCCGTTGGTGATCCACATCTTCGAACCGTTGATCACGTAGTCGTCGCCGTCCCGGCGGGCGGTGGTGCGGATGTTGGCCACGTCCGATCCGGCGTTGGGCTCGCTGATGCCGAGAGCGGCGATCTTCTCGCCGCGGATCGCCGGCTCGAGGAAGAGCTCCTTCTGCTCGGGGGTGCCGATGGCGTCGATGATGGGTGTGGCCATCTCGGCCTGCACCAGCAACGCCATGTTCACGCCGGCGTTCTCCGAGCGGACGAGCTCCTCGGTGAGCACGACCACGTACCAGTAGTCGAGGCCCGCGCCGCCGGCCTCGAGGGAGTGGCGGATCCCGAGGAGGCCCATCTCGCCTGCCTTGCGGAAGACCTCCGCAGGGAAGATGCCCGCCTCGTCCCAGGCGAGGGCGTGGGGGGTGAGCTCCTTCTCGACCCACTGCCGGACCGTGCGGCGGAACGCCTCGTGCTCCGCGGTGAACGGGTTGAAGGCCATGCACCCTCCCCTGCAAATGCTCGGTTGATTGGGAAATCAATCCGACGCTAGCGACCGGCGCGACCCGGTGTCAACGAGGGGCCTTCAAGCGGGTGGCGCGAGCTGGAGCCTTCCCGCGGTGGCAGCAGCCCGCTCCACCGCGGCCCTGCCGAAGGGCAGGGGCAGGTAATCGCCCTGCGCCCAGAGCGGCAGCTGATCCCGGTAGTGGCGGGAGAGCGGATCCCCCGATTGGCCGGAGCAGGTGATCACCCGGCTCCTGTCCCAATCGGCGAGGTCGAAGATCTGCCGGTAGACCGCGCCGACCCGGTGCTCCCAGGGCTCGGCGTGCACGTAGTGGCCGTTGTTGATGGTCATGCCGTCGCCGCCGGTCTCGAAGGGGCCGGGGGAGAGGAGCGGGCGAAGGGGGCGCAGCGGATCGAGGCGATGCCGGAGCCGCGCGGTGTGGAGCGCGCCCCACCGCCAACCGGCGGGGTCGGCGCCGAGCCGCTGGGTGATCGCTGCGGCGGCCCGGTCCAGGGCGCGGGCGCAGGCGGCCCGGCGATCCTCCGGCGAGAGCCAGGACGCCTTGCCCTCCACCAGCAGCCGCTCGATGGGGACCACCGAAGCGTTGAGCAGCTCGAGCCACGCACGCAGCCTGTCGCCCCCCAACGCCTCCTCGAGCAGCTCCCGGACGAGGGCGTCGTGGAAGAGGTAGAAGAGCGCGGCGCCGTCGCTCTCGCTGCGGGCGACGTGATCCCAGGCGAGGATCCTGGCGAGGACCTCCTTGCCGCGCTGGGTGAGGATCGAGCCCGACTCCTCCGCGGCGAGGGGCACGAGCAGCGCTTCGGTGAGGCGCTCCGCCCAGCCGCTGTAGAGATCGAGCTGCACCGAGATCATCTCCTCGGCGGTGAGGCGCCGCTCGCCGCCGAGCATCGAGCGAATCCGCCGGTAGCGCCACGGCGGCTCCGCCAGGTGGGTGAGGTGGTGGGGGTAGCTCTCGTCGACCACGAGCTGGTTGGCGGTGGCGACGATCCCCTCCGCGGGATCGAAGAGGCTGGGCAGATCCTCCCAGGGGACGAAGCTCGCCCAGCCGGGATCGGTGGCACCGTCGCGCACGGCGAGGTCGTCGCCGGAGGCGCGCCGGGGGACGCGGCCGGCGAGCTGGTAGCCGATGTGGCCGGCGCGGTCGGCGTAGCAGAAATGGAGCGCCGGCGCGCCGTGGTGCCGCAGCGCCGCGCGGAAGGAGCTCCAGTCGGTGGCCCGGTTGACGCCGAGGAGCGCGTCCATCTCCCGGGAGGGCTCCTGGCCGGTCCAGCGCAGGGCGAGACCGGAGGCGGTCTCGTGGGGCGGTTCGAAGAGGTCGGTGAGGAGCGGCCCGTGCCGGGTGCGGCGGATCTCCCGGATCACCTTCGTCGCCCTGCCCCGCACCGCGATCTCCGTCCGCTCGACCTCGAGGGGCAGGCGCCCGCCGTCCACGCGGTAGGTGCCGTCGGCGGCGATCGCCTCGGTGTAGAGGTCGGCGTCCTGCGCGAGCACCAGGGTGATCCCCCAGGCGATCTCCCGGTTGTGGCCGATCAGCACGCCCGGCAGCCCCGGCAGCGTGGCCCCGGCGACGTCGAATCCGTCGCCGGCCAGGTGGGCGAGGAAGAAGGGCCCCGGCGCGGTCAGGGGCAGGTGGGGGTCGTTGCAGAGCAGCGGCGCCCGGGAGGCCGAGCGCGCAGGCCCCACGGCCCAGGCGTTCGAGCCGACATGGGGCCCGCCGAGTGCCGTCTGGTGCTCCTCCGCCGCTGCGAGGGCGGCGAGGCGTGCTGCCTCGGGGACGAGGGGATGGGGTCCGACGGAAGCGATGGGGAGGAGCGCCGCGAGTCGCTCCGGCGCGGCGATTGCGGCGCGGAGCCCTTCGAGCGCCAGGATCGCGCGCCAGGTGGGGGCGAGCTCGAAGGCCAGCGCCCGCTGGACGGCGAGCGAGTCCTGCGGCGTCCAGGGCTCGGGCCGGTAGCGAAGCAGGCGGAATTCCAGGGGGAGCCGGCCCTCCGCGATCCGCGCGTTCACGCCCTGGGCATAACGCTCGAGGATGCGGCGCGTGGCCGGCTCGAGGAGCGGCCAGGAGGCGCGGGCCGCCGGTGCGATCCCCGCGAGGCGGAGGAGGTGGTCGACATCGACGGTGGTGCGGCCGCGGAGCAGGATGGTCAGCTCACGCCAGGCCACCTCCCGCTCACCGAGGATCTCGGCGAGGCGCCCCTGCGCTGCACGGCGGAGGAAGTCCATCTGCCAGAGCCGCTCGGAAGCGGTGAGCCATCCCTGCGCGAAGAAGAGGTCGTCCTCGCTGCTGGCGTAGAGATGGGGCACGTGCCCCTCGCTGTAGAGCACCTCCACGTCGGAGCGGAGGCCGGGGACACGAAGCCGTCCGCGCCGCCGGCGTCGGTTGCCGGCGGCACGGGTCACGGCTCTTGCGAGGGGTCGGACGGTGGCCAGGATCCCCAAACGAGCTCCCCCTGGCGATCGCACCCGATGGTCGCAGGTGCGATCGCCCGAGGGTCACCCGCTACCGGCGGCGGCGGACGCAGAGGCCCAGCAGCACCGCCAGCCAAGGTAGTGCAGCAGCAGGCGCGGTGCCCGCGGCGGAGCACCCCCCGCCGTCCTTGGTCTCGGGCGCCGGCGGCGGCTCCCAGGGATCGGCGAGGACCTCGACGGCGAGGGCGCTGAGGCCGTAGCCGCCCACCTCGTCCTGGATCTCGACCACGAAGTTGTGGGCGCCCAGGGAGGCATCGCCGGCGACCGTACCCTCGAGGAGGCCTGCCTCGCTGAGCGTGAGGCCCGACGGCATCCGGCCCGCGTAGAGGCGGTAGCGCGCGCCTTCGCCGGCGTTGCTCTCCAGCTGCATCTCGACGGCGTCACCGCGCTGCACCGCAGGGAGCGAGCGGGTGGTCAGACCGACGCGATCGCATTCCACGGTGAAGGGCAGGTCGGCGGTGTCGCTCTGGCCGGTGCCGTCCACCACGCCGACGACGACGCTGAAGCTGCCGCAGGCGAGCGGGGTACCGGTGAGGCAGAGCTTGTTGCCGACCTGCTCCTCGGCGAGTCCGGCGGGAATGCCCGACTCGGTGGTCCAGGCGTACTCGCCGTCGCCGCCGGTGGCGGAGACGCAGTCGAGGTACTCCTCGCCCGCGGTGGCCTGCTCGAAGCGCTGGCTGGTGATGAAGAGGTCCGCGGCGGAGACCACCATCAGCGAGAGCTCCAGGCCGGCCCGGTTGCCACGAGCATCCTGGACCTCCACGGCGAAGACCGCGGGCTCCGGGGTGATCACGGCAGGCACGCCTTCGAATACGCCACTCGGGGTAACCACGAGGCCCGCCGGAGCCGAACCCAGCAGCGTCCAGCTGTAGGGGGGCATGCCGCCGCTGGCAGTGAGCTGGAGCGAATAGCCCTCGCCCACGACTGCAGGCGGAAGCGTACGGGTGGTGACGGCGAGGGAGCCCATCGGCGGTCCGACGCGCAGGGCGAGGAGGCGCTTCGCGGTCACGTTGCCGTTGGTCACCTTGACGCCGAAGACGGCGGTGGTCTCGTCGATCGGGGTGCCGGAGATGGCACCGCTTGCGTCCATCGAAAGCCCCGGGGGAAGTGCCCCCTCGGTCAGCGTCCACTCGTAGGCGCCCGCGCCGCCGGCAGCCACCAGCTGGTGCCGGTAGAGGCTGCCCACGGTGGAATCGGGCAGCGTGCTGGTGACGATCCGCAGCGCAGCGGGCGCAACCACGATGCGGTGCGAGGTGACCAGGCTGTTGTTGCTGCGGTCGAGCTCGTTCAGTTCGTGGTCGGGGTCGAGCATGATGCCGAGGTAGTACTCGCCCGGCGCGACGTTGTCGGGGACGAGCACGAGGTCGGTCCGGTTGCTCTCGGCGAAGCTGCCGATCACGTCGGAAGCCACGCCTCCATTCGACTCCACCTCGAGGGCGATGTCCTCGGAGGTGACCGCCTCGTTGCTCGAGAGGTAGTAGCGGTAGGAGACCGTGCCCTCCACGTTGCCGAGGTTGCGGATGACGCGGAAGATCGACGTCACTTCACCGGCGGCGATCTGCGCCTGCGGGACGACCGCGACCGGCGCGAAGTCCATCGCCGGGTACCGGCAGAGGATCGGCGCGGCGTAGCGGCCGATCTGGTTGCCCTCGTTCTCCTCGTTCACCGCGTCGGTCGAGTCGGCGATCACGCCGAGGTAGTACTCACCTTCCTCGAGCGGCGCGCCCTGCAGATCGGTGGTGGGCATGGTGATGTTGCGCTGGCTCACCTGGCACTCGCCGGGGCCGACCACGTTCTGGCAGGAGAACATCAGCGGAAGATCCGGATCCGCCCTGCAGACGAGCCCGCTGCCGCCGCAATCCAGATCGGTCTCGCACGGCGCGTGGCAGGTGCCCAGGTAGCAGAAGGGCTGGCCACCACCGAGATCGCGGCACTCGGCGTCGGTGCCGCCGAGGCAGCTCTGCGGATCCGCGTCGAGCTCGAGATCGCTCGAGGAGACGACGTAGTTGTCCGAGAGGGCGACGCTGTTGACGAAGTTGCGCGCCGTCCCGAAGCCGCTGTTGCAGACGGTGAACTCGATCGAGAAGGGCTGGCCGAAGTAGCAGCCGAAGCCGAAGTCTGGCGTCACGGCCTCGGGGCGGAGCTCGGGCTTGATCAGCTCGATGTCGTTGCTCGAGACCGAGATGTTGTTGTTCTCGTCGATCTCCGCGATGGCGTTGCCGGCGTCCACCTGGAGGATGGCGTAGTAGCGGTTGCCCGGAATGAGGCGCGGAACGCGAACGGTCTGCACCGAGTTCCAGACTTCGGACCCCCCCAGGCTGCGGGTGCCGCTGTGCATCAGCTCGTCGCCGAGGTTGTACTCCTCGTCGGCGGAGAAGTAGATGCGCCACTGGAAGCTGGCCGTCGCGTCGGAGCCGACGTTGCGGATCTGGATCGGGATCTCGACGTCCTCACCGGGGGCGCCGAGAGGCGGCAGCGAGATCGCGCCCTGCAGCTCGGTGCCGACGAGAAGCGGCGTCGGGCTGCAGCTGCGGTTGTTGCCGTCGAGGCGCTCGACCACGGCGTTGGTCGGATCGACGTCGATGCAGACGTACCAGGCGCCGTCGGGCGGCCGCGGAATGACGAGATTGGCCAGCTGGCCCACGCTCGCGGTCGGGCCCACGCTCAGCGTCGGCGCCACCGCGCCCACCGAGATGTCGGTCGCGGGATCGAGGACGCGGTCGTTCGAGAGGTAGACATCCCAGCCGATGCCCGAGGCGCCGACGGTACCCACGTTGTAGACCGTGCCCTGCACACCCAGCTGCAGCTCCGTCGCGGAGCTCTGGTAGGAGGGCACCGAGACCTGGGGCAGGAGCTCGGGCTGGTTGAAGCTACCGAGCACGAAGAGCTGCTGTGCCGGGAAGTCGAAGTCGAACTCGCAGTTCGGGGTGCAGGAGAGGACGGTGACGCCCTCGCTCTCCGCCTGGTTCTCGAGGCCGACGCTGCCGCTGGGGTAGCTGCTCGAGATGCTGCCGTTGTAGCCCGACTCGTTGCCGCCGTTCGGCGTGCCGTCCGGACCGATGGGCGTGCCATAGCTGAAGATGATGGCGCTGTTGTCGGTGCCGTTGGACTCGACGATCCACGCCTGGAACGAATAGCTCCGGGTGGTGCTGCACACGTTGTAGATCGAGGAGGTCGACGAGGTGCAGTAGTAGTGGGTCAGGTTCTTCCACTGCACCTTGAGCACGCGGTTCGGCGCGGTGCCAATCACCTCGTAGAAGAGACCGCCGGGATGCGGCGAGAGCGTCGCACTCCGAGCGAAGTCGTCCCACCAGGGAGCGATGATCCCCTGCGGTCCCAGCGTCGACGGGAAGGGATCGTTCGAGGTGTCGACGTAGTAGTTGGCCGAGGTTCCGGGCGAGGCCGACGTGAGCGGAACGATGCCGCCGTTGCCGCTGATGCCGAGGTGGCTGTAGGTCGAGCCGAAGTAGCGGAAGGTGAATCCGGTGGGCAGCGCCACGTTCCACATGTCGCTGCTGCAGCACCAGTCATCGTCGTTGTAATTCGCCGGCGCCTGGGTGGCCGTCGGACCCAGTTCCTCGTAGGGGACCGCAATCGGTCCCGTCACGGGATAGGTCTGCGCCAGAACCGGCGCAGAAACGAGCAGCACCAGGAATGCGCATGCGGCGGGGAGGGATACGACTCGCATGGGTTCCTCTTCTTCGAGGCCAGGCCTCGATCGTTCATTCGTACAGCAACTGCGCCATCGGGCCTGTGCTACGGGCCCGTCGTGCGGGAGCGGAACGCCACCGAACCGCGAGGGGGTTCGCGCTCCCCGTGCCAGGGGCAACTCCTCCTTCCATCACCGGACGACGCAGCTGCGCATGCGGCTGGAGCGCTGCGACGTCGTCTGCCAATTTCGTGGTGACAGCATTCTGGCAAAAAAGAACGGCCGCCCCAAGCCCGGGGCGGCCGTTTTGTTGACCAGCTAGCGATCTCGAAGACTTAGCTCATTTCGAGATCACGTATCGACACGGTGCGTCGCTACACCCTGCGGCGGATCCCACGGCCCCAGGCAGCGAGGGCGACGAGAGCAGCTGCAAGCGGAGCAGCACCGGAACCACCGTCCGAGGTGGAGCAGCCGCCCTTCGGCTCGGGCTTGACCTCCTCCAGCTCGATCGGCTCCGGCACCACCTGGAGGGTGAGGCCGTCGAGACCGTAGCCACCCTCCTCGTCCTTCACCTCGACGATGAAGTTGAAGGCGCCGGCGACGGTGTCCTCGGCGACGGTGCCGGAGAGCAGACCGCTCTCGCTGAGCGTGACGCCGACGGGCAGCCTGCCGCCGTAGTAGCGGAAGGTCACCCCTGCGCCGGCCTTCGCCTCGAGCTGCACCTCGATGGTCTCGCCGGGCTCCACCGGAGCGAGCTCCTTCGTTGCCAGGCCGACGCGGCCGCAGATGACCGTGAGCGGAAGCTCGGCGGTATCCGACTGGCCCTGGCCGTCCTGGACACGGACCGAGACGTTGAAGCTGTCGCAGTCGAGCGGCGTGCCGACGAGGCAGGTCTGGGTGCTGAAGTTCTGCTGCGTGAGGCCGGCGGGGATCGTGGCCGGGTCGATGGTCCAGGTGTAGACGCCGTCGCCACCGGTGGCCTTGATGCAGCCGTCCAGGTACTCCTCGCCGGCAGTCGCTTCGGGGAAGCGCTGGTTGTCGATGAAGAGGTCGGCTGCGTCCACCACCACGACAGGCAGGGTGCGGGTCGCGACGTTGCCGAGGTGGTCACGGGCCTCGAGGATCGCTTCCATCGGCTCGCTCGTGGTCTCGAGGGGGCTGCCCTCGATCCGGTTGCCCACGATGGCGAGGCCCGCCGGCAGACGGGACGGCGAGACGAGCTTCATGTCCTGGTAGGGCGGCATGCCGCCTTCGACCGAGATGATCTCCGAATAGAACTTGCCGACCACCGCGGGCGGTACCGATCCGGTGGTGATGGCAAGGGCGCCGAGCGGCGGCAGTACCCGCAGCGCGTAGGGCTTGGAGGCCACGACGCTGCCCGAAGACGCCCGCACGGTGAAGACACCGGTGGTGACGTCGATCGGCGTGCCGTCGATCACACCGTCGCTGGAGAGCGAGAGCCCCGGGGGCAGGTTGCCCTCGGTCACCGACCAGACGACGTCGCCGTCCGCGCCGGCGGCGACGAGCTGGGCGCGGTAGTACGCACCCACCGTCGCGTCGGGCAGCGCGCCGGAGACGACCCGGAAGGCCGCCGCCATCACCTGCACGCGGGTGCTGGTGACGAAGACGTTGTTGCTCCGGTCGAGCTCGTTCAGCTCCTGCTGCGGATCGACGATGATGCCGAGGTAGTACTCCCCCGGCGCGACGTGATCCGGGAGGTAGACGAGATCGGTCGACTGGCTCTCGGTGAAGGCCGGGAGGGCACCGGTGCCGGGGCCGCCGGTCGCCTCCACGTCGAGGGGGATGTCCTCGAGCGTGATGTGCTCGTTGGTGGAGAGGAAGTAACGGTAGGTGAACTCGCTCTCCACGTTGCCGACGTTGCGGATCACCCGGTAGATCGGGCTCACCTCGCCGGCGGAGAGGCGTGCGGGCGGAATCGCCGTGATCGGCGCGATGTCCATCGACGGCTCGCGGCAGAGGTAGGGACGATCGGCCTTGCGGATCTGGTTGCCTTCGTTCTCCTCGTTCACGTTGTCCGCCGAATCGGCGATGACACCGAAGTAGTACTCGCCTTCGGGGAGCGTCTCGCCGCCGCGATCGGTGCGGGGCACGGTGATGGTGCGGGAGAACGTCTTGCACTCGCCCGGCGCGATGTGGTTCTGGCACGACCACATCAGCGGCAGGTTCCGGTCCTGGGCGCAGACGAGGCCGCCGGTGCACTCCGCGTCGGAGGCGCACGGGTTGTGGCAGGTGCCGAGGTAGCAGAAGCCTGCTCCACCGCCGGCGAGGTCCGGGCAGTCGGAGTCCTGGCCACAGGCAGCGGGGCTCGCGTCGAGCTCCGGGTCGGCGGAGGTGACCACGTAGTTCTCGGACATCACCACCGAGTTGACGAAATTCCAGGCGTTGCCCGCGCCGTCGTTGCAGACCTCGTAGGAGACGTCCATCGGCTGGCCGAAGTAGCAGCCGAAGCCCGCGTCCATCGTGAAGAAGTTCGGCTTGATCTCGGGCTTGATCAGCGTGATCTGGTCGTCCGAGATGTGGACGTTGTTGGTCTCGTCGATCTCGGCGACGGTGTCGTCGGCATCGATCACCAGGATCACGTGATACTGGTTGCCCGAGATGAGGGGCGGAACGAAGACCTGCTCCACCGAGTTGAAGACTTCGGAGCCGCCGAGCTGCCGCGTGCCGCTGTGGAGCAGCTGATCGCCGAGCTCGTAGGTGTCGTTGACCGAGAAGTAGATCCGGTAGGTGAAGGTCGCCGTCGGATCCGAGCCGCGGTTCCGGATGGTGATGGGGATGCCGACCGCCTCACCGGGCGAGCCGACCGCCGGCGGGTTCACCGCGCCGGTGAGCTCCGTTCCGACCAGGATCGGGCCGGGCGTGCAGTTCTTGTTGTTCCCCTCGAGCCGCTCGGCGACGACGTTGCTCGGATCGACGTCCGCGCAGACGTAGTAGAAGCCGTCCGCCGGACGCGGGATGATCGCGCTCGCGACCTGCGAAACGTTCGCCCCCCCGCTGGCGCTCAACGTCGGAGCGACCGAGGTCAGCGGCGTGTCGCTGGCGTCGAGGTTGCTGTCGGTGGAGAGGTAGAGATCCCAGCCGATGTTCGAGGCGGCGACGCTCCCGAGATTGAACACCGTGGTGTTCGCGTCGACCTGCAGATCGGTCGGCGTGCTGGCGTAGGAGGGCACCGTCACGGTGGGCAGCAGCTCCGCGCCGCTGATGCTGCCCAGAATGTACATCTGGTTGGCGGGGAACTGCGTCTCGTTGCAGTTCGGGGTGCAGCTCATCACCGCGACGCCGGTCGTACCGGCAGCATCCTCGATGCCCACCGACGCGGTCATGTTGTAGTAGGTGCCGGAGTAGGGATTCATCGCGCCGCCGTGCGGCGTCCCGTCGGGACCGATCGGCGTGGCGTAGCTGAAGAAGATGAGCGAGTTGTCCGTGCCCGTTGCGCTCGCTTCGTAAATCCAGGCCTGGAAGGAGAAGGCGCGCAGCTGGTTGCAGGGCGTGGTCGAGTAGCTGTTGCAGTAGTAGTTGACCAGGTTCTTCCACTGCACCTTGATGACGCGGTTCGGCGCGGTTCCCTCGACCACGTAGGAGAGGCCGCCCGGATGTGGTGCGAGGCTGGGCTCGTAGCCGAAGTCGGTCCACCACGGCGCGATGAAGCGGTTGGCGCTCCATGACGAGTTGTAGGGGATCGACTCGTTGTACGGGGTCAGGAAATCGGCGTAGTCCCAGTTGTTGTACGCCGTGACCGTGTTGGTGGCGATGATGCCGCCGTTCGGTCCGATCCGCATGTGGGCGTAATTGGTGCCGTAGAAGCGGAACGTGAAGTCGGTGGGAAGGGAGATTGGCCACATCTCCGAGTAGGGATCCCATTGCCAGACGTTGCTGGGATTCTGGGTGGCCGTGGAAGGAAGCTCTACATACGGAACCGCCAGGGGTCCCGTGACAGGGTACGTGGACTGCGCATCTGCGCGTGATGCCCCCAAGACAACGAGGAGCGCGCATGCGGCGGACAGGGCGACTCGCATGTTTTGCCTCGCGACTACGGTGACTACTGCTTCGGGTAAAACCTCGTACTGCTGGATGAACGGAAGCCTAAACGAAGAAGGGGCGTGGGAAGCGCTCTTACTGCCCACGCCCCTTCCAGAACTGCCGACTACTGGTTAGTTCGCGCTGATCGTCAGGCAGACGCCGACGTTCTGCGGCGCTCCGGCGAGCGGAACGCAGATGCGGTTCTCATCGTCGCACGGCGTCTCCGAGGAGGTGTCGCAGTACGGACGGCAGCGATTTGCGTCCGCGGCGGCGACGCAGTGGAGGCCGGGGGCGCACTCGGTCACTGCCGAGCAGTTGCCACCCTCCGGGACGGGGTTCTCGCCAGTCGTGGCGCAGAAGGCGCCGAGGCTGCGCTGCATCGGGTCGAAGAAGCAGCCGGCGCCCTCACCGCAGGTGGCCTGCTCGATCGGGCTGCAGGGGTTGGCGCAGGTGGCTGCACCGGAGATGTCGACGCAGACCTGCTGGTTGCCGCAGGTGTCGCCGCCGAGGCCGCCGCACTTGCACAGACCGTTCTCGGGATCGCAGGAGGTGCCGTTGCCGCACTCGACGGGGTTGCCGTCGGGCTGCGTGCACTGATCGCCGCCGAGGCACTGGTCGAGGGTGGCGTCGCAGGTCTGGCCCGCGCCGCAGATCGGGGCGGTGGGACCGACGCCGCCGCAGCGGCACTGGCCGTCGGCAGGGTCGCAGACGGTGCCGCCCTGGCAGCGGATCGAGGCGTTCTCGCAGAGGTCGACGCCGTCGCAGTACGCGGTGGTGCCGTCGTCCACGCAGGCCTGGCCGGTGGTGCAGACATCGCCGTCGACGCCGCCGCAGTGGCAGAGGCCGTCGTCGGGGTTGCACTCGGTGCCGGGGCCGCAGTTCACGCCGGCGCAGGCGTCGTCGGTGCAAGCGCCGTCCTGGCACGACTGGCCGAAGGTGCAGATCGCGCCGCCGCACTTGCAGAGGCCGTCGGCGGGATCGCAGGCCTCGCTGGCGCCGCAGGTCACGCCGACGCAGAGGTTGCTCGCCACGCAGGTGTTCTGCACGCACTGCTCGCCCTCACCGCAGGGCGCGCTGCCGCACTTGCAGAGGCCGTCGCCCGGATCACAGGCCTGGCCGCCGGTGCAGGTGACCAGGTCGCAGAGACCGGAGGTGCAGGCGGGGGCGGGGTCGACGGTGCAGAGCTGGCCGGGACCGCAGGCAACCGCGCCGGCGTGCTCGGGAAAGCCGCACTTGCAGATGCCGTCGGCGGGATCGCAGGCGACGTTCGGGTCGTCGCCGCACACGACGTCGTCACAGCGGGTCGGCTGCTCGGTCGGTTCGGTTTCGTCGTCGCCACATGCCGCTGCCGAGGCAGCGAGAAATGCCATCGTGCCAGCGACGAGCAGCCAGCGGAGCTTATGGGTCATTGGCAATTTTCCCTTGCAGGTTGACTGCGATGTCTTTTCAAGCGCGGCCAAAACCGCTCCTGGATTCACCCGTGGGCCGGGCGGCCGGCCCACGGGCGTTCTCGACCTACTTCTCAGCGCCGGCGGCGCCGGGCAACGAGGCCCAGCGCGAGCGCAACACCGAAGAGCCCCGGTGCAGCGGCACCCGCCTGGCAACCACCCTCGTCGTCGGTCTCGCCGTCGTTCTCCACGGGCTTCTCGACGACCGCCTCTCGCAGCGTAACCGAGAGGCCGGCAATCCCGATACGGTTCTGGCTGTCACGAACCTCCACGACGAAGGGGAAGGTCCGTGCCGTCTCGCCCTCGAGCAGGTCGGCACCGAGCAGACCCTCGATGAGGCCGCTCTCGTCCATGGAGAGACCGCTCGGGAGCTTGCTGCCGGGAGCGACGCGCCAGCGGAGGAGACCGTCACCGCCCGCCGCCTGCAGACGCGCCTTGTAGGGCACGTTGACGTCGGCATCGGCGAGGAGCTGGGTCACCACGGTGAGGCCCTGCTCGTAGACGACGTCGAGGCGCACGATGCACTGGTCGACTGCACGGTTGTCGTCCGAGACCTCGACGGTCCACAGGTAGCTGCCCGCTCCGGTGGGGGCACCGGAGACGACGCCGCTGCCGGAGAGCACGAGGCCCGGGGGCGGCTGGTTCACGAAGGTCTGGCCCTCGTCCGTGGAGCCGTTGGAGAGGCGGCGGGCCTCGACGCTGGTCCAGGTGTAGGGCTTGGTCCCGCCGGCTGCTGCCAGCTCCACGTCGAGGGTCTGGCCCACCAGGAGCGTGGGCAGGACGCTGGTCACGCAGCTCAGCCGCGACGGCGAGGTCACCTGCAGCTGCAGCTCCTCGGTGGCGACATTCTCCTGCGCGTCCTCGACCTGCACGGTGATGGCGAAGTTGCCGTCGACCTGGGGCGCACCGACGATCGTACCGGTGCTGGAGAGCCGCAGCCCGAGGGGCAGCTCACCGGCGACCAGGCTCCAGCTGTAGGGTGCCTGGCCACCGACCGCGAGGAGCTCGGTCTCGTAGGGCGTGCTGAAGATCGCGATCGGCAACTCGGACGAGACCACGGTGAGCGGCATCGTCGAGCGGGTGACCTCGAGCGTGAGCGCGCCGTTTGCGGTCGCACCGGCGGAGGCGACCTGCACCGCGAAGGTGTAGGAGCCAATCGCCGAAGGCGTACCGCAGAGGAGCGTGTTGCGCGAGGACTCGCGGAGCAGCCCGAGGCCGGGCGGGAGGGCCGAGCCGTTGGCCACGGTCCACGTGTAGTCGCCGTTGCCGCCGGAAGCGTTGAGCGCCACGCAGTACGAAGCACCGATCTGCGCCGCAGGGAGCGAGGTGGTGAGCACCTGGAGCGGACCACCGAAGGCATCGAAGGTGGTGGCGGAGGCGCCGGTGTTGTTGAGATCGTCGATCTCGTGGAGCACGTCGTCCGGATCGATGACGATGCCCACGTAGTAGCTGCCCGGCTGGATGTCCGAGGGCAGCTCCACCTGGACGTTCACCGGGGCGTCGGTGAGCAGATCGACCGAGAAGGTCCCGGCGCCGATCCGGCGATCGGTGGCGCTGATCAGCTCGTTGTCCGAGAGCACGACGGCATAGGGGACCTCCATCGCCGGCGCGTTGCCGAGGTTGCGGGCGGTCCATGCGAGGTTGAAGGTGCTGCCGATGTCCACGGCAGCAGGAGGCGTCACCGACTCGACGACGACATCGGGGGTCGGCTCGCCGATCGGGAAGGGGCCGTAGACGCCCAGGTTGTTGGCGGTGACGTCCTCGTCCACCGCACGATCCGGATCGGCCCGCGCGATGATGTAGTAGCTGCCCGCGCGAATCCCTGCGGGGAGGATGGCCTCGTGGGTGAAGCGGACGGTCGCACCGACGGCGGCGCTCTGGGTCACGCTGGAGGTGCCCAGATCGGCGTCGGCTGCGTCGAGGACGGAGTCGGTGCTGCCGTAGAAGCGGACGGTGAAGTCACCGGCTGCCTGCGCACCGGCGTTCCGCACGTCGGCCGCCATCTGCATCCGAACCCCGGCCCAGCCCACCGAATCACCGGTGGTGCCGGCGACGATCAGGTCGGCCTTCTTCTGGATCGTGATCGCCTGCTGCGCGGGGAAGTGGGAATCCACGTGGCAGCTCGGGGTGCAGGAGAGCGCGGTCACGCCCTCGCTCTCGCCGACGTTCTCCATGCCGACGCTGGCGCTCGGCCCGAGGGTGGCGCTGCTGCTCTTGTAGGCAGTCGGGTGGCCACCCCAGGGCGTACCATCCGGGCCGATCGGCGTGTCGTAGGAGAAGAGGATGGTGCTGTCCCGCACGCCGTCCGACTCGAAGATCCACGCCTGGAAGGAGTGGCTCCTCGTGTCCCGGCAGTGGTTGTAGCTGGTGGAGGACGAGCAGATGTAGAGGGTGAGGTTCTTCCACTGCACCTTGAAGATGCGATTCGGAGCCGTGCCCTCGACGACGTACGACAGACCGCCGGCGTGGGGCGAAAGCGTCGCGCTGCGGGCGAGATCTTCCCACCACGGCGCGATGACGCCGTTGGGCCCGAGGGTGTTGGGGAAGTCGTCGTTCGAGGTGTCGACGTAGAAGTCCGTCGCCGTGCCGGGGCTGGCACTGGTCAGGGGCACGAGCGCACCGTTGCCGCTGATCCCGATGTGGCTGAAGGTCGCGCCGAAGAAACGGAACGAGAAGTCGGTGGGCAGCTCGACGTTCCACATGTCGCTGCTGCAGCACCAATCGTCGTCGTTGTAGGCGGAAGGTGCCTGGGTCGCGCCGACGAGCTCCTGGTAGGGAAGATCGTAGGGGCCAGTCACCACGTAGTTCTGCGCCTGCGCACCACCTGCCACGGTGAGGACCGCGGCGAAAGCGGCAAAGCGGGCGAGGGCCGCCACGCGGCGGCGGAAACCCGCCGCCACGCGGCGGCGGAAACCCGCCGCCACGAGGCCGAGGAGCGCGACGGCGAAGGGCAGCGCGCCCGTCGCACCGTCGTCGGCGGTGGAGCAACCACCGTCGTCCGCCTTCTTCGCAGGCGGCAGCGTCGCGGGGACCCCGACCACGTTGAGCGCGAGGGCATCGAGGCCGTAACCGCCCTCGGTATCCTTCACCTCGACGACGAAGTTGTAGGTGCCGATGGCAGCATCGTCAGCGACGGTGCCGGCGAGCTTGCCGCTCTCGTCGAGAGCGATGCCGGCGGGGAGACGACCGGCGTAGACGCGGAAGGTCGGCGCCTCGCCAGCATCCGCCTCGAGCTGCACGTCGACACCGTCGCCCCGCTGGACGTCGTCGAGACGCTTGGTCTTCAGCCCCACGCGACCGCACATCACCGTGAGCGGGAGCTCGGCGGTGTCGGCCTGGCCCTGGCCGTCCTCCACGCGGACGGAGACGCTGAAGCTGTCGCAGACCAGCGGGGTGCCGATCAGACAGGTCCGGTTGCCGACGTTCTCCTGTGCCAGGCCGGCGGGGAGGCTCGCCTCCTCGATGGTCCAGGTGTAGTCGCCGTCGCCACCGGTGGCCTTGATGCAGCCATCCAGGTACTCCTCGCCGGCGGTCGCCTCGGGGAGGCGCTGGGTTTCGATGAACAGGTCGGCCTGGTCGACGATCACGAGGCTCATGTCACGCTGCGCCTTGTTGCCACGGGCGTCGGTCACCTCGACCTCGAAGAGGTGCGGGTCGACGGTGGCGGTGATGGGGGTGCCGGAGATGGTGCAGTCGGCGTTGAGGACGAGACCACTGCCCAGCGTTCCCGAGAGGACGCGGCAGGTGTACGGCGGCTCGCCACCGGAGGCGGCGATCCGACCGCTGTAGGGATTGCCGGCGACAGCAGGGGGAAGCGAGGTGGTGGTGATGGTGAGCGCACCCATCGGGCGCCCCACGCGCAGCGCGAGCATCGCGGAGTCGGAGGCATCACCGGAGGTGACGGAGACCGTGAAGACGTAGGTCCCCTCGTCCGCCGGGGTACCGCTCAGGTAGCCGTCGGCGGTGAGCGTGAAGCCGGGCGGCACGGTGTCGATCGACCACCGGTAGGTGCCGGCGCCACCGGTGGCGACGAGCTGGCGACCGTACCAGGCGCCGACGGTGGCGTCGGGCAGGTGCGTGGTGAGGATGTCGAGCGCCGCGTTCTCCACCCGGACGCGGGTCGAGGCGACGGAGACGTTGTTTTTCTCGTCGAGCTCGCGAACGGCGTTGTTCGCGTCGATCACCAGGCCGAGGTAGTACTCGCCGGGCGCGACGTGCGAGGGGATCCGCACGAGATCGGTGGCCTGCTGCTCGCTGTGTCCCGCGAGGTCGAGCGTGCCGTCGCCGCCGGTCGAAACCAGCGTGAGCGGGATGTCGTTCAGCGAGATGGTGTCGTTGGTCGAGAGCACGTAGCGGTAGGAAGCGACGCCGCGGACGTTGCCCAGGTTGCGGACGGTCCGGAAGAGGGCCGCGGTCTCACCGGCGGCGACACGGGCGGGCGGCACGACGGTGACGGCAGCCAGATCCGGCGAGGGGTAGCGGCAGACCACCGGCTCCTGCACCTTGCGGATGTTGTTCGCCTCGTTCACCTCGTTCACGGTGTCGGTCGAATCGGCGATCACGCCGATCCAGTAGCCCTCTTCGAGCTCCTCGTGGGGACGACCGGTGACGCTGTTGGTGCCCGGGACGATGAAGGTGCGGACGAAGGTCTTGCAGGCACCGGGGGCGAGGTGGTTCTGGCAGCTCCGGAAGTCGGGGAGATCCCGATCCGGCGCGCAGACCAGACCATCACCGCACTCGGCGTCGCTGGTGCACGGGTTGTGGCAGATGCCGAGGTAGCAGACGCCGCCGGCATTGCACTCGGCGTCGCTGCTGCCGCAGGCTGCAGGCGAGGTGTCGACTTCCGGATCACCCTGCCCGCCGTTCGGCATCGAGACGACGAAGTTGTCCGAGAAGAGGATCGAGTCGACGAAGTTCCAGGCGTTGCCGCCGCCGGTGTTGCAAACCTCGTAGGTGACGGTCATCGGCTCGCCGAAGAAGCAGCCGTTCGCCGTCTCGACCGTGCCGGGGTTCACGCTCAACTCGGGCTTGACGAGGGTGATCTGGCCGCTGGTCCGCGCGGTGTTGTTGCTCTCGTCGGCCTCGACGACCACCGAGCCGCTGTCGACCTGGAGGAAGGCGTAGAAGGTGGTGCCGGCGATGCTGCCCGGGACCAGCGCGTTGACCGTGCCGGAGAAGGTGTCGGTGCCCTGCAGGGAGAGCGTGCCGGTGTGGATCTGGGTGTCGTAGGCGTCGAGGCTGTCGTTGGCCGACATCCAGATCTTGTACTGGAACGAGCCAGTCGCGTCGGTGCCCTGGTTGCGGACCTGGATCTGGAAGGGAACGGTCTCGCCGGGCGCGCCCTGGCCAGGCATCGCGATCGAGCCGAGGAGGTCCGCACCGACGAGGAAGGGCGTGGCCATGCAGCCGCGGTTGTTGCCCTCGTTCGACTCGACGATTGCGTTCGCCGGATCGAGCTCCACGCAGACCCAGTAGCGCCCGTTGGCGGGCCTGGGCATGGTGACGGAGTCGGAGAAGGTGGCCTGGCTCTGGCCGCCCACGGTCTCACCGTTGACGTGCTGCACGAGCAGCGTGTCGGTGGTCGGATCGAGCACCGCGTCGGTGGAGAGGTAGACGTCGTAGACCAGGTTGGTGGCGGCGTTCTGGCCGAGGTTCCGCACGGTGGTGTTCACCGGGAAGGAGACGTCGCTGCCGGTGGTGGTCATCGCGCCGAGCGCGACCACGGGCAGAACGTCCGGCTCCACCGAGACGCCGTACTGGATCGTCGTGCCGCCGGGCCAATTCGCATTGGTGCAGCTGCTGCCGCAGGTCACGCCGTTGGGGCCGTAGCCCTGGAGGCCGACGCTGGCAGCCGCATTCTCGATGCCCATCGAGGCGGTGAAGGTGCTCGAGGTCACGGTCGAACCGAGCACGCCGTACTTGGTGCGGATCACCGAGGAGCCCTCGGTGAGCCAGAGCTGCGCCTGCCAGGTGTTGCTCGCGGTGCTGTGCCGGTAGCAATGCCACTGGATCACGAACTCGCGACCACCCGGCTGGCCGAGGGTCTGGGTCTGGATCGACCCGGCGGGGCAGTTCTGGTCGTCCCACCACACCGCGATCAGGTTGTTGGGGCTGGTGGTGCTGGGAAGCGCCTGGTTGCCGAGGCTGCTCGCGTTCTCGCTACCGAACGTCACGTACCCGTTCGTTCCGATGTTGATCGCGTTGTAGGTGGTTCCGAAGAAGCTGAACGAAAAGGGCAGCGCGTAGGCGGTGGCCGCCCCGTCGTCTGCCGAAGAGGTAGTGACGTTCGCTACCGTGCCGCCTCCGGGAATCGGAAGCGCCTGGTAGGTGCTGGGCGACGTGGAGACCACGTACTGCTGCGCGCTGGCCACCTCGGGCAACAGCAGCGCAGCACCGCACAGCGACAAAGCGAAAAAGCGGTTCATCGAGACGACTCCCGGGGAGAGAGAGGCCGGCCCCTGCCGGCCTCTCCCCCGCAGTGTTGCTAAGGGGGCCCGCTCGCGCGGGCCCCCGGATGCTGCTGGTTGTGGCGCTCCGACGCAGGTCAGAGGCAGGCCACCTTGTACGTGACCTCGATCTCGCTACCCGGCTCCGGAACGGAGAGCGGGTAGAAGTCGATGGCGTTCACGTCCGGCACGTACTCCCACACGCGGGTGCCGCGGGAGTTGATGGAGGGAACGCGGACACCGTTGATCCGGACCTCGATCTCGGGGTTCGTACCGCGGTCGGTGACGACGCCGTCGGCGTTGGTGTCCTCGGGCTGGTTGGTGAGGAAGAAGCGGGTCTTGAAGCCGAAGGCGTTGGTGCCGATGCGCTCCATCGCCGTCGACCAATCCTGGGTGCAGATGGACTGGAAGACGCCGTTCGACATCTCCGCGATGCCGTAGTAGCGCGGCGAAGCCTGGCCGTAGCCGCTGCCACCGTTGCAGCCCGTCACCGGGTCGCCGGCGATCGAGTGGGCCGAGAACATGTTGCTGTTCCGGAAGCCCTTAATGGACATGAAGAAGTTGTAATAGAACGACACGGTCTCGGGCGACTGGTCCTCTTCGTCGGAGAGGAAGACGATCGAGAGGTTCGCGTCACGGCGCAGGAAGCCGAGGTTGCCGTCGTTGGGCTCGGAGGTCCGCGGGTCGTCGGCGTTGTCGACGAGCGGCGACGAGAGGGCGCGGTAGGCGGCCTCGAGACCGAGCTCCGAACCGTGGCAGAGACCGACCTGCACGTTGGTGGACCAGGCCTCCTCGAGGTCCTGCGTCTGCGGAGTGAGGATCCGCGGCGTGGTGCCGATCACCGGGAAGAGACGGCCGTTCTCGCCACCGTTCACACCGCCGGGGCAGCCGCCCGAGGTGGTGATACCGGTGGTGGTGACGCCGAGCTGGAAGTCGATCTGCTGGGCGACCGCGAACGAGAGGAAGGAGGTCAGGTTCTGGGCGACCGCCGTCTGGAAGGGCGACATCGAACCGGAGTTGTCGATGACCCAGAGGAGGTCGACCTTCGGCCGATCGTCCTGCGAGAAGGTGTCGGTCTGGAGCGCGTCGTTGGCGCCGCGGCCCTGCAGGGTGGCCATGTAGGGCTCGGGAGCCCCGTCCACGGTCACGAACACCGAGCCCAGGTCCTCACCGATGTTGCCCGGCATGTAGACCATGGTGAACTCGGCCTGCGCGCCACGGGCGAGGGTGGTGCCGGGCATGGTCGGGCGCTGGCGCACGCCGAACTCGTTGCAGTAGCCCCACTCCACGGTGCCGTCACCGTCGAAGTCGTCCTCGCAGGGGTACTGGGCGGCGCCGGCGTTGAGCTCGATGCTGCTGAGAACCAGGGGCTCGTCGCAGATGTTGATGATGGTGAAGTAGCGCTCGCGGGTCGAGCAGCCGGGAGCCACGGTGCCGAAGTCGAGGTGATCCGGCGCGATGATCGCGCAGGGCTCGGCGGCGGCGCCACGGAGGGGAACGACCTGGTTCGGCGTGTCCGGATTCGAGATGTCGAAGAGGACGTTGCCGGTGTAGAGGCCGTCGCCGGTCACGCGCTCGGGGGCGTTGAAGGTCACCGGGAAGCGGAGCTCGCCGCTGCCGGGCAGGGTCGCGAAGTCGACCGGGTCGACCGAGAAGGCGGAGTTCTCCGCGTCCTCGACGCGAACATTGCGGACGAGGCACTCGGTATCGAGGTTGTTGCGGATCGCGAACTCGAGGGTCGCCGAGCGGCCCGGGGCCACGATGCCGAACCGGAGCTCGGGCGGCACGATGGTGAAGTCGCAGGGCGGCAGCTCGCGGCCCTCACCCTGCACGGTGGTGAGGTGCTCGGGGGTGAGCTGGTCGTTCGAGAAGATGGTGATGCCGGTGCTGTCGAAGCCATCGTCGATGGGCTCGTAGCGAACGTGGACGGTGAAGAACTCGCCGACCGCGTAGCCGGCGGTCTTGGGACCGTTGGTGCCGTCGGCGTTCTCGATCAGCGCGGTGAACTCGTCGGCGCCGGAGACCACGCTCTCGACGAAGAGGTTGTCGAGGGCGTCGACCGGGTTGTCGGTGCCGGCGTTGGTGCAGACGTACTCGCGATCACCCGGGATGCCGACGGCAACCGGACCGAAGTCGATGGTGCTCGGCGAGCAGGAGATGATCGGACCGCCGCCGTAGCCCTGGAGGCAGGCCCGGGCGACCGGGGTGCCGTTGGAGCTGTTGGTGATCTGGATCGTGCCCATCTTGCTGCCCAGGTCGAGCGGCGCGAACTCCACCGCGATCTCCGCCTCGTTCTCCTTCTCCGGGGTGGCCGGATCGTCGGAGGGGATGGCGATCGGGGTGCGGCTCTTGATCGTGAACGCAGGCGACGAGGCACCCTCGAGGGCGAGGTTGCTGACGTTCAGCGGCGAGGAGCCGACGTTGCGGATGGTGAAGGTCTTCTCGAGCTTCGCGCCGGGGGGCACGTAGCCGAAGTCGAGCTTGCCGTTGTTGGCGCAATCCGCGCTGACCTCGATGGCGCTGGTGATGCCCTCACCGCGGAGGCGGATCGTCTTCAGCGTCTTGCGGTCCTCGTCGTTCGCCCTCCCTGCGTAGAGGGTGAAGTGCGCGAGACGCTCACCGCGGCTGGCGGCGTTGTAGCTCACCGGGATGCGGATCGGCGTGCCGGCGGGGACGAGCACACCCTCGGGCGGGATCGCCGAGTAGGTGAAGAACTCGCGGTCCGCGCCGGACGGCTTGTCGGCGGTGAGCAGGGTCTCCAGCTCGGTGTTGTTGGTGCAGGTGACCTCGCCCTTGGCGATCTCACCGATTTCGACCTTGCCGAAATCGACCTCTTCGGGGACGCAGCTGAAGCTGGGGACCACACCCCTGCCGGTCAGCTGGAAGCCGATCTTCGCCTTGCCGCTGCCACCGCTGTAGGGCAGCTCGGCGACCTTCTCGAAATCGCCCGCCTCCGTCGGCGAGAAGAAGAGGGTGATCGGTGCGACGGCGCCAGGCGCGAGCTCGACGCCGTTGGCGCTGATGTCCGAGCCGAAGGGCGAATCCAGCAAAGGCCGCTGGACCGTCATCGCTGCAGAACCGTCGTTCCTCAGTTCCACGGTCCTTTCGCCGCGATCATTGACGGCGACCGCGTCGAAGGGGATCACGTAGACGGTCATCCCGTCCTTCTCGATCACCTGGAAATCTTTAGGCAAAGTCAGCTCGGCGATACGGGCGCTGGCGCCCTCACCGCCACACGAGCAGGCTCCGGCCATCATCGCGGTTGCCAAAAGCACCGCCAACGACAGCCGACTGTTCCGCGTACGCATCATGCTCTTCTCCGGTCAGAAGCTTCGCAGGCACACCTGTTACCCGGGGGATGGTGAATCGGACCAGCAACGTCATGGCACTGTCAAGACCTTGCCCCGACCCGTGGCAGCCCATCCGGCCCCACGTCCGCCACACCGTCGCCCGAAACGCGCCGAATCCCAAGGGTTCTACCCTTAAGTAGAAAATCCACCAGCCCCGGACCGGGTGGACGGAAGTTGGCAGGATGGGGCCCCGCGGCGGTAGGAAATTGGCGGCCAGTGGGTACGGGTGCGCGCAGGTGCGCCCCGTCCCACGAGGCTTCGCCAGCCTGCCGGCTGTCGAAAAAGGCGCCGCTCGCAGGCTCGGGACCTGCGAGCAGCGGCTCCTGGCTCCGGCACGGCGCCCCCGGGAGAGAGTCGGGGCACCGCTGCGGATCGATCGACTGGGATGGGCCTTCCATACAGCAAACGCCAGCCGCGTACCAGCACGCCACGAATCGCGCCGCCGGATCACTTCCGTCCGGCGTCGAGGAACGCGATCACGAATGACGTCGTCGCAACCGGCCGACAACGTTCCGGTGGAAGTCTTGTCGCAAACAAACCACCGCTCGCCAAAGAGCAAGAAAGTACAGAGACTTGCAGCGAATTCGCACCGAGTCGCATCGGTGTCCCGCTGTTGCATTCGCTTACTCCTTGTATAATTTGAGGCCGGTAGCTAGCATTCGAGACACACCACCTGTCGAAACAGGTGTGCAACCGCCCCATCCCACGGCGCGAGAGAGAAGAGGACCTCGATGCCCCGCATTTCGAGCAGCAACCCGCTGGCGCAGGCACTGGACAAGCGCATCCGCGCCGCGATCGACGAGACGATGGAAGAGGCGCTCCGCGGCTCGATCCGCCGGATCATCCAGGAAGAGCTCGCTGCGGCGCTCGGCACCGCAGCGGCTCCGCCCGCGATCGGCACGCGCCGCGCCGGCCGTCCCCCGGGGCGCAGGGTCCAGGCAGGCCGCAAGGCCCGCGGCGGCGCAGCAGCAGCCGAGGGCTCCAAGGTCTGCGAGGTCGCCGGCTGCAAGCGGCCGTACCGCTCGCAGGGCTATTGCGCGGCGCACTACCAGGCCGCCCGCAAATACGATTGGCCGCTTCCCGCCCCGAAGGGCTTCACGCCCCCGCCCCGCCCTGCCCGCGGCCGTCCGCCGAAGGAAGCAGCCGCACGGAGCGAGTGAGCACGCCGAAGCAATCGGCGCAAAGACGAACCGCCGGCGCACCCCAGGGTGCAGCCGGCGGTTTCGTTTTCGGCAGCGGGTCGCCGCCGGGCTCAGGGATTGACGCGCATCGCCACCTGCGAAGCGATCGATTCTTTGAGCGTCGGCGTGGGACTCTCGGGGCCGAGCCACACCCGCCAGAGCTTCGAGGCGATCTCCTGATCCTCGATGGTCCTGGCGTTGCCGGCGATGTCGATCACCAATTTGTCTCCGTGCGAGTGGAGCAGGATTCTCTGCCCGTCCTTGCCATCGCCCGGGATGGTGTCGATGAGCTTTTCGACCTTTTCCTTGGGAAGCACGTCACCGAGCGAATCGCGGAACGCACCGGCGATCTTGTCCTTGGAGATGTCGCGCACCAGCCGCATCACCACCAGCTTGTCGCCGGGGGCGTTGGCGAGCCGGTTGAAAAAGCGCTGGTCGGTGGCGAGGGCTTCCTCGAGCGCCTCCCCCTTCTTGTCCGGATGGTTCTTCTGCAGATAGCCGACGATCGCGTCGTCCACCTTGCCTTCCTCGAGGCAGTAGGTGACCGCGTAGGCCTTGAACAGAAAGACCTTGCGCACGCCGGCGCCGAGGCAGCGGTATTGCGTGCCTTCCACGGTGGTGACGGCGTCGAATTTCACGCCGGTGGAGTCTTCGACGATGGGCTTCGCCTCGGCCGCAACCGCGGGCGTCGCCAGGAGGAGGGATGCAGCCAGCAGGAGAGTTCGCATGACGCCCATCGTATAGGCCGACTTCGTCCGGCGTCAGCCCCCACCCGCTCCATCGGGGCTGCCGCCCTCCTGCAGCGCTTCTCCTCGCCGGGGGGCTAGCGTTCCGCGAGCAGCTGTGGCAAGCGCGCGCTGAACGCCCCGCGGGCGTGCACCTCGGAGGCGCCTGCCTCCCGCGCGGCGCGGATGCGATCCGCCTCCTCGTGGCGAACGAAACCGACGATCCGCACGCCGGGATCGGCGGCGCGGATCGCCCGGATGCTCTCCACCGGATCGAGCACCGCCGCGTGGAGATCGACGAGGACGAGGTCGGGCTTCTCGGCAAGGGCGGCCTCGGCCACCCCTTCGCGGACCTGCACCACGGTGGCGCCGGTGTGGCGCGCCGTCTCGACGATGCGCGAGGAGAAGAAGAGATCGGTACACGCGAGCAGAACCTTCGGGGCCACGCTCATTCCTCCTTCACCGGCGGGACCCAGTCGAGCTCGGCCGCACCGCCGCCCTCGAGGGCGAGGCGCGCGCCGAGCTGCAACCGGTCCCTTCGCACGTACCCCAGCGCGCGGGGTGGACCACCGGCGGGATCGGGATCGAGCACGCTGGTCAGCGTGCCCACCACCTTCTCCCCCTCGACCAGCGAGGCGCCGGGCTTCGTCCCGGCGGGCACCACGAGGCGCGCCAGCTTGCGCCGCACCTGGCCCCGGTAGGTGGCCTTGGCGATCACCTCCTGCCCGACGTAGCAGCCCTTGGTGTAGCTGATCGCCTCCTCGCGGTTGGCCTCGAGGGGAATGGTGTTCTCGTCCATGTCGGCGCCGTAGCGGGGCACGACGTTGTGCACCCGCGCCGCCTCGAGGACCTCGTCGCCTGCTGGCACCCCACCCGCCTCTTCCAACGCTGCGAGGAGCTGCTCCCACGCTGCCTGCGCGTTGGCTGCGGGCACCCAGAGCTCCCAGCCGGCAACACCTGCAGGCGCTGCGGCGAGGAGCATCGCCGGTCCGCCGAGGAAGGCCCCGTCGACATGGTGGTGGAGCGGCAGCTCTGGCGGCGTCCCGCCCATCACCGCCTCGATCACCTCGCCGGCCCGCGGCCCGTAGACACCGAACGCAGCCAGCACGCCGGTGAGATCGTGGAGCGTGCAATCCTCGGAGACCAGAAACTGATCGAGATGCAGCGCCACCGGCTCGTGCGCCTCGGGATCGAGATCGACGAGGAGCTCGTCGTTCTCCCTGGCGATGATGGTTCCCTCGCCGAGCATCTTGCCCCGCGCATTGATCACGGCGGCGCGGTTGCCCTGCCCCGCCCGCAGCGCCTTCACCTCGTTGGTCACCATGCCGTGGAGGTAGAGCCGCGCCTCGGGGCCCTGCACCGCGAGCAGCGCGCGGTGGGAGCGGTCGACGAGGACCGCAGCGCTCTGCAGCGCGCGCCACTCCGATTCGATGGGCCCGTAGCCGAGGACGAGCTCGGCGCCGGCACGGGCGCCCAGCCTGGCGCCCGCCTTTTCGTGGATGTCGTGGAGGAGGAGGTTGCGCATCGGCCGAGGTATAGAGGCCGCGCGATCCCCCCGCAAGGCGACACGAGCGCCGAGCGGCCCCGAGGGGCCACCTCTGCGGGCCTCGAAATGCAAGAAGGCGGGCGACCCACGCATGGGCCAGCCCGCCTTCCATCCTCGCGCCCGCAACGCGCGCCTACTGCATCGCGCCCTTGAGCGCCGCGACGAATTCCTTCGTCTTCGCCGAGCCGCCGAGGTCCGGCGTGAGCGACTTGCCCTCGGTCATCACCCGCTCGATGGCGCCGCGGAGCCGCTGCGCCGCTGCGTCCTCACCGAGGTGGTTGAGCATCATCTCCGCCGAGAGGAGGAGCGCGGTGGGGTTGGCGACGCCCCTGCCGGCGATGTCGGGCGCCGTGCCGTGGACCGCCTCGAAGACGGCGTTGGTGTCGCCGATGTTGGCGCCCGGGACCACACCGAGGCCGCCGACCAGGCCCGCGCAGAGATCGCTCACGATGTCGCCGTAGAGGTTCGGCAGCACCAGCACGTCGTAGCGGGTGGGATCACGGACGAGCTGCATGCAGCAGTTGTCGATGATCAGCTCGTTGTACTCGATTTCCGGGTAGCTCCGCGCCACCTTCCGACAGCACTCGATGAAGAGGCCGTCGGAGAGCTTCATGATGTTCGCCTTGTGCACCGACGTGACCATGCGGCGCTTGTGCTTGCGCGCATAATCGAAGGCGAAGCGGGCGATCCGCGTGGAGGCCTTCTCGGTGATGATCTTGATCGCCTCGACGACGCCGGGGACCACGATGTGCTCGAGGCCCGTGTAGAGGTCCTCGGTGTTCTCGCGGACGACCACGAGATCGACGTTGTCGTAGCGGGTCTTCACACCGGGCAGGTTCCGGACCGGCCGCAGGTTGGCATAGAGATCGAGCGACTTGCGCAGGGTGACGTTCGCGCTCTTCGAGCCCTTGCCCACCGCGGTGGCAGTGGGGCCCTTGAGCGCCGCGTCGTTCTTGATGATCTGCTCGAGGGTGGAGGTGGGAAGGTTCGAGCCCTCGCGGACCTCGACCTCGGCGCCGGCGTCGCCGCGCTCCCACTCGATCTTCACCCCCGTGGCGTCGACGACCTCGATCGCCGCCTCCACCACCTCGGGTCCGATCCCGTCGCCGGGGATATAGGTCACCTTGTGCGCCATGGTCGGTTCTCCTCTCGGGCGGGCCTTCTAACACACTCTGCGAGCCCGATGTCGATGCTTGACGAGGGTTCCGGGGGCAGTTAGCCCTGCGCATCCGCTGCGCCAGGAGGACCCGCCGTGCAGAGCAAGTTCAAGCGTCACTTCTTCGTTTGCCAGACCCGCCGGCCGGAGGGAGGCAAGCCCTCCTGCGGGAACCGCGGGAGCGAGGACCTGCTCAACCAGCTCATGGAAGCCCTCGGTGAGAGGCCCGAGCTCTGGGACGAGGTGGCGGTGACTCCCACCGGTTGCCTGGGGCCCTGCTTCGACGGGCCGACGATGGTCGTCTACCCCGAGGGTTTCTGGTACGCGCCGGTCAAGCCGGAGGACGTGCAGGAGATCGTCGAGAGCCATCTCGTCGCTGGCACGCCCGTCGAGCGCCTGCGCTACCGCTGGCCCTGAGATAGGGAACCCGACATCGCGCCGAAAGTCGCCTTGACGCATGGCAGGGGCGCCGCTTAGCTACAGCCCTTTCGCAACTTCCGGGGCAGTCGTGTACGCCCCTGCTGGAGGATGAAGATGGCCAAGTACGAGGCGAAGGACTTCAGCTACCTGCTCGGCAAGGTGGACGGTCTCTCCGAGGCGCAGCTCAAGGCCCACTTCGGGCTCTACCAGGGCTACGTCAACAAGCTGAACGAGATCTGGGAGAAGATGGGCACCGCCGACAAGAGCAAGGTGAACTACTCGTTCGGCGAGTACTCCGAGCTCCGCCGCCGCGAGCCCGTCGCCTACAACGGCACCGTGCTCCACGAGCTCTACTTCGCCAACCTGGGCAAGGACGGCGAGGTCTCCGCCGATCTGAAGAAGGCGATCGACGCCTCCTTCGGCTCCTTCGACGCCTGGGTGCAGGACGCGAAGGCGATCCTCGCCTCGGGCCACGGCTGGTGCCAGCTCGTCTACGACTGGAACTTCAACCGCGTCTCGAACATGTTCATCCAGAGCGAGCACCACGTCGGCCTCTGGCCGAACGTGAGCATCCTCTGCTCCATCGACGCGTGGGAGCACGCGTACATGATCGACTACGGCACCAAGAAGCCGGACTACCTCGCCAACGTGATGAACGCGCTCAACTGGAAGGTGATCAACGAGCGCTTCGATCGTGTGCGCGCCTCGGGCGGCGCGAAGTAATCGCGAATCGCACCGTCGGATCCATGGCGGCCCCGTTGCTTCGTGCGGCGGGGCCGTCGTCGTTCCCGGCGGGCCCTTGACGGCAGCGGTCGCGCCGTGCGGCGATCGGCCCATGCACGAGAGTCCCTTCCGTCCCGATTTCCTGCAGGGCCAGGTCGCGCTCGTCACCGGCGGCGGCACCGGCATCGGCAAGGCCTGCGCCCTGGCCCTCGCGGCCCACGGCGCAGCGGTGGTCCTCGCCTCCCGCAACGAGGAGAAGCTCGCGGCGGTCGCCGCCGAGATCCACGCGCGCGGCGGCGAAGCGCTCGCCCTCCCCTGCGACATCAAGGATCCGGGGCAGGTGGAGTCGATGGCGGAGGCTGCGTGGGCCTGGCGCGGCGGCGTCGATCTCCTGCTCAACAACGCCGGCGCGAACTTCCTCGCCCCGGCCCTGGCGATCAGCGCCAACGGCTGGCGGGCGGTGGTGGACGTGGTGCTCAACGGCACGTTCTACGTCTCGCGCGCGATCGGCAGCCGGATGGTCGATCGCGGGCGCGGCAGGATCGTGATGATGGCTGCGACCAACGGGGAGAACGGCTCGCCGCTCATGGCCCACTCGGGCGCGGCGAAGGCCGGGGTGATCAACCTGGCGCAGACCCTGGCGGTGGAGTGGGCGGCGAGCGGCGTCACCGTCAACGCCGTCTGCCCCGGCCCCGTCGCCACCGAGGGGGCCAACCAGCGGCTCTGGGCAGACCCGGCCACGATGGAGCGGATCGGCAAGCGCGTGCCCCTGGGCCGCTTCGCCACGCCGGACGATTGCGTGGGCCCGGTGCTCTTCCTCGCCTCCGAGGCGGCCTCGTTCGTCACCGGCGCCAGCCTGGTGGTCGACGGCGGGGACCGGCTCCGGAACCCGGCGGCGCTCTTCGAAGCGCTGTAGCTGGCGGGCAAGCAGGCCCCGGCGCCGCCGGCCGTCTCTTCCGCTTTCCGAGCCCTGGTGCAGAGCTTTCTCCTGGCGGCGAGAGTGTGCCGCCGCACCAGGAGGGAGCCTTCTATGAAGATTCGAATGATGCTCGTGCTCGCCGGTCTGATCGCCGTTCCGGGCCTCGCCACCGCGCAGATGGAGGAGGAGGAGCTCCAGATCGAGACGGAGCAGACCCAGCCTTCCCAGGATCCGATGATGCAGCAGGAGCCTGGCGCCGAGGTCCGCACGGGCATGGAGATGGGCGAGCCCCAGGTCGAGGTGTTCAAGAACAAGGACAACTTCGATCTGCGGGGCACCGTCTCTTCCGTGGATGCGCAGCAGAACATGATCACCGTGCAGCGCGAGGAGGGCCTGCCGCCGGTAGAGCTCCAGATCGCGCAGGGCACCGAGATCAAGATGGACGGCAAGCAGGCCTCGCTCCAGCAGCTCCAGGCCGGCAACGAGGTCCGCGCCAAGTTCAACGTGGCGCAGGACAAGCCGGTGGCCGTCGAGCTCGACGCGAAGCCGAGCAAGCAGCAGGAGCAGATGTACAAGGACATGGAGCAGATGGAGCGCGACACCGAGCAGATGCAGCGCTGATGCGTGCACCTGCGTCGAATTGAGACGCGAAACGGCGAGCCGTGGGGCGGAAAAGGGCCTCACGGCTCGCCGTGCTTCGTGCGGTCGGCCGCACGGGGTCCAAAGGCGCGCCGGGGAAGGCTCGGAAATCATTGACCCTGTGGAACGTTCTCCCGTAGGCTCCCAGCCGGTTCGGGAGGACCAGACCGGCGGCATCCCCAGCGGATCGCGAGCCAACGACACGATGAGCGACGAGCGTATTTCCGCATCCCGAGAGCCCCGCGACTCCGAACCCCGCCGGCGCACGCCGGAGGATCCGCTGCAGGCCCTCACGGCCTTTGCCGGAGAGACGCCGGATCTCCCGCTCGAAAAGCTCGACTTCGACGCCCTCAAGGTGGTCCAGCGCCTGCGGTCCTACGGCCACCAGGCCTATCTGGTCGGTGGCTGCGTGCGCGACCTCTCGCTGGGCCTCCAGCCGAAGGATTTCGACGTCGCCACCAGCGCCCACCCCGGCGAGATCCGGGCGATCTTCCGGAACTGCCGGCTGATCGGCAGGCGCTTCCGCCTCGCCCACGTCTATTTCCGCGGCGGCAAGGTCGTGGAGACGGCGACCTTCCGCGCCAATCCCAACGAGGACGTGGAAGCCTCGCAGGCGAACGGCGACCTCTTCATCACCAGGGACAACGTCTTCGGCACGGCGGAGGAGGACGCGCGGCGGCGCGACTTCACCATCAACGGCCTCTTCTACGACGTGGTCCTCGGCCGCATCCTCGACTACGTGGGCGGCAGGGTGGATCTCGAGCGGCGGCTCATCCGCACCATCGGCGACCCGGACGTGCGCATGCGGGAGGATCCCGTGCGGCTCCTCCGCGCGGTGCGCTTCGCCGCCAAGCTCGATCTGCGGATCGAGGAGAAGACCTGGGCGGCGATGCAGCGCAACAAGGGCGAGATCGCCCGCTGCGCTCCGCCCCGCGTCCTCGAGGAGATCTTCCGGCTGCTGCGCTCGGGCTATTCGCGCCGCTGCTTCGAGCTGCTCCACGAGATGGACGCGCTCTCGGTGCTCCTCCCGCCGGTCGCCCACTGGCTCGGCGCCAGCTCGGCGCAGGAGGGCCAGGCGCTCTTCGAGTCGCTCGGTCTGCTCGACGAGGTGGTCCGCAAGGGGCCCTGCCCCGACGACGCCGTGCTCCTCTCCACCCTCCTCATCCACCACTCGCAGCACCAGCTGGTGAAGGACGCGCCTGGGGGCGAGCTGGGCGAGGGCGTGGAGTCGGTCGAGGCTGCGGCGGAGGACGAGAGCGTCGAATCCGAGGAGGTCGCCGAGATCGAGGCGATCGAGCGGGCCACCGACGAGTCCATTCCCCTCCCCGAGGAGACGGCGGAGGACACCGCCCAGCTCGAGTGGAGCATCTCCGCCAGGGCGGAGAGCGTCGAGGAGCTGCTGGCGGAGCTGGTGCGCAGCGCCCGCCTCCCCCGCCGGATCGCCGAGCGGGCCCGACTGGTGCTCCACGCGCAGCGGATCCTCTCCGGGGTGCGCAAGCGCCGCTCCTCGCCGATGAAGTTCGTGCGGCAGCCCTATTTCTCCGACGCCCTGCTGGTGCTCGAGCTCTACGCCCGCACCACCGGCCACGGCCTCGACGCGCTGGAGCGCTGGCGCGGCCGCTACGCGCAATACGTGGCGGAGGCCCGGGCCAAGGGGCAGCCGCTGCCCGACGCGGCAGCGGAGATCCTCGCTGCGGAGGTGGAGGCGGAACTGCCCGCTGCCGCACCCGCCGCCGTCGCTGCCCCGATCGAGGGTGAGGCTGCCGGCGGCGAGAAGCGCAAGCGCCGCAGGGGCCGCCGCAAGCGCGGCCGCGAGGCGCCTGCCGCCGAGGTGGCCGCAGCTGGCGAAGCCGAAGCGGCTCCGGTCGCCGCTGCGGTCGCGGCGGCGCCGGAGAAGAGCGAGGGGCCCGAGAGCCTGCCGCCTCCGGCGGAGCGCCGCCCGCCCCCGGGCCCCGCGGATTTCCTGCCCTTCTGACGTCGCGCTGCAGCGCCAGAAAACGAAACGCCCGCGCCGGTGAGGCAGCGGGCGTTCGTGTTTGCAGCAGCGCGAGAATCAGCCCCGCGCCGGCGGCTGCGCGCTCCCCTCGGCGATGCGGCGCACCGCGACGCTCGCCGCCACCAGCCCGAAGGTGCCGGTGACGAAGCCCACCGTGCCGTTGATCACCGTGCGGTGATCGCAGGTGTGCATCCCGTTCTCCTTGTGGGGGCAGACGCAGAGGAACCCGTTGTGGTCATAGGAGAGCGGGGTCGGGTTGATCAGCCGCTCCGGGGAGAAGACGGTGGAGATCCCCGTGGGCTTCTCGGTGTCGACCCCGTATTTGCGCTTGAGGAGCTTGCGCACGTCCTTGGCGAAGGGGTCGTTCCAGGTCTCGCAGAGATCGGCGACCCGGACCTGGGTCGGATCCAGCCGCCCGGCGGCGCCCATCGAGGAGACCACCGGCAACTGCCGCTCGATGCAGGAGTGGAGGAGGTGGAGCTTCGCCTTCACGTTGTCGATGCAGTCGAGGACGTAGCTCACCGGTCCGCCGAGGAGGCGATCGGACGATTCCTCCGCGTAGAACTCGGTCACCGCCTGCACGTCGCACGCGGGGTTGATCAGCTTGACCCGCTCCGCGAGGAGCTCGGCCTTCTTCTTGCCGATGGTCCCCTGCATCGCAGGCAGCTGCCGGTTGCAGTTGGTGATGCAGACCGAGTCGAAATCACAGAGCAGGAGCTGGCCGACGCCGGAGCGAGCCAGCGCCTCCGCTGCGTAGGAGCCGACGCCGCCGAGGCCGAAGACGAGGACGCGGGCGCCGTGCAGGCGCTCCATCCCGCTCTCGCCGAGGAGGCGGGCGGTGCGATCGAAGCGGCGCTGGAGTTGGAAGCCGCGCTCCGCCGGGCGGGCTTCGAGATCGATGTCGAGGAGAGCCATGTCGTTCACCGCGGGTAGCCGGAAAGTGCCGGGCTCCTAGTAGCCGAAGAGCCGGCGGGCGTTCAACGTGGTTCGGGCCGCCAACTCTTCCGCGTCCTCGCCACGCAAGGCCGCGAGCGCCCTCGCCACCTCGGGGAGGAAGGCGGGTTCGTTGCGCTCGCCCCTGTGCCCGGCCGGCGGCTGATCGGGCGCGTCGCTCTCGAGGAGGAGCCTGTCGGCGGGGACCGCCCGGGCCGCCTCGTGGATCCGCCGCGACCGCTCGAAGGTCACGGGGCCGGTGAAGGAGAAGTGGAGGTCGAGCCTGCTCCACCGCTTCACCAGCTCCGCGCTGCCCGAGTAGCTGTGGAGCACGCCGCCTGCCGGGAGCTTGCCGAAGCGCTCGAGCACCCGCACCGCCTCCCCCTGGCAGCGGAAGACGTGGAGGATCACGGGGAGCTCGAGGTCGCGGGCGAGGCCGAGCTGCGCCTCGAGGAGGCGCACCTGCCGCTCCATCGATCCGCCGTTCTCCGCGGTGGGCGCATCGAGGCCGCACTCCCCGACTGCCACCGCGTGACCCGCCTCGAGCAGATCGCCGAGGCGCCGGATCGACCTGTCGTCGTCCGCCGGATCGAGCGTGGGGATCTCCTGCGGGTGGATGCCGAGGCCGCAGGAGAGATGGCCGCCGCCCTGCTCGACCAGCGCGAGGAGGCCATCCCACCAGGCGGGTCCGATCGCCGGAACGAGGACGTGCCCGACGCCTGCTGCCCGGGCCCTGGTGAGGAGCGCATCCCGATCGGCGTCGAACTCCGGCCGATCGAGATGGCAGTGGGTGTCGAAGAGTTCCATCACTCGACGGTGGTGCGCGGCGCCGGGGCCCCGGCCTCCGCCGGCTGCGGCAGCTCGATCGACGCGGCGTGGCGGGCCGCCTTCTCCTTTGCCGCCTCGAACGCCTCGAGACGGACCCGGCGCAGGCGTGCCTCGGAGAGGGCGGCGAGGGCCTCGTTGGCCTGCTCGACTTCGCGCACCAGCGCCTCGTAGCCCGCCCCGTCCAGCTGCTCCGGCGGCGGGACCTCGAGGGCGTAGCGCGGGGTCTCGTCGAAGGGCCGGAAGGTGGGCGCTGCCGCCTCCACCTCGATGAAGTCCATGCCCCGCTCCACCACCTGCACGATCACGAGCGGCTCCACCTCGGGCAGCGTGCGGAGGAAGGCCTCGATCCGCTGCGGCTGCAGCGGCGTGAGCGCGAAGCGGATCGGCGCCTCGAGGATCGCGTCCTGCTGCCGCACCGGATAGGGCGACGAGGGATGGAAGCGATCGGGCACGTCGAGCTGCGCCATCCGCATCGGCAGGAGCTGGAATTGCGAGAGCTCGAGGCGGTGGGTCTGCGCGTGGGCCGCGAGCCTTCCCTCGACCAGGTTGCGATCGAAGGGGGTGACGATCACCTGCCGCGCCTCGTCCCAGGCGGCCTCGTCGGCGGCGAGCGCAGCGGCGGCGTCGCGGGCCGCGGCGGTGATCGCCGCCACCTCGGTGCGAGCGTCCGCGAGATCCTGCTGGCCTGCTGCGGTGCCGCCCTGCTGCGTCGACGGCGCAGACTGGTTGCCGCCACTGGCACAGGCGGCGGCGAGGAGCAGGGCAGGCAGCACGAGTGAGCGCATCGATTCCTCCGCGATGGCGCACGTGAGACGCGCGCCGGGCTTGCGATTCACGCGAGCGCGTCGACCACCGCCTGCAGATCGGGTGGGAGCGGCGCCTCGAAGAGGAGCGCCTCGCCGGTGCGCGGGTGCAGGAAGCCGAGGCGCGTGGCGTGGAGGAAGAGCCGGTGCAGCCCCTCGGGCCGCGCGCCGCCGTAGAGGTCGTCGCCGGCGACGGGGTTGCCCAGGTGGCCGAGGTGGACGCGGATCTGGTGCATCACGCCGGTGGTGATGGTGCAGCGCACCAGCGTCCAGCCGACGAGGCGCTTCTCGACCTCGACCAGGGTGTGGGCCTCGCGGGCGCCCTTGCGCTCGAGGAGGCGCTCCTGCGCCACCGCACGGGCCTTGCCCGGCGTGCCGGGATCGGAGCCGATCGGGACCGTCACCTCCACCGGGCCGAAGACCGCGCCGGCTGCGAGGGCGAGGTATTCCTTGCGCACGCTGCGCTCGGTGAATTGCTGCCGGAGCGCGTCCCAGGTCGCTCGGTTGCGGGCGGCGACGACGAGGCCGGAGGTGGGTGTGTCGAGGCGGTGGGCGACGCCGCCCTCGCGCACGTCGGGCGCTGCCTCGGCGCATTCGGGATAGCGGGCCACCAGCGCGTTGGCGAGGGTACCCTTCTCGCCGGGCTCGAGGGGATGGGTGGGCCAGCCGCTGGGCTTGTCGACCACGACGAAGTCGGGATCCTCGAAGACCACCCGCAGCGGCAGCTCGGGCTGGGGCTCCGGCGGCGTCGCTGCGGGAGGCAGGGCCACCGTGACCTCCTGCCCCGCCTCCACCGGCGCGCCCTTCTTCGCGCGCCTGCCACCGACGCGGACGTGGCCCGCCTCGATGGCGGCCATCACCCGGTGGCGCGGAACGCCGAGGACGTCGGCGACGAATTTGTCGAGGCGGGTGCCGGCAGCGTCGGCGGGCACCTGGAGGCGCTTCTCTTCGAGGGTCTCTTCCACCCGGCGCACACTAGCCGAAGAAGACGCTGGCCAGATCGTAGAAGCGCGGATCGAGGGTCTTGAGCCCCCGGGTCGCCTCCGCCAGCGGCACCGCGACGATGTCGTTGCCCTGGAGCGCGGCCATCATGCCCCACTTGCCCTCCGAGACCATGTCGGCAGCGGCGACGCCGTAGCGGGTGGCGAGGATCCGGTCGTGGGCGGTGGGCGTGCCGCCACGCTGGATGTAGCCGAGGACGGTGACGCGGCTCTCGATCCCGGTGCGCTGCTCCACCGCCCGGGCCACCCGCTCCCCGATGCCTCCGAGCTTCATGTGGCCGAAGTCGTCGTAGCCGTCGGCCACCACCTTCGCGCCCTCGCCGAGGTCGACCATGGCGCCCTCGGCGCAGACGATGATCGAGAACCTGCTGCCCCGCTGCCTGCGGCGCTCGACGCGCTCGACCACCGCGTCGATCGTGGTGGGACGCTCGGGCACGAGCACCACGTCCGCTCCACCGGCGAGCCCGGCGTAGGCGGCGATCCAGCCGACGTGGCGTCCCATCACCTCGACCACCATGCACCGCTGGTGCGACTCGGCGGTGGAGTGGAGCCGGTCGATCGCCTCGGTGGCGATCGAGACCGCGGTGTCGAAGCCGAAGGTGAAGTCGGTGCAGCCGAGGTCGTTGTCGATGGTCTTGGGCACGCCGACGATCTTCACCCCGAGCTCGTGCATCTCCCGGGCGATCGAGAGGGTGCCCTCGCCGCCGATGGCGATCACCGCGTTGACGTTGTGGCGCTCGAGGGCCTGGATCACCCGCTGCGGGCCGTTCTCCACCGCCATCGGATTGAGCCGGGACGTGCCGAGGATCGTTCCGCCGAGGTGCAGGATGCCGGCGACCCGGCGGCGGTTGAGGCGCTCGTGGTTGTCCTCGAGCAGCCCCTCCCAGCCGTCGCGGATCCCCATGATCTCGAGGTTGCGCTCGGCCCCCCGGCGAACGATCGCCCGCAGCACCGCATTGAGGCCGGGGGCATCGCCGCCGCCGGTGAGAACGGCGACCTTCTGGATGGCCAAGACTCCTCCCAACGTGGCCGTTTCGTACCTTCCGCAGGAATCTACGGGCCCGCGATCCGGGGGGGCAAGCACTCTTCGCCGCAGATGCGGCCGTGATGCAGCCCAACGCACATCGGCACGGGGCCTGCCGGCTTGGGGCCCCGGGCATGAAAGCGGTCGCGAAGCGATTGAAAGCACCGCCGCGGCGGCGGTATGTATCGCCGGCCGTTTTCCACCTTCTACGCGAGGCAAGTGACGCCGATGGCCTCCCTCCGTCCCCTGATTCTCGAGCTGATCCGCAACACCTCCTCGGGCCTGCCCGAAGACGTCCTCGACTCGCTGGCGATCGCCCGCGACAAGGAAGACGAGGGCTCCCGCGCCTGGTCGACCTTCGAGCTGATGATCCAGAACGTGGAGGAGGCGCGGAAGGCGAGCGCCCCCATCTGCCAGGACACCGGCACGCTGATCTTCTACGTGGACTACGGTCCCGACCACACCGCGCACCAGCTGGAGAAGGACATCGTCGCCGCCGTCCGCGACGCGACGAAGAAGAGCTATCTCCGGCCCAACGCCGTCGACTCGATCACCGGGGAGAACTCCGGCGACAACGTCGGCAACGGCTCGCCCTACATCCACTTCCACGCCCGCAAGGAGAAGGGCGCGCGCGTGCGCCTGATGATGAAGGGCGGCGGCTGCGAGAACATGGGCGCGCAGTACTCGCTCCCCGACGAGAGCATCGGCGCAGGGCGCGATCTCGACGGGATCCGCCGCTGCATCATCGACGCGGTGCAGAAGGCGCAGGGCTACGGCTGCGCCCCGGGCACCGTCGGCGTGGGCGTCGGCGGCGACCGGGTCACCTCGGCGATGGAGTCGAAGGAGCAGCTCTTCCGGGCGCTGCGCGACACCAACCCGAACCCGACGCTGGCTGCGCTCGAGGAGGAGCTCACCGAGTCGCTGCAGGGCCTCAACATCGGCCCGATGGGCTTCGGCGGGAAGACCACCGTCCTCGGGGTGAAGATCGGCGCGCGGCACCGGGTGCCGGCGAGCTTCTTCGTCTCGATCGCCTACATGTGCTGGGCCTACCGCAAGGGCGAGCTGCAGGTGAAGGGGAACAAGGCGCTCCTCGAGGGCCGGCAGCTGCCGACGGCGGTGCCGGCTCGCAAGGTGGCGGCTTCCGCTGCGGCGCCGCGCAAGAGCGCCGCCTCCGCCGGCAAGAAGACGGCTGCAGGCAAGGCCGTGAAGGCGCCCGCGAAGAGGGCGCCCGTCGCGAAGAAGGCAGCGGGCAAGGCGCCTGCCGGCAAGGCGGCGAAGGGCATTGTGAAGACGGCCACCGCCGCGAAGGCGAAGGCCCCGGCGAAGAAGGCCCCCGCAGCGAAGGCGGTCGCGAAGAAGGCCCCCGCAGGCAGGACCGCGAAGACCACTGCCCGCAAGGCCACCGCCTCCCGGACCGTCAAGGCGTCCAGGCAGGCCCCCGTCGCCCGCGGCACCAAGCAGAAGGGGCCGGCGATCGAGATCCCTTCGCGCCGCGCCAGGCGGAACAAGCTCCCCGTTCTCTGATTCCAAGGGGGCGCCGCGCATCGCCGCGGCGCCGCCAGCAACTTTCGCCGGCCCGGCGCCGGCACGGGATCGACAATGCCCAAGAAGATCGAGCTCCCCATCAGCGAGTCGGCGATCCGCGAGCTCCGCATCGGCGACGAGGTGGAGATCAGCGGCGAGATGGTGCTCGGGCGGGACGCAGCCCACAAGCACCTGGTGAAGACCTTCGACACGGCCTTCGAGAAGCTCGCCCGCGACCGCTTCCTCTACCACTGCGGCCCCGTGGTCCAGAAGCAGGCCGACGGCACCTACCGATTCGTCGCCGCGGGCCCGACCACCTCGATCCGCGAGGAGCCTTACGAGGCGCACGTGATCGAGCAGTACGGCGTGCGCGGCGTGATCGGCAAGGGCGGCATGGGCCCCCGGACGCTGACCGCGCTGCAGAAGCACGGCTGCGTCTACATCCACGCCATCGGCGGCCTCGCCGTGGTGCTCGCCCAGAAGGTGGTGCAGGTCAAGGGTGTGCACATGCTCGACGAGCTCGGCGTGCCCGAGGCGATGTGGTCGATCGAGGTGAAGGATTTCCCCTCGGTGATCACCATGGACAGCCACGGCGACTCGCTCCACGAGGTGATGTTCCGCGACTCGCGCGCCGCCGCCGAGGCGCTGATGCAGCAGGGCGTGCGCGGCGCACCGAGCAAGGCGCTCAAGGTCGTCTGAACCGCCGCGACGGACGACGCGAACGAAGGGCACGGGCGGCGATCGTCCGTGCCCTTCGTCGTTTCAGCGCCGCGCGGTCACCATCTTCGCCGGGCCGTAGAAGAGCTGTGCCTCGGTGAAGAGCACCCGCCGCCCCTGCCGCGTGGGCATCCCCGCCTCGTCCACGTGGTGGAAGGGCGCCGGCCGCTCGAGCCAGTGGCGCATGATCACCTCGCCGTCGAAGGCCAGGGCCTGCAGCAGCTGCTGCGGGCATTGCGGCAGGTAGCGGTCCACCAGCGGCCCGAAGGCCTCCTGGAAGGCCCTGCCCGGAAGCTTCGCGTGGCGCCTGCCCCTGTGCAGGGTGCCGTCGAAGCGCGTCGACATGTGGAAGAGCTCGTGGAGGATCGTCTCCACCCGCTTCTCCGGCGTCGAGCGCAGGAAGAACATCGGGCGGAACGAGACCACGTAGAGCATGCGCCGCCCGGCGATCTGCACCACGGGCTTGGCCCGCTTGCGGTCGGTGGAGAGGCGATCCCGCGAGTCGGCGAAGGCGAGCGGGCGCACGGTGGCGCGGCTCGCGCGGCGGGCTTCGCCCGCGACCACGAGGATGCGGGAGGCGTCGACGTGCGCGAACTCGGGGAGCTTGCGCGCCACGTCCCGCATGACGGCCTTGATGGTGGTGCCGAGGTTGGGCCGGTGCGGCCGTGCCATGCGGCGGATGGTAGCCACGGCGAGAGGCCGCGTCGACGTGAATGGCAGCGCCGGAGACGAGCTTCTTTTCCCCTGCCGCTCCTCTGCTATGCTGCGCTCTCCGCAACGATCGGGCCGAAGAGAGGCCCCTGGAGTCCCAGCATGGTGAAGCACCGGGTGGCGTTCGCCGCCACGCTGGCCGCAGCGCTCACGGCCTGCGGCACCGACGATGCCCGCAGCGACGTGCAGCCGGAGCCCGAGCTCGAGAACCCGGAGGCCTACTTCGGCCTCGACGTCTGCACCTGCTACGAGTACGTGCCGGTCGGCGGCGGCAACGAGGTCCTCGGGATCGCGGTGGAGTCGGTGACCGACACCGTCGCCGGCAGCGGCGGCAACATGGAGCACGTGGTCCGCTACCGCCGCAACGGCGCGGAGATCCGGCAGGACGTCTACCGCCCCACCGATCCCGATCTGCTCCTGCGGCAGGTGACCATCGGCTCCCCCGCCGCCGGGACGATCTGGCAGAGCAGCCCGCCGGTCCCCTGGCTCCGCTTCCCGGTGGAGTCCGGCAAGCAGGTGACCCAGGACGCCACCTTCACCGAATTCGGCGGCGACCAGACCGAGGAGGTCGCCTTCGTCGCCAACTACCTCGCGGAGCAGGTGCAGGCCTCGACCGACGGCGGCGAGCCCGAGACCTTCGACGCGGTGCGGATCAGCTACCAGGGACTGCCCTTCAGCGAGCTGCCGCGCTGGTTCGTGCCGGAGACCGGCTTCGTCCGGGTGGAGCTCGACATCGAGGGCACCCGCACCCGGTGGCAGCTCGCCAACAAGCGGGTCCTCGAGGGTGGCTGCCCCTGGGAGCCCGGCGAGCAGATCGGCGACACCTGCAGCCTCCCCGACTGAGAGTTTGTGAAACAAACTCTCCAGCGTAGCCGAAGGCGGAGCGATCGTAAGATGGAGCGTCTCTCGCGCGAAGCGCGAGCGAAGAAAGCGGGCCGGCGCTTGCCGGACCGATTTCTTCACACGCTCTGAGCAAGCCTTCCGGAAAAGGAATCGTCCATGGCCCTCGCCAACCGTTTTGCCCACGTCCTCGCCGCGGCGCTCCTCGTCACTGCCTGCAGCAGCGCGCCGGAGGTCCCGGATCGGCCGCCGGTGCAGCAGGCGGAGGTGAGCCGGGTCGAGATCCGCGACCAGAGCTTCACCGGGTTCACCGCGGTCTCCCACGTGCAGATCGACACGCAGCAGGCCGTGCAGGCGACGCAGGCCCGCTACGAGCTCGTCGTCGACGGCGAGCCCGCGGGCTCCGGCACCCTGCCCCTCTCCCAGGCCATCCCCGCCGGCGGCGGCATGGTCGAGGTGCCGGTCACCGCCTCCTACGGCAAGGGCGAGAAGCTGGCGCAGGTGCTGGAGAGCCAGCAGCCGCTGGCGATCGTGATGAAGGGGGCGGTGGAGACCAGCGACGGGACCTGGTGGGAGTTCCAGCGGGCGGCCCGGGTCCGGGCGCCCCGGGTGCCAGAGGTGAAGGTCTGGCACGTGGAGGCAGGTGCCTTCCCCGACGAGAACCGGGTGGGCCTCGTCTTCTTCGTTCGCGTGGAGAACCGCAACCCCTTCGACATCCAGATCGAGCAGATGACCTACGATCTCTCGATCAACGGGAAGCGGATGATCGAGGAGGGCACCGCCGGCAGGAAGGAGAAGGTCCCCGCAGCGTCGGTGGCGCAGCTGGAGATCCCGCTCGACCTGAGCGAGCAGAACTTCCCCGACGTGAAGAACGCGATCCGGCGCGGCGGCGGCCTCGATTACACGCTCGACGGGATCGTGCGCCTCGCGATCGGCCGGATCCCCGTGGAGCTGTCCGGGCCCATCGAGTTGGGCAAGGGCGCGCCGGACGGTACTTGAGCGTGTTCCCGATGCTCATCGCCGGGGCGGCCGCCCTGGCAGCAGGAACCGGCGCGGTGATGCTCGTGGTGCGGGAACGGGCGGCGCGGGCTGCGCGGATCCGCCAGCTCGAGGAGGTGGTCGCCCTGCAGATCGGCCAGAACCGCAGCCTCGCCGCGCAGATGGCGCGGCTCGAGGGGCTCCTCGTCGACAAGGGGCTTCTCGATGCGGGGGAGTTGGAGGGAGGCGGGCAGCAGAAGCCCGAGCCCAGCGGCAGCCGCGATCTTCACTGACCTCGAGCGTTCAAGCTGGCGCGGGCGCATCCGGATCGGATGCGCCCGACGCGTCCCTCAGCGACCGTGGCGACGCGGCGGCAGCGCAGCGCCGGTGCCGCTGCGGCGGGGCTGGACCACGGCGGTCTCGCCGCCCGACTTGCGAGCAGGCGCCTTCCGCGCGGGGGCCTTCTTCGCCGGGGCCTTCCGGGCAGGCGCCTTGCGGCCAGCGGGCTTCTCGTCGCCGGCGCCCTGGCTGATCGCGCGCCTGGGCTTGCGGGCAGCGGGCCTGTCGCCCTCGCCGCCGATGTGACCGTGGAGCGCTGCAGTCGGCGGCTCGCCGATGCGGATCTTCGGCTCCTTCGGGTTCGGCTTGTAGAGGAGGAAGGTGCGGCCGAGCACCTGCGCGAGCTGCGCGCCGGTCTCCTCGGCGAGCTTCGCCGCAGCCTCCTTGCGGTCGACGGGCGCTCCCTCGAGGACCTTGACCTTGATCAGCTCGTGGTCATCGAGGGCGTCGAGCGCCGCGTCGATGATCCCGATGGTGACCCCCTGCTGGCCGATCTGCACCACCGGCTTGAGGTGGTGACCGAGGGCGCGCAGGGCCCGGCGGTCCTTTCCGGCAAGTTCGCTCACTTCGAAATCCTCGATTCGAGCAGGCGCAGCTCCCGCTGGGCCTCCAGGTTCGTCTCGTCGACTGCGAGACAGCGCCTGTAGTACTTGATCGCGTCGTCGGCGTCACCGAGAACGGTGGCGATCCGCGCGGCGAAGAGGAAGGCCGGGGCGCAGCGGCCGTTCAGGGCGAGCGCATGCTCGATCTCGGCCATCGCCTCGTCACGGGCGAGCCGCTTGTCCAGCGAGGCGGAGAAGCGGGCGTAGCCCCGCCAGGCGTAGAACTCGCCCTCGTCCGGATTGAGCGCCACCGCGCGGTCGAGCTCGGCCAGCGCCTCGGCGAAGCGCCGCGCCTTCACCATCACCGTGGCCTGGTGGAAGAGCTGCTCGGCGACGAGGAGGTTCGCGACGTCGATCGCCTTGCCTGCCCCACCCGCCTCCAGCTCTCCCAGGTAGGCATGCCGGCGCGCGTCGTCGGAGAGGCAGGACCAGGCCTCGTTGAGTCGGGCGGTGATCGCCTCGCGGAGCTGCCGCACTTCGGGGCCGCCGGCGCCCGCGAGGTCCGGGTGGAAGGCGCGCGCCCGCTGGAAGAAGGCCTGCTTGATCAGGTTGGGCGTCGCTGCCCGCGGGAGCCCGAGCACCTCGAAATGGTTCTTCCCCTCGAGCTCGCCGAGGAAGGCGCGCAGCCCCGGCTCGTCGGTGGGGTAGCGGCCCGGCGGGCTGGCGAAGCTGCGCGCTGCGCCCTGCTGCACGTGGGCGTGCTGCTTCGGCGGCGCCGCCCGCTGCTGCTTCGGCGGCGGCGGGGCCGGGGCTTCGGCCCTGCCGCCGCCGGGAAGCGGGGCGCCGGTGGGCCGGGGCAAGACCGCCCGGGCGAAGGAGGCGAAGCCGATCTCCGCGAGGAAGAGGCCGGTGCGGTAGATCACCGCGGCCTCGCCCTGCTGCTCGAAGGCGAGCTGCGCCAGCGAGCGGGTTCCATCGAAGCGCGAGAGCGCCCGGGCCTCGTGGGCGGTGAGCCCGAGGCGCTCGATCGGCACCAGGCCATCACCCGCGCGCATCACGGGGCAGTCGATCCGATCGCCGAGCCGCCTGGCGACCGCGTCGTCGCCGAGGCTCCGCCCCGCGGCGCAGAGGAGCGCCCACTTCTCGCCGAGGGGGAAGGTGCCCGCCGGCACCGCCGCCTCCGGATCCCAGGTGAAGCGGCCGTGCTCGCAATGGAGCAGCCGCTGCAGCACCGCCTGCCCGTGGCCGCCGAGATGCCCGAAGAGATCCGCTGGCGGGATGAGCCCCTGCATGATGAGCGCGCCGACCGGATCGCCACCAGCCTGGGGAAGCGCCGCCTCGGCCCTGGCCGCTGCTGCAGCGTCGAGGATCCCCCTGCCGGCGAGCCAGGGCAGCAGGCCCAGGGCCGGGAGGGTGGTCCGGGCCTGCTCGGGGACGCCGCGCTTGCAGAAGAGCTCGTGGCGGAGGCCGTCGGCCTCCTCGATGACGAGGCGGCCGGAGACACTCTTCGCTGCGAGCAGGTAGTAGAGCCGCAGCGGCGTGCCCGCCACCACCGGCCCGGCAACGGTCAGCTCGGGGAGCGGCGCTGCCGCCATCTCCTCCTCGGACCGCGCCCAATTCCGCTGCGAAACCACCCCTTCGGCCATCGAACGCTCCCCCGGCCGCAGCCGCGGCACAGGGGGGCAAACTAACACGGGGACAGGTCGCCTTCCATGGGCGGGCGGACCCGTCCCCGGGGCCGAAGCCCTTAGAGAACGACCTCTTCGCGGTGCTCGCCGAAGACCTCGCGCATCGCGTCGCTGATCTCGCCCAGCGTGCAGCGGGCCCGGACCGCCTCGAAGATGAGGGGGATCAGGTTCTCCGTGCCGCCGGCCCCAGCCCGAACCGCGTCGAGGGCCCGCGCCGCCTGGTCTGCGTCACGGCGCTTGCGGAGCTCGGCGAGGCGCTCCTTCTGCTGCGCCTCGATGGCGGGATCGATCTTGAGGAGGTCCGCCGGGGCGACCTCCTTCTCCTCGACGAATTCGTTGACGCCGACGATGACCCGCTCGCCCCGCTCGATCTCGGTCTGGTAGCGGAAGGCCGCATCCTGGATCTCGCGCTGCGGGTAGCCCTCGGAGATGGCGTTCACCATCCCGCCCATGTCGTCGATCTTCTGGATGTAGGCGAGGGCCTTCTCCTCCAGCTCGTCGGTGAGGCGCTCGATGTGCCAGGAACCGCCGAGGGGATCGATGACGTCGGCGACGCCGCTCTCGTTGGCGATGATCTGCTGGGTGCGCAGCGCCAGCTTCGCCGAGGACTCGGAGGGGAGCGCGAGGGCCTCGTCCTTCGAGTTGGTGTGGAGCGACTGGGTGCCGCCGAGCACGGAGGCGAGCGCCTGCAGCGCCACGCGGACCACGTTGTTCTCGGGCTGCTGCGCGGTGAGGGTCGAGCCGGCGGTCTGCGAGTGGAAGCGCAGCATGCACGAGCGCGGGTCCTTCGCCTTGAAGCGCTCCTTCATGATCCGCGCCCAGAGCCGCCTCGCCGCCCGGAACTTCGCGATCTCCTCGAGGAAGTCGTTGTGCACGTTGAAGAAGAAGGAGAGCCGCCCGGCGAAGGCGTCCACGTCGAGGCCGGCGTCGAGCGCCGCCTGCACGTAGGTGATGCCGTCGGCCAGGGTGAAGGCGATCTCCTGCGCCGCGGTGCTGCCGGCCTCGCGGATGTGGTAGCCGCTGATCGAGATCGGGTTCCACCGCGGCATCTCCCGCGAGGTGAACGCGAAGAGATCGGTGATGATCCGCAGGGAGGGCGCCGGCGGGTAGATGTACGTGCCGCGGGCGATGTACTCCTTGAGCAGATCGTTCTGGATCGTGCCGCCGAGCTTGCGGATGTCGAAGCCGCGCTCCTGCGCGTGGACCGCGTAGAAGGCGAGGAGGATCGAAGAGGTGGCGTTGATCGTCATGGAGGTGGTGAGGTCCTCCATGGGCAGATCCGCCATCAGCACCGCCATGTCCTCGATCGACGAGATGGAGACGCCGACGCGGCCGACCTCGCCGCGGGCCCGCGGGTGGTCGGCGTCGCGGCCCATCTGCGTGGGCAGATCGAAGGCCACCGAGAGACCGGTGGTGCCGGACTGGAGCAGGTATTTGTAGCGGCGGTTCGACTCGGTGGCCGAGGCGAAGCCGGCGTACTGCCGCATCGTCCAGTGTCGGCCGCGGTACATCGTGGGCTGCACGCCGCGGGTGAAGGGATATTCGCCGGGGAAGCCGATCCGCTCGAGGTAGCGCTCCTCCGGCGGCGCGCCGGCGGGGGTCACCACCGGCGGCAGCTCCACGCCGCTGGAGGTCTCGAACTTCGGCTGGCGCTCGGGGAACTTCTTGACCGCCTTGCCCCAGGTCTGCTCCAGCCAGCGCGACTCCTCGCCCTGGATCTTCTTCCGCGTCTCGTCCGCCACGCGCGACCTCCGTTCCTGCTCTTGCCCCAGCGGGGCGGCGTTACTCCACCACCACCAGCTTGGCGCCCGACTCCACCGAGGTGTTCTCGACCGCGACGATCTCCTTGATCACGCCGTCCTTCGGGCTCGCGAGCTCGTTCTCCATCTTCATCGCCTCGACGACCACCAGGCCCTGGCCTTCCTTGACCTCGTCGCCGACCTTGCAGAGGATCTTGACCACCTTGCCCGGCATCGGGGCGACGACGGTCTGGGGGCCCTCCACGGCGAAGCGCCCGCCCGCTGCGCGCATCCGCAGGCGCCGCTCGTCGAGGACCTCGACGGGGAAGACCTGGTCGCGGACGAGCACGTTGACCAGGCCGTCGGCGCTGTCCTCGAACTCCACCGAATAGGAGGCATGATCGACGATCAGGCTCACCGCGCCGTGGTCGAGCTGGAGGGCGTCGACGAGGTGCTTCTCGCCGTCGAGGAGGACCTCGTAGATCCCCTCGCCCTTCTCCTTCACCTCGATCTCGTGGGCCTGCTTCGACAGCGTAGCCTGGTACTTCACCGCACACCTCCGCGACCGAGCGCGCGCATCCGGCCCATCTCGGCCCAGCGCGAGTGGGACGCCTGCGCGCCCTGCGCGCGATCCTGCAGCTTCCGGGAACGAGCCTGATCGAGCTGGAACTGGTGGATGGCAGAGGCCATCAGCGCCACCTTCGCCATCTGCTCGGAGGGCTCGCTCTTGAGCTCCTCCGCGCGGCGGGCGAGGAAGGTGGTGTCGTAATCACCGCTCCGGAACTCGGGGTGCTCGATGATCTGGCGCAGATAGCCGATGTTGGTGGTGATCCCCTTCACCACGTAGTCGGAGAGCGCCCGCTTGAGCCGATCGATCGCCTCGTCGCGGGTCGGCGCCCAGACGATCAGCTTGGCGATCATCGAGTCGTAGGTCATCGGCACCGTGTAGCCGGGGTAGACGCCCCCGTCGATCCGGGTGCCGGGACCGCCGGGCAGGCGCATGTAGGTGATCTTGCCGGGGCTCGGCATGAAGTTCTTGTTGGGATCCTCGGCGTTGATCCGCGCCTCGATCGCGTGGCCGCTCGAGGGGATCTCGTCCTGGGCCAGGGGCAGCTTGCCGCCTGCCGCCACCTCGAGCTGCCACTTCACCAGATCGAGGCCGGTGCGCAGCTCGGTGACCGGATGCTCCACCTGCAGGCGGGTGTTCATCTCGAGGAAGTAGAAGTTCCGGTGGGCGTCCACGAGGAACTCGCAGGTGCCGGCGCCGAGGTAGTTCACCGCCTTGGCGGCGCGGACGGCGACCTCGCCCATCTCCCGGCGCATCTGCTCGTCGACGATGGGCGAGGGGGTCTCCTCGATCACCTTCTGGTGGCGGCGCTGCACCGAGCACTCGCGCTCGAAGAGATGGACCGCGTTTCCGTGGGAATCGGCGAAGATCTGGATCTCGACGTGCCGCGGCTTCTCGAGGAATTTCTCGATGTAGACCCGGTCGTCGCCGAAGGCGTTGGCGGCCTCGCGCTGGGCGCCGCCGAAGGCCGCCTCGAACTCCTGGAGCGAGTCGACCCGGCGCATGCCCTTGCCGCCGCCACCGGCTGCAGCCTTGATCATCACCGGAAAGCCGACGTTCTCGGCGAAGGCGCGGGCCTTCCCGATGTCGTTCTCCGGCTCGGCCATGCCCGGCACCACGGGCACGCCCGCCTCGATCATCCGGCGGCGGGCCTGGGTCTTCTCGCCCATGGCGTCCATCGCCTCTGCGGGCGGGCCGATGAAGACGATGCCCGCCTTCTGGCACTCGCGGACGAACTCGGCGCGCTCGGAGAGGAAGCCGTAGCCCGGGTGGATCGCCTCGGCGCCGGTGGCCTTCGCCGCCTCGAGGATCTTGTCGATCCGCAGGTAGCTCTCCCGCGAGGGAGCAGGGCCGAGCCGGACCGCCTCGTCGGCGGTGCGCACGTGGAGGGCGCCCCGATCTGCATCGGAGTAGACCGCGACCGTGCGGATGCCCATTTCCCGGCAGGTCCGCATCACACGCACGGCGATCTCGCCGCGGTTGGCCACGAGGATCTTGCGGAACACGTTGCCTCCAGCTGAGGGACTCTCCCTCGAAGGGTGAAACGCTCTTGCGCGCCTCGGCGCGCGTCCCTTCCCTGGCTCGGTGGACCTTGGCGAAGGGTGCGAGGGCACGGGGGCGCCCACGAAAGGGGCGCATCCTAGTCGCATCGCCTGCGGATCGGAAGGCTTACGAGCGCCCCGCGTGCACGTGGGACGGGAGGGTACCGAGATGGCCCGTTGGCTCCTGCTTGCGCTGGGCGCCCCCGCCTGGCTTTCGGCCTGCGGCCTCGATTGCGACGAGTATTGCGACAAGATGGCGCAGTGCGGCGGCGGCGACTGCGACCGGGGCCGCTGCGAGGACCTCTGCGAGGAGACACTGGACGCAGGCTGGGATCAGGGCTGGGAGGACCAGGCGCAGTGCGCGCTGGACGTCTCCTGCAGGGATCTCGAGGACGACGCCTGCCTGCCCACGGCGCGCCTCGGCATCCAATGGTGCTCGATCGAGTGACGACGAGCCGGGCACGGCCCGGTCGGTCAGCGCCGCGGCGGGCGCGCGCGGCGTGTTCGCGGCGCCGGCCACGCCGCCATCGCCGCCCCGGCGATCGCCTGCAGGTGCGCGCGCCCGGCGCCGTCCCGGGCCTGCTGGGACATGCCCTCCATCACCGTGGCGACGAATCCCGCCAACGACGCTGCGTCCGCCCCCGGCGGCAGCTCGCCCTCCGCAGCGGCGCGTTCGAGGCGGCGCCGGATCACGGCCTCGCTCGCCCTGCGCATGCGCCGGAGCGCCTCCTCCACCTCCGCGGCGGCGGCGGAACAATTGGTCGCGCCCGAAAATACGAAGCAGCCCGGCGGGCGGCCGGGCACGGTGTATTCGGCAGCGGCCTCGTGCAGGATGCGCTCGATCGCGCCCCGCGCCGTCGGCTCCTCGGCGAGCGCCCGCTCCGTGAATCCACCGTAGCGCTCGACGTAGCGGGCGACGGCCTCGAGAAAGAGCTGCTCCTTGTTGCCGAACGCCGCGTAGAGGCTCGGCGGCGCGATCTCCATGGCGCGGGTGAGATCCGCGAGCGAGGTCGCCTCGTAGCCCTGGGTCCAGAAGAGCTCGAGCGCCCGCTCCAGCGCCACCTCCCGCTCGAAGCCTCTCGGCCTGCCACCACGCCGCCCGGGCTTTGGTTCCCGTGATTCCATAACGACCACTACATAAGACGCTTGACGGCCCGTGGCCACCCTCTTAGTTCCTTAGCGACCGCTACATAACTCAGAGGTGACCGATGGAACGAACGATCGCCGGACGCTCCGGCTCCCCCGCTGCCCTCCTCCTCCACCCTGGCGACGACAGCCTCCCGCACTCGATCGCCCTGCTCCTGCTGCGGGTGGTCGCCGGCGGCGCGATGATGCTGCACGGCGCCCCCAAGATCGTGGCGCCGACGAGCTGGATGGGCGAGAGCGCGGTACCGGGCCTGCTCCAGCTCCTGGCCGCAGTCGCCGAGTTCGCCGGGGGGCTCGCCTGGATGCTCGGCCTGCTGACGCCGGTGGCCGCAGCAGGCGTCGTCGTGACCATGGCGACCGGCATCCTGATCGGCCACGTGGCCGTGGGCGACCCGCTCATCCGGCTCACCGTCACGGGCGATCCGTCCGGCAGCGGCGCGCCGTGGGGCGGGCTCCCGGTCTGGCTGGTCCGCGCCGACGGCAGGGGCGCGCCTGGCTCCGGCTCGTCCGAGCTGGCGCTGCTCTACCTCGGCATCGGGGTGATCCTCGCCTGCGTCGGCGCGGGCCGCTTCTCCCTCGACCGCGTGCTCACGCGGCGGCGAAGCGAACGTTGACGCCTGCCGGTGGACCGGATGCGGGGGCGCGCCGTCGAAAATCCGTTCCGACCTCGATTTTCCGTTCCCCACTTCCACGCTTCTCTCCCCGACGGGAGCTACGTGGAGCTACGTGGCGGTGAAATCGGCTGGCACAGCCGTTGCTCTTCCCGGGGCGTTCCCCAACGAAGGAGTGACGATGTCGATGCGCCCCCGCCGGCCGCGGCTTCTGCTGGCCGGTCTGCTCTCCCTCTCGCTCGCAGGCAGCGCCTGCGGCACGGACGACGACGAGCCCGCAGCGAGGACGCAGCCGGAGCCGAAGGTGCCGCCCACCTGGGAAACGAGCGAGCTCCGCAGCAGCTGGCATGCCCCCGGCTTCGCCGAGAATTTCGGTGCGCTGGCTGCTGCGGACCTCGACGGCGACGGTGACGAGGAGCTGCTCTACGGCGGCCGTGGACTCGCCGCCTGGGATCCGCAGGACGGCAGGCTCCTCTGGAGCTTCCGGTCGCCCAGCGCCGGCGACGACAGCTGGATCACCGAGATCCGCGCGATCGCCTCGACCTCCGGCGACGAGACGCCCGAGCTCCTGGTCAGCGACGCGGAGAACGATCTCCACCTGATCGACGGCGCCACCGGCGAGGCAATCTGGAGCCGTGCGGTCGACTCGTTCCTCTACACCACCACCTTCGCCCTCGTGGACGCGGACGGGGACGAAGTGCCGGACGTCTTCCCCGCCTACGGTTCGCGGGCCTACGCCGGCGCCAGCGGCGACGAGCTCTGGCGTGTGAGCCTGCCGCGTGAGGCCAATTTCGTGGCGCAGGCGGATCTCGACGGCGACGAGCGCCTCGATCTCCTCCTCGGCCTCCAGCCGCCCTCCGTCATCGGCGACGCCGAGCCGATGGATTGGGATCAGCTCTACGGCATCGCCGCCGACGGCACCGAGCTCTTCCGCTTCACGCCGGAGGTCGGCCGCGTCTTCCACGTGGTGGCGGCGGATCTCGAGGGCGACGGCACCGACGAGGCGATCTTCGTCACCGAGCTCGGCGACGTCTACGCGGTGGCCGCGGACGGCAGCGAGCTCTGGCGGACCCACGTCTTCGACGGCGACTTCGACTTCACCGTGGTGGCCGACACCGACGGGGACGGCAGGGAGGAGCTCTTCGTCGCCGGCGCCGATTGGATGAAGGGTTACAGCGCGGTGCGCCTCGAGGCCGACGGCTCGGTGGCCTGGACCGCGGCGCTCGCCGACAAGATCTACACGCTGCAGCCGGCTGGGGACGTCCTCCTCGTCGGCTCCGGCGACGAGCTGCCCTGGCAGATGCGCGGCAGGATCACCGGCCTCGAGATCGCGACCGGCGACGAGCGCTGGAGCGTCGAGACCGAGCGGAGCGTCCGCGAGCTGGCGCTCGTCGCGAGCGCGGGCCGCACGGACGTGGTGCTCGGGCAGAACGACGGGATCGTGCGCGCCTTCGATCCGGCCACCGGCGAACCGCGCTGGGATTGGGCGACCGGCGGCTTCGTCGTCGCGGTGGCCACCGGTGACCTGGACGCCGATGGTGTCGACGAGATCGTGCGCGTCGACGACTTCGGGTACGTGACCGCTTACGGCGCCGACGGCGCCCGGCGCTGGAGCTGGCGGCCCGACGTGGGCAACGGCGGCTGGGCCACCGGCCTCGCCGTCGGCGATCTCGACGGCGACGGGAGCCCCGAGGTGATCGCGACCGGCGAGCGGGTCGGCGAGGTGGAGTTGGGCATCGTCGCCGCGCTGGCGGCGGACGGCTCCACCCTGCTTTGGTCGACCCGCGTCGACGGCGCCACCCACGACCCGCGGATCGCGGACCTCGACGGCGACGGCACGGCGGAGGTGATCGTCGGGGAGCGCTCCGTCTACACCTGCAGCGTGCGCGCCCTCGAGGCGAGCGGCGCGACGCGCTGGTCCCGCGAAACCAACGTCTGCGATCGGCCCCAGCTCTCCGTTGCCGACGTCGACGCGGACGGCCTCCCGGAGATCGCCTTCGGCGGCCAGGACGTCGTGGCGCTGCTGGGTGCCGACGGCGGCATCCGCTGGCTGGAGGAGGTGCCCACGACCTTCTGGATCCACCTCCGCCCCGACGGCTTCTTCCACGGCGGAAGCCTCCCCGGCGAGGTGGGCCACGTCACCACGCGCGATGTCGCGAGCGGCGCCGCGATCCACGCCACCCGGCTCGAGCCCAGCCCCTCGGATGTCGAAGGCGCGCCCTTCGCCGGGACGAGCCACTACGCCGCCGACGTGCCGGACACCAACGCCGACGGCATCGCCGAGCTCGCGGTGAGCAGCAACAACGGCGCGGTCTACCTCGTCGACCCCACCAGCGGCTCGATTCTGTGGGTGACCCGCCTCGAGCCCACCGGCCTCTTCAGCGGCGACGCCCACCACGCGGGCCCGCTCGCCTGGGTGCCCGAGACCGAAGCGGGGCCGGGCTTCCTCGCGGTGGCGCAGACCACCTACGTCCACAGCACCGCCGCGGTCTTCGCGCTCGGGCTCGACGGGACGATCCACGGCAGCGCGCCGATGACGGGCGAGGGTCGCGGAATCGAGGTCGCCACCACGGCGCAGGGCAAGGCCGCCGTGGTCGGCGCCGGCCTCGGTCTCTACGTGATCGAGGCGGCAGCACGGCAGTAGGGCAGCTGCGCGCGGCCCTGCCCTGGCGCAGGGCCGCGCGCGATCAGGCGTGCTGCTCCCTGGTGGCGCGGCGCGCCGCCGCCGCCCTGCGCCGCTGGAGCCGCCGCCTGGCGAAGCCCATCGCCAGCCCCCCAGGAGCTGATCACGGCGTGGTTGAAGCGCCCCAATACGATCAGCGAAGCGATGGTCCAGATGATCGCCAGCCGCTCGCCCACCGTGTTGCAGGCGAGCAGCAGCCAGGTGAGGATCGTCATCAGCCAGCCGGCGAAGATGGCGCGGACGAAGGCCTCGCCCCACCCCATCGACAGCTTGTGCTCCGCCACCGCGATGATGTCGGCGGCGGCCGCGGGCTCGAGGACGCCGGGCAGCCCGATCAGCAGGGCGAAGACCGCGGCCCCGAGCAGGTTGAAGGTGAGCGAGACCGTCCAGAGCCGGAAGAGCGAGCGCAGCGGCGCCCGGCGCTGGAGGACGCCGAGCACCGGGAGCAGGAAGTTCTCGGTGAAAAGCTCGCTCTTGCCGATGAGCAGGATCACGAATCCCACGGGAAAGGCGAGCGCCCCGAGGAGCCGGCGCAGGGCCTCGCCGCCGAGTTCCTCGCCGATGCCACCGGCGACCGCCATCGCCACCGCGCCGAAGGAGATGCTCATCGCCCCGACGAAGGCCGCCAGGGCCTCGGGCAAGAAGGGCCGGCTCAGCCGCGCGGTCCCCACCGTCGTGCCCTTGGCCACGATCTCGGGGGTCTCCGCCCCGAGCGGTCCGGCAGCCTCGGGCTCGACCAGCTTGCTGGCAGCAGGGTTGACGCTCTGCTTGGGCTTGTCCATGTGCCTCCCGGGCCCACCCCAGCCCTAAGACTGGGCATTTCCTTCTCAGGCAGCCATGCAAACCTTTCCCGAGCCGGGGCATGCGCCCCGATGCCGGAGGAGGATGGGATGCGCTACCTGACCCACGACCCGAGCGTGGTGCGGCGCTGGGCGGAGCAGCGGGGGGCCCGGCCGGCCCTGAGCGACGACGGCTACCTGCAGCTGGCGATGCCGGATCGCGAGTACACGGTGGAGTCCCGGCTGAGCTGGGAGGAGTTTGCGGGCCTCTTCACCGCCGAGAACCTCGCCTTCGTCTTCGACGAGGTCTCCGGCTCCGACTTCTGGGCGATCGGTCCGGAGGTGGAGGTCCGCCCCTTCGTCGAGGAGGCGATCCCCGAGCACGTGCCCTGAAAACGCAAGCGGGGCCACCCGATGAACGGGCGGCCCCTGCCTGGTGATCACGATCGCGCTCGCGCTCTCGATCAGAGCGGGATGTTCCCGTGCTTCTTCGGCGGGTTCTCCTGGCGCTTGTTCTTGAGCATCTCCAGGGCGCGCACGAGGCGGCCGCGGGTCTGCTCGGGCAGGATCACCTCGTCGATGTAGCCGAGCTCCGCCGCCTTGTAGGGGTTGGCGAACTTCTCGCGGTAGTCGCGGACCAGCTCGTCCTTGCGCTTCACCGGATCGGCGGCCTTCTTCAGCTCGTCGCGGAAGATGATGTTCACCGCGCCGTCGGGACCCATCACCGCGATCTCGGCGGTGGGGAAGGCGTAGTTGATGTCGGCGCGGATGTGCTTCGACGCCATCACGTCGTACGCACCGCCGTAGGCCTTGCGGGTGATCACGGTGATCTTCGGGACCGTGGCCTCGGCGAAGGCGTAGAGGAGCTTCGCCCCGTGGCGGATGATCCCGCCCCACTCCTGCGAGGTGCCAGGCAGGAAGCCGGGCACGTCGACGAAGGTGACGAGCGGGATGTTGAAGCAATCGCAGAAGCGCACGAAGCGCGCCGCCTTCACCGAGGCGTCGATGTCGAGCACGCCGGCGAGGACGAGGGGCTGGTTGGCGACGATGCCCACCGGGCGGCCGTTCAGGCGGGCGAAGCCGATGACCATGTTCTTCGCGTAGTGCTCCTGCACCTCGAAGAAGTGGTTGTCGTCGACGACCGTCTTCACGATCTCCTTGATGTCGTAGGGCTTGTTCGGATTCTCGGGGACGATGGTGCGGAGCTTCTCGTCCTCGCGGAAGGGGTCGTCGTTGCACGGCTCCACCGGCGGATCGTCGGCGTTGTTGAGCGGCAGGAAGGAGAGGAGCTCGCGCGTCATCCGGATCGCGTGGGCTTCGTCCTCCGCCGCGAAATGCGCCACGCCGCTCTTCGCGTTGTGGGCGCTGGCGCCGCCGAGGTTCTCCTTGCTCACCTCCTCGTGCGTCACCGTCTTGATGACGTCGGGGCCGGTGATGAACATGTACGACGTGTCCTTCACCATGGCGATGAAGTCGGTGATCGCCGGGCTGTAGACCGCGCCGCCGGCGCAGGGCCCGAGGATCAGGCTGATCTGCGGGATCACGCCGGAGGCCAGGGTGTTGCGGAGGAAGATGTCCGCGTAGCCCGCGAGGCTCTCCACGCCTTCCTGGATGCGCGCGCCGCCGGAGTCGTTGAGGCCGACCACGGGGGCGCCCACCTGCATGGCGAGGTCCATGATCTTGCAGATCTTCTGGGCGTAGGCGCCGGAGAGCGAGCCGCCGAAGACGGTGAAGTCCTGGGCGAAGACGAAGATCTGCCGGCCCTCGACGAGGCCATAGCCGGTGACCACGCCGTCACCGAGGATCTTCTTCTGCTCCATCCCGAAGTCGCTGCACCGGTGGGTGACGAATTTGTCGACCTCGACGAAGGTGCCGGGATCGAGGAGCAGGTCGATGCGCTCGCGGGCGGTGAGCTTGCCCGCCTCGTGCTGCTTGGCGATGCGCTCCTCGCCGCCGCCCAGCTCCGCCTCGCGGTGCAGGGCTGCGAGCTTCGCGCGCTTCTCTTCTTCGGGGGACATCGGCTTGTCGGCGAGATCGACGGACATGCGGGCTTCTCCTGAATCCGGCCCCGCTGGCGCGGGACCAGCTGCAGGCGAGGCGCGCTGCAACCCCGCGGAAATACGGGATTGCTCGCCAAAAGGGGCGGCATCCTAGCAACCGGCCGTCGGGGGGTCAACGAAGCTGAGGGCCCACGGCGCGGGGGAGAGAATCCGGCCCCGCGCGGGCCGGGCCCCTCAATTCTCCGGCGCCTCGAGCTTGTGCCCCAGGCGCTCGAGCATCCCCTTGAACTCGCCCTTGGCGACGGCCTTCTTCAGGGCCTCCTCGGGGGCGACGATCTCCTTCTTCACCAGCTCGAGGAGCGCGTCGTTCAAGGTGACCATGCCCTGGTTCCTGCCGGTCTGCATGATCGACGGCACCTGGAAGGTCTTGCCCTCGCGGATCAGGTTCGAGACGGCGCTGTTGCAGATCAGCACCTCCTGCGCCGCGGCCCGGCCGCCGCCCTTCTTCTTGCAGAGGGTCTGGGCGATCACGCCCTTGAGCGACTCGGAGAGCATCATCCGGATCTGCTCCTGCCGGTCCGGCGGGAACTGGTCGATGATCCGGTCGATCGTCGCTGGCGCGGTGTTGGTGTGGAGGGTGCCGAAGACGAGGTGGCCGGTCTCGGCGGTCTCGATGGCGATCGCGATCGTCTCCAGGTCGCGGAGCTCGCCCACCAGGATGATGTCGGGATCCTCGCGCAGCGCTGCGCGGAGCGCGTTCTTGAACGAGGCAGTGTGCACCGAGACCTCGCGCTGGTTCACGAGGCAGTTCTTGTTGGGGTGAACGAACTCGATCGGATCTTCGATGGTGATGATGTGATCCGAGCGGTTCCGGTTGATGTAGTCGACCATCGCCGCGAGCGTGGTCGACTTGCCGGAGCCGGTGGGGCCGGTGACCAGCACCAGCCCCTTGTGCAGGAAGCAGAGGTCGAGGATCGCCTTCGAGAGGCCCATGTCCTCGGCGCTCATGATCTTGGTCGGAATCGTGCGGAGCACGGCGCCGACGCCGCTGCGGTCGCAGAAGACGTTGACGCGGAAGCGCGACTCCTCGGTCTCGTAGGCGAAGTCGGTGTCCTTCTTCTCCTCCCACTCCTCCTGGTTCCGCTGCGGGGCGATCGACCAGAGGATCGCCTGGAGGCGCTCGTTCGGCAGCGTGCCGTAGAGGTTGACGGGGACGATGTCGCCGTCGACGCGGAGCATCGGCACGCAGCCGCTGGTGAGGTGGAGATCGGAGGCCTTCTTCTCGAGCATCAGCGAGAGCAGCTGCTCCATCGCCTTGCGGGGATCGCCGGAGAGCATCACCGGCACCGCGCCGGCCGGCGCCGTCACCTGCACCACGGGCTCCGGGGCCTTCGGCGGCTGGGGCTTCGGCGCGACGTGCTCGGGCTTGGCGGCGACCACCGCGTGGTAGGGCACGCCGCCGCGGCTGGGTGTACCGGCGGTGGGCTGCGGCTTGACGAGGACGCGGATGTTTCCGTCGCGGGCCTCGACGGTGATCTCCACCGCGCCGCCGGGCGCCACGTAGGGGAATTGCATCCGCGGCTCGTTGCCGAGCCGGCCCTGCAGCTCGGCGGGGGTGATCTCCGCGAAGGCGCCGAGGATCTGCGCCGTGGAGAGCTGCTGCTTGTAGACCGGGCGGTTGCCGCTCGCGGTGAGGAGGAACGCGGCGGTGCCGGTCTCGAAGACGAGGGCCGCGGCGCTCTCCTGGAAGATCCGATCGATGACGGGGTCGATGCGAGCCATGGCTTGTTTCTATTTCCGCACGGGGGCCACGAGGGCGACGTGGCGCTTGTTGACGAGGGAGACGCAATCTTCCTGCAGGACCCGGAAGAAGGGCGGACCGTCGTTCAGGAAGTCGATGAGCCGCGACCGTTCCGGCGGCATCACGAAGCTGATCAGGCCGGTGAGGCTGCTGCCGTCGACCAGCGTGATCTCGACCTCGAATTCGGTGGGCAGCGTGAACTCGGAGGCGATGTCCCGCTCCACCGAGCTGGCGACGCGGGCCACGGCGATCGCGGTGCGGTTGAGGATGGCGATCTCGTCGCTCCCCTCCTCCACCGCCGGGAAGAAGGCGGCGCTGCCGTTGAGGAGATCGGAGAGGCGTTCGCCGCCGGCATGCCCCGAGGCGAACTCCGAGAGAAATACGGCGACCTTGCGGGTACCGCCGCCGGGGAGGAGGACCTCGACCTCGACGCGCTGCTTGGGGACTCGTAGCTCTTTCACGGCGGCGGACTCTACCACCTCGCGGCGCGAGGCGAAGCAACCGGCCGGGCAGGGACGCCGGCCCATTGCGCCCGGGGCGCTCCACGGGTAGGAAGCAGCCCGCACGCAGCGGGGTTGAACGAGACGATGCGCATCGGTCCCTACGAGCTACGCAACCGCTGGATCCTCGCCCCGATGGCCGGGATCAGCGAGATGCCCTTCCGCAGCCTCGCCTTCCGGCTGGGCGCCGGCCTCTGCCCCACCGAGCTCGTCTCGGCCGAGGGGCTCATGCGCGCCTCCAACCGCACGATGCGCTACCTGCGCTTCGATCCGGTCTGGGAGCGCCCCTTCTCGGTGCAGGTCTTCGGCGGCAAGCCGGACGTGCTCGCCGAGGCCTCCAAGGTGGCGCGCGACCACGGCGCCCAGATCATCGACGTGAACATGGGCTGCCCGGTCCCGAAGGTGACCAAGAGCGGGGCCGGCTGCGCGCTGATGAGCGAGCCCTCCCGCGCCGCAGAGGTCGTCTCGAAGATCGCCGAGGCGACCGGCCTGCCCGTGACCGCGAAGATCCGCGCCGGCATCGACGCGAAGAGCATCAACTGCGTCGAGGTGGGGCTCGCGCTGCAGGCGGCGGGCTGCCAGGCGGTCGCCCTTCACCCCCGCACCAGGGCGCAGGGCTACAACGGCAAGGCCGACTGGTCGCTGATCAAGGCGCTCAAGGAGGCGCTCTCGATCCCGGTGATTGGTAACGGCGACGTGAAGAGCGTTGCCGACGCGCATCGGATGCTGGCGACCACGGGCTGCGACGCGGTGATGATCGGCCGCGGCGCCCTCGGCAACCCCTGGCTCTTCCGGGAGCTCGAGGGCGGCCCGCCCGCCACCGTCGCCGAGCGGCACGCGGTGGTGATGGAGCATTACGAGGCCCACCTCGCCTTCTGCGGCGACGAGCGGCGGGCGGTGCACCAATTCCGCAAGCACCTCGGCTGGTATGCGCGGGGCCTGGTGGGCGCCGCCGCCTTCCGCTCCGAGGCGATGCGGATCGAGCCGGCGGAGGAGCTCCGCGTGGCCCTCGACACGTTCTTCGCCAACGCCGAGCCGGACCGCCGCAACCAGGCGGAGCCCGAGGAAGAGGACGGCGTCGACTACCGCGCCGCCTACGGCTGATCACCCGGCTGCCGGAAAAACGGAACGGCGCGTGGCGGGGCCGGCGCAGTGGGGACACCGCCCAGTCCCGCGTGGCACACCGGGTGCGGCGGCGCGCCGCATGTCGCGGTGCTGCCTGCCCGCACCCGAGTCGCCTCCGGGGGCCGTTGCTGGCCTCGCCCGGAAGCGGCGTCGGCACCCGCCACGCGCTGCTCCACCCGGCCTTTGGCGGCCGGGGACCCGCTGCACGAGAAGGGGCGTCCGCCACGCACCTTTTCGCCACGAAGCGCGGACCATGCAGCGCCCCGAGGCGCTTAGAGGGTCCCGGCGCTCCACCGGGTCGCAGGTAACGTGGGGTGGGCGCTGCTCCGCGGCAAGCGCACGTGCCCGCTTCCGGCCCAGGTGGTCCACGCCCCGTTGGGGCACGTTGCGACGCGGGGTGGACGCGTCTCAGCTGCCGTGCTGCAGGTCCCAGCTTGCGTCGAAGCGATAGGTGCCCTTCCCCACCGGCGCCGCCTCCACCTGCAGCGGCCCGCTGCCCTGGAGCAGGGGGCCGAGCTGGAGCCGGACGGCGAAGAGCGAGCCGAGCAGCCCGCCCCGGAGCGCGTCGGTGACGGAGAGGCCGGCAAGGGCCCGCCCCAGCGCGGTGGGATCGATGGTGGCGGAGAGCGGCGCCCCCTGTCCGCTCGCAGCACCGCCGGTTGCGGCGAGAAGGCGATCCCGTGCGCCGGCGTCGCTGGCGACGAAGAGGCGCTTGCCGCGCAGGCCGAAGGAGAGGGGGCCGATCGGCGTGTCGACGCTCCGATCGACGCTGCCGGCGGCGCCGACGAGCTTCGCGGTCTGCTCGAGCCACAGCGCCGCTGCAGCAGGGTCGCGGACCGCCGCCACCCAGGCGAAGGGCGTCGCGGCGGGGCTCCAGCCCTGCTCGAGGGCCCGGAGCTCGAGGCGCGAGAGGGCCAGGGCAGCGGGGCCGGCGAGGAGCGGCGCGAGGGTATTTGCCTGGCGGGAGAGGGCGCGGGGATCACAGGCGGGGCACGCCTGTCCGAGCAGGAAACGAACGCCGCCAGCTGCGGGGCCGCCGGCCTTCCGGGCTGCGGGAGAGAGGGCGATGCGGGCGAGGAGCAATCCTTCGCCGCCTGCAGCGCCGGGAAAGGCAGCTCCCGTTCCCAGCCAATCGCCGGCGTTCCGGGCGGAGGTGCGGCCGCGGATCCGCAGGCGATCACCCTCGAGGCCGACGGCTGCGGCGGTGGTCCCGGCCTCGCGTCGGATCCAGAGGAGCCAGGGCGCAGCTGCCTCCCGCCGCACCGCGGAGAAGAGCGGCGCCGCCTCGAGGGAGCGGTTGCCGGCGCTGGCGTCGATCGCGGCGCGGAGGGTGGCAGCCACGTCGCCGCCTGCCGCGGCGAGGCGGGCGGTCACGGCCGTGGCGCCCCTGGTTGCATGGCCCGCCACCACCTTCTCGCCCCTGGTGGCGAGCTGGATCTTCCAGCCGCGGTGGACCTTGCCGGCTTGCACCTCGCCCAGGGGCTTCAGCCAGGCGGCGAGGTGCGCCGTGCCCTGTTCGCCCGGGCGGAGGGTGACGGAGGCCAGCTCCACGCCGCTGCGGGAGGCGATGGCGAGGGGCTGATCGAGGGCGACGCCTGCAGCCTCGAGGGTCGCTGCGTCGAAGGGGTCGAAGCCGAGGCCCGCCCGTAACCCGGCGGCGAAGCCCTGCTGCAGGCCGCGGGTATCGGCTGCCTGCTGCAGCGCCCGGCCCATCGCGGCGCCCTCCCCTGCCTTCGGGGCGAGGATCGCCCAGCTGGCGTCGGTGGGGACGGCTGCCGCGGCGCCGGCGAGGAAGGGCCAGGCGGTGAGGAGGAGGGCGAGCAGGAAGCGCATCGCCCGACGATACGAAGCGCCAGCGGTGCAGTGAAGCCGCATGGGCTCTTTTGCGGTGCCCACTCGGCGCGCTGGCGCCGAGCAAGCGGTCGACGTGGCAGGCTGCGCGCCAAAGCGTGTTGACATCATCAGGCTGCCAACACCGCCCTCCTCGGGCGTCGGGCCGAAGCCCTTTCTGCTTCAACGAGGACAGTTCCACGCGTGGGACGAGCCCACGCGCCAGCGCTCTCCTCTCGGCAAACGTTTTTCGTCTCCGCCTGCTTGGCGGCGACGGGAGGCCACTGCACCCCCGGGTACTGCGCGAGGCACGCGGCCGCATTGGTGTCGCGGTCGGCCTCGTGACCGCAACTACGGCAGCGAAAGGTCTGCTCCGCCAGTGGAATCGATTCGCCTACCTCCGAGCACGCGCTGCAGCGGCGCGTGCTCGGGTAGAAGCGGTCGAGATCCCCCCCGCCACTGCAATTTGTACGTAAGCGCATCGGCAAACTTCGCCCACGAGCTGTCGGCGAGGGAGCGGCCATGCGGGTCTGCATCAGCCCCGCCGTGGACAGCGTCTCGACCACCAGGTGGCTGTGGGTCTTGGCCAGCCGGCTCGATACGCGGTGCACGAACGCGCGGCGCACTTTCCCGATCCGCTGGTGGAACTTCGATAGGCGCAGCCACCACCTCGGGTCGATTCGCAGGGTGGAGCGCTGCCGCCTCGAGGTTGAGACTTACCGTCCACCGGCCGCCGGTCTCGTGGGAAATGGTGGCGAAGAGGATCTTCGCCCGGCCCCTGGCGATCATGCGGCGCAGCTTCCTTGTGTCCTCACGTACCGCCAGCAAGCCCAGCCTCGGCAGTCGGATGCTGCGCGGAGAGCCAGCGTCACCGACCGCGACGGCGGAACTGCCGCCGCTCGTCTTGTTCCGGATGCGGAACGCCTGCCGTGCGGCCGAGCGCTTCCACTTGTTGATGGAGTTGATCTGATCGAAGCCAGTCCAGGGGACGAAGACGTCTTCTCCGCGCCGTTTCGCCTCGAGCGCATCCTTCGCGAGGCGGAGCGCCTGGTTGAAGGCGAAGCGCGCCGCGCCTCCAGTCAGCACGTAGCGCACGAGACGCCCTCCGCTCGAAACCACGGCGTGCACTTTGGTCGTGAACCCGCCGCGCGATCGGCCGAGGGCCTCGCTGCTCTGTCCGCTTCGCGCCCCCGCCGCATGCGGATGCGCCTTTACGATTGTGCTGTCGATCAGCAGCAGCTCGTCGACCGCGCGATCCGCTCCAAGCGCCTGGCGTAGCGCCTCCCAACGGCCCGCCGCAGCCCAGCGGCGGAAGCGCTGGTACACGGAACCCCACCTGCCGAACGAGGCTGGCAGGTCCCGCCAGGGAGAGCCTGTACGCAGCAACCAGACGACGGCTTCGACGAAGCGTCGGTCGCTTCTTCCTCGCGGGCCCCGACGGTGCAGGGAGGCTACCAGCGGCGCCATGCGCTCCCACTGCTCATTCGAGAACGCGTTTCGGTCGGTCACACCTTGGAGCATGGCGGCGCACTGAACATCCGTCAAGGCTAAGCGTGCGCCCCGATTGAGCCGCCGATACTGTCGACACGCCCTAGATGGCTTTGCGTTCGAGCCCCGGGGGGCTCAGGCCGCAGGCTGCGCGGCGAGCCTGGCGACGGCGGCGACGTGGGGGTCCCGGTCGCTGGCGAGCCTGGCGAGGGCGGCGTGGGCAGCCGTGTCGGCGGAGCCGGCGAGGAGCACCGCGGCCCAATAGCGGAGCGAGGAGCTCGGCGAGCGGGCGGCGCTGGTGAGGGCGGGGATCGCCCACGGCCCCAGCGCGAGCAGCGCGTCGAGGAAGGCGCCACCCGAGACGGCGCCGCTGCCGTCGATGCGGAGCGGGCCCGGGAGCAGCGCGACCAGGAGCTCGGCGCCGATGGCGCCGCTGCCGGCGATGCGGGCGAGCGCAGCGGCACGTTCGGCGTCGCTGCCAGCGGCGAGGAGGGCCTCGACGCCGGCGCAGGCCTGCTGCAGGGCGGTGGCAGCGCCGCCGGGGGGCGGGAGCTGCGCCGCAGCCCGGGCCGCCAGGGCAACGGGAGCGGGCGCATCCTTCGCTGGAGGGGTAGCGTCGTCCGCAGCAGGCGCCGGTTCGCCGGCGGCTGGAGACTCGTCGGTGTCGAGCAGGGTCTCCGCCTGCGCCGGTGCTTCGGCTGCTGGGGCCGGCACTGCGGCGGGCGCAGCTACCGGCGCCGTCGATTCGGCGACCGCGACGGGCGTCGGGACGTCGGCGGGAGCAGCCACCGTCGCGGTCGGGTCGGCGACCGCGACGGGCGCCGGGATTTCCGCGGGCGCGGCAACCGGCGCAGGCGCGGGCACGGACTCCGACGTCGCCGCCACCGCTGCCTTCCTCCCGCGGATCAGCCGTTCGAGCGCGTGGCCGAGCGCCTGCATCACGACCATCGTTTCCGCAGCGGCCACCTGCGGCACCTCACCGGCGCCGTTGTCCGCCCAGATCAGCGCCACCGTTCGATCGCCCACCTGCACCGGGTGGACGAACGCCGTCTGCGGCGGCTGGCGCCCCATCCGCTCGACGAGGCGCAGGTTCGCTTCGGTGGGCGCGACCGGCCCGAGGTACCGCCCCTGGGTATGGACGACCGTGGAGAAGACGGTCTCCTCGTCGAGGGGCTGGACCACCTGCTCGACGCGGCGCTCGCTGCCGGGTTCCTCGCCCACCGCATCCCAGCCGATCGCCTTGCCGCCGACGAGGCCGAAGAGCGCCACCCAGGAGAAGTGCCGCCTGCCGAAGCGGAGGGCGACATCGATCGCTTCGTCGCGGTTGGAAGCGGACTCGAGGCGCGCGAGGGCCTCGCTCACCGTCCAGTCGGGCGCCACGCTCCGCTCGGGATCGCGGGGGGCGGGCGGCGCGGCGGGGAGATCGGCGGGACGCGGGGCCACCTCGGCGCCGCAGCGGCGCGCGAGTTCGTGCATTCGCGCGGAGGCGGGCTGGCCGTAGAGCCGTTCGATGGCGAGGCGTACCCGGAACTCCGGCGCGACCCAGGCCTCGATCCGCTGCGAGAGGAGAAAGCCCATCTCCTCGAGGAGCGCCGCGTCCGCGGGATAGGCGCACGCCATCCGCAGCGTCTTCTCCTCCTGCGCGAAGGGGACGAGGCCATGGCGCTCGGCGAGCCGGAGCGGAAAGAGGCGGCGCAGCCGCTGGTCGGGCGAAGCGAGCTGCTCCGGCGTCGCCAGGGGAAGGCCGCTCGCCCGGGCGAGATATTCCGCGAGCTGCGGCTCCTCGAGAGCGCCGAGCTCGAGCAGGCTCGAGTCGAGGGCGCCGCCGGCGAGGACCTGCCGCTGGAGCGCCTCCTCGACCACCTGGGGAGCGAGAACGCCGCCGCGTACCAATAGACCTGCGAGGAAGAGGGGCATTGCGGCGGCATCTTCGCTGCCGGCAACGGGCCCGTCAAACGCAGCGAATGGTGCGAGTTCCGACCACCTTGTCGTGGAGGGCCTCGCCGTTCGGATCGACCAGGGCCCAGAGCGGGCTCACGAAGAAGGCGAGGGTCCCGGCGATGGCGACAGCGCTCCGCACGGCAGCGAGCCGGAGCCCCGGCGGCGTACCGTGCTCGACCTCGACGGAGCGGAGCCCCGCCAGCCGATCGCCGAGGGTGCGGCCGCCGATGGCCAGGCCGAGCGTGAGGTAGACGAAGGCGGTGAGCAGGCCGAGCAGCGCTGCGGCGACGAAGATCGAGGGGTGCTGCGCTGCGGCGTAGAGGAGGTGGTCGATCACCGAGAGGCCGGGCCGCGAGAATGCGCTGGTGCCGGCGACCACCGCGACCGCGGGGACGGCGCCGACAACCGCGAGATCGACGATCCAGGCGAGGAGGCGTGCCTGCACCGGCACGTCGGCAGGATCGGGGCTGCTGCGACCGAGGGCGATCCTGCGCGCGGAGATGCTGGCGTCGTCCTGCTCCTGCACGGGCGACGGGGCGGCGGCGAGGGAGAAGCCGTCGGACGCGCCGCTGGAGACCGCAGCTGTTGCGACAGGCTCGGGGACGGGCGCAGCAGCAAGCGGCGGCGGAACGAACGGCGGAAGTGGCTCGGGCGTCGCCTCTGCTCCGAAGGAAGCGGATGATCCGGCAGGGCGCGGGGCGCTTTCCATCGCTGCGCCAACAGGCAGCGGAGATGGGGATGCCGTGCGGACAGGCGCAAGCAGCGGCACGACACTCGGACCGACGGGGAGGCGATCCACCGCGGGCGCCGCGGTAGCCCTCGCGACGAGCGCCGGCACGAGAGGCGCGCTGGCCTCGTCGCCAACCGGCGTGGCTAGCTCCTCGGCAGCGGGCGCGGTGAGGTCTTCGGCGACGCGTGCTGCCAGCGCCGGCATCTCTGCCGCGGGCGCAGCAGAAGTGGCGAGCGGGGCGGAGGGCGCGACGCCGCATGCTTCGACGGCACGCGGGCCTGCCGCCGCGGCCTCGACTGCAGCGGAGCGCGCCGCCTCCCACGTCTCCACCCGCTCGGCCTGCGCGGCGCCGAGCTCCCGGAGCTGGGCGCCGCGGCGACGAAGGGTCGGCGAGCTGGGATGCGATTCCGTCTCGGCCACCACCAGGTCGTAGAGATCGGCAAGCGCCAACCGCAGCCCGTGGGCAGCGGCGAGCCGCTCCAACGCCCGGACCGGGCTGGCGTCGAGGGGGGCGGCGAGCAAAGCCCTGCCGAATGCCACGAAGGCGGCGATTCCCTCGCCGTCCGCTTCGAGGATCCGGCCCTCGACGAGGAGCTCGCCGGCATCGTCGCGCTGCCGCTGCATCCGCTCGCTCACCGCCCGCTTCGCAGCCACGAAGGCGGGCTCCAGCGCCCGGGCTGCCGACTGGGCGAGAGGTACCAGCAACCTGCCCGCCAGGGCCTCGGCGCCTTCGTGATCGAGGCGCATCCGGGCAACCTTCGCTGCACGCTCCGGCGGCGCCACCGCCGCAGTGAGCCGAGGAACGAGGCGCCGATCGATGGAGAGGTCGACGGCGAGGGCAGCAGGGGCCGCGGCGCGGGCTCCGTCCCGTCGCCCGCCGCGGCGGTCGAGCGGAACCTCCTCGCCCACCGGGCGACGCTGCACCAGCTGCTCGTCGGGAAGGGGCATCGAGACGCCGCACGCGAGACACCGTCCCGCTCCCGTCCCCGCCACACCGCATCCCGGACACCGCATCACCGTCACCTCGCGCTATCGCCCGAGTCTCCGGCGGGGCGCCGATGTGGTCAAGAAACCGACCGGTGGGAACCGGGGGGGCTTGTGGAGCCTCCGGGGCCTACGGCTAAGATGGCGTTCTCCTTGCTCGTTTCATCCAGACGAGGTCGATTTTGCATCGTTGGCTCTGCCGCACCTTCCTCGCGGTCATCCTGTCCCAGCTCTGTGCGTGCTCTGCCTACAAGAGCGAGCTGCGAACGGCGGCGATCCGGCGCGGCACGACGCAGACCAACTCGCTCCGTGTGATGACGTTCAACGTCCGCAGTTGCTCGGAAGGGATCGATCGGGTGGCAGAGGCGATCCAGGAGGCCTCCCCCGACGTCGTCGCGCTCCAGGAGGTCGACAACGGCACCCGGCGGGCCGGCGGTCTCGATCAGGCCCGGGAGCTCGGCCGCCGTCTCGGCCTGCCCTATGCGGTGCACATTCCGGCCACCCAGATGCACGGTGGCGACTACGGCATGGCCCTGCTCTCACGCGTACCGGTCGTCTCCCTCGATCAACGCCCGCTGCCGGTGGACCGGGGGATGGAGCCCCGTGTCGTCGCGCGGGCGGTGCTGCTGGTCGATGGGGTGGAGGTCAGCCTCTACAAGGCCCACCTCAGCCCCATGCCGCAGCGCAGCGAGCTCCGGCGCGAGCAGGCCGCCTTCGTCGCCCGCCTGATGGCGGCAGACGAGAGGCCGAAGATCCTCGTCGGTGACCTGAACGACGTGGCGACGTCGCCTGCGGTCCGCCTCCTCACCAGCCGCCTGCAGGACGCCTGGGCGAAGGCCGGAACGGGTGACGCCGGCACCTACCCGCTGCCCCTGCTCGGAACCTTCCGGTACGACTATGTCCTCGCCTCCACGGAATTCGAGGTGCAGCGCAGCTTCGTGCTCCAGGGAGATGCGTCCGACCACTACCCGGTGATCGCCGACCTCGCGCTGCCGGTGGAGTGGCTGGCGACCAGCGACTGAGAGCGGACACACGATGGATGTCGCGGTCCTTCGTCGCCGCCGGCGCTCGCGTCGACACGGAGCTTAAAAGACGAAACCCCCGAACCGCGCTGGGCGGTTCGGGGGCTCGCAAAAAAAATCCGGCAGCGTCCTACTCTCCCACACGGTTTCCCGTGCAGTACCATCGGCGATGAGGGGCTTAACTTCCGTGTT